>NZ_JBEYZK010000010.1:0-319915 GCF_040646035.1 Streptomyces sp. NPDC046465
GGGGGACCCTGTGGGAGAGTAGGACGCCGCCGAACTAATTTTGATCGGGAAACCCCCGCACCTTATGGTGCGGGGGTTTTCTGCGTTCTAGGGGCAGGTAGGGGCCTGCATTATTGGCCGGGCTGAATTCAGAGGCGTCCTGCGGCCTTGAGGGAAAGGTATGCGTCTGCCAGAGCGGGCGCGAGGTCATGCGGGGTGGCGTCCACGACGGTGACGCCTCGGCGCCTGAGCTGTTCGGCTGTGCGGTGGCGTTCCGACTGGGCCTGCGCGGCCGCCGCGGCGTCGTAGACCGCTTCTGTGGTTCCGCGGGAGTTCGCCATCTTGTCGATGTGAGGATCGGCCACCGAGGCGACCAGGACCTTGTGGCGCTGGGTGAGGCGGGAGAGTACGGGGAGCAGGCCCTCTTCGATGGGGGCCGCGTCGAGGCTGGTGAGGAGCACGATCAGGGAACTGCGCGGAGCGGTTCGCAGGGCCGTCGAGGTGAGGCCCCGGGCATCTGTTTCGACGAGTTCCGGCTCCAATGTGGCCAGAGCGTTGACCACGGACGGGAGGACGTCGCCTGCTGACCGGCCCTGGACCAGGGCGCGCACTCGACGGTCGTAGGCGAGCAGATCCACGCGGTCGCCGGCGCGGGAAGCGAGGGCGGCGAGGAGCAGGGCGGCGTCCATGGAGGCGTCGAGGCGCGGCCGGTGTCGAGCACCAGGAGGATGTGACGGTCGCGTTCCGGGCGCCAGGTGCGGATCGCGACGCTGGACTGGCGGGCGGTGGCGCGCCAGTCGATGGAGCGGGTGTCGTCCCCGGGAACGTAGTCGCGGAGGCTGTCGAACTCGGTGCCCTGGCCTCGTGTGAGCACGCTGGTGCGGCCGTCGAGTTCGCGAAGGCGGGCCAGCTTGGAGGGCAGGTGCTTCCGGCTGGCGAAGGGTGGCAGGACGCGCAGGGTCCAGGGGACTTGGTGGCTGCCCTGTCGGGTGAAGAGGCCCAGGGGGCCGTACGAGCGGATGGTGACGCGGTCGGCCCGGTGGTCGCCCCGGCGCGTGGGGCGCAGTCGGGTCGTGAAGCGGCGGCGCTCGCCGGCCGGGACGGTCGAGCGGTGGCGGGACGCGGTGACTTCGGTGCCGGACTGCCAGCTGCTCGGGGGCCAGGCGTCGCGGAGCTCCGCGCGCAGGGGGTGGCGGGAGGGGTTGGTGACCGTGAGCTCGACGTCGGCGGTCTCGCCGAGGCGGACCGTGGTGTCGCCGGTGCGGGTCAGGCCGAGGCGGCGTACGGGAGCGGCCAGGGCGAAGTCGCAGGCACAGGCCAGGGCCAGCGGGGTGTTGACGGCGAGGATGCCGGTCCAGCTGGGGTCCCATAGGCCCACGGGGAGTGTGCCGAGGGCTGCCAGGAGGGCGGTGCGGCCGGTGAGTGCCATCAGCGGGGGACCGGGACGTGGGCGAGGATCGCGTTGATGACGGAGTCGGCGGTGACGCCCTCCATCTCGGCCTCCGGGCGGAGCTGGATCCGGTGGCGGAGGGTGGGGAGTGCCAGGGCTTTGACGTCGTCGGGGATGACGTAGTCGCGGCCGGTGAGCCAGGCCCAGGCGCGGGCCGTGGAGAGCAGGGCCGTGGCGCCTCGAGGGGAGACGCCGAGGGTGAGGGACGGGGAGTCGCGGGTGGCGCGGCACAGGTCCACCACGTACGCGGTGATCTCGGGGGAGATGGAGGTCTTGGCGACGGCGGCCCTGGCGGCTTCGAGGTCTGCAGGGCCCGCCACGGGGCGTACGCCGGCGGCGCGCAGGTCGCGCGGGTTGAAGCCTTGCGCGTGTCGGGTGAGCACGTCGATCTCGTCCTCGCGGGAGGGGAGGGGGACCGTCAGTTTGAGCAGGAAGCGGTCGAGCTGGGCTTCGGGGAGGGGGTACGTCCCCTCGTACTCGACGGGGTTCTGCGTGGCGGCGACCAGGAAGGGTTCGGGGAGGGGGCGCGGGGTGCCGTCGACGGTGACCTGGCGTTCTTCCATCGCTTCGAGGAGCGAGGACTGGGTCTTGGGCGGGGTCCGGTTGATCTCGTCGGCCAGGAGGAGGTTGGTGAAGACGGGGCCGGGCTGGAAGGAGAACTCCGTGGTGCGGGCGTCGTAGACGAGGGAGCCGGTGATGTCGCTCGGCATCAGGTCGGGGGTGAACTGGACGCGCTTGGTGTCGAGTTCGAGGCTCGCGGAGAGGGCGCGGACGAGCAGCGTTTTGGCCACCCCGGGGACTCCTTCGAGCAGGACATGGCCGCGGCAGAGGAGGGCGACGACGAGGCCGGTGACGGCGGGGTCCTGGCCGACCACGGCCTTGGAGATCTCGGCGCGCAGGGCTTCGAGGGAAGCGCGTGAGTCGCGGGGCTCTCCGGTGGGCCCGTTGTCAGTGGTCGGGTCCATCATGAGTGGCGTACCTCTCTTTCGAGGGCGTCGAGTTGGTCGGCGAGGGCGATGAGTGCTGCGTCGTTGCCGGGAGGTGGTCCGAAGAGGAGGGGGTGCAGTTCTTGGCCGGGGGTGCGGAGACGGGCCGTCAGGGCGGGGAGCAAGGTCTCGGGTGTGTGTGCCCGGCCGGGGGAGACGCCGACGAGGGGGGCGAGGCGGGTGCGGCCTGCGGTGCGTAGAGCTGCGGCTGCGCGGTCGCGGGCGTTGACCTTGCGGTAGAGGCGGGCGCGGCCTTCCACGGCTTCGGAGGCGCGGATGGCGACGGGGAGGCGTTCGGCGACGAGGGGGCCGAGGCGGCGGGCGCGCCACAGGGCGGCGAGTACGGCGGCGACGGCGAGTTGCAGGGTGCCCCAGAGCCAGCCGGAGGGGATCAGGTCGAAGAAGCTGCGGCGTTCGGAGTCGGTCGCGGCCCGGTCGTCGGCAGGTGAGGGGAGGTACCAGACCAAGTGGGGGGGGGAGCCGAGGAGTTGGAGGGCGAGTGAGGCGTTGCCCTGCTCGTCGAGTCGGTCGTTGTAGAGGATGTCGGGGGCGCCGAGGACGACGGTGTCGCCCTTTCCGTGGGGGGCGGGGAGATGCAGAAGGCTGGGGAGTCCGTCGCTGAGGTAGCAGGCCTCGGCGTCCGGAGCGAGGGTGTCGTAGCGGATGCCGCCCAGGTCGGCGCTGCCTGCGCGGCGGGCCGCCGGGAGGGCGCAGCCTGCGGAGAGGGTGGAGTCGGCGCTGGTGGTGGGCTCGGCGGTGACCCCGGGGGCGAGGTCACCGATCGAGCGGGTGCCCGGGGTGACGAGGATGGTGCGGCCGCCGGAGTTCTCGGTGGCCGAGTGGAGGCGGGAGCGCTGGCCTCCGGTGAGCAGGTCGGGGTCGGCCACGAGGAGGGTCGTGTCGGGACCGGCCGCGGCCCTGGCCTCTTCGGTGCTGGTGACGACGCGGGTGGACACGCCCTGGTCGGCGAGGAGTTCGGCGACGGCTCGGCTGCCCCGGCTGTCGGCGGAGCGCGGGTCGAGGCGGCCGTGCTGGGCGCTGGAGCGGACGGCGGCGATGGCGACGGCGGCCACGAGGAGGACGACCACGGCGAGGACGATGCCCCGGGAGCGGGTCCAGAGCTGGCGGGGCGTGGGGGTGATCGACGTCGAGGCCGCGGGCGGCTCCGTGGCGGGGCTTGGGCCGGTCATTCGGCGTTCCCCTGGGAGCTGTTGCTCGGCTGGGACCTGTTGCTCGGCGTGGTGTGGGCGGTGCTGGTCAGGACCGGCTTGGTGCGCCGCAGGTCGTGGTCGAGCTCGGCCAGGCGGAGGTACGTGGCTTGGTCCGCGGTGCGGCCGCCGTACGTGACGTCGTCGAACGCGTGGGCGGCGGCGCGGAGTCGGTCGGTGTGGGAGGGGAGGGTGCGGCCCGCCTCCGCTGCGGCTTCGTCGGCTGTGCGGCCGGGGCGGGGGTCGAGGAGCGCGCGTTCCTCCAGGGCGCGGACGACGGCGCGCATGCGTTCCTGCACGGCCTGGTTCCAGTGGGCCCTGCCGGCGTGGACTTCGGAGGCGGCGCGGTGTTCGGCGGCGCTGCGGGGGCGGTCGTCGAAGAGGGCGTGGGCTTCGGAGGCGGCGGCGCGGTGCGGGGTGCCCAGGCGCCACCAGAGGGCGACGATCACGAGTACGACGGCCAGGACGATGACCAGGAGCCCGAGTGCGCCGCCCGGGGTGGCCCCCGAGGCGGCGGAGAACAGGTCGTCGACCCAGCCCCAGAAGCGGTTCAGGGCCCGCTGGAAGAGGCTGGGGTCGTTCTCGTGGTACATCGGCTTGGACAGTTCGCGCTCGGCGGCCTCCCGCGCGGGGTCGCGCGGGATCGTCACCGGTGGGTCGTCGCCGGTGTGCGGCAGGAGCGGTGCGGCTCCGAGCCCCCTGCGTACTGCCCCCGCCGCGGTCACCGCATCAGCTCCCCGAGGAGCCGGGTGCGTGGGGAGTGTGGCCGGGGAGGCCTGCGGCGCGGGCGAGTTCGAGGTCGAGGGCCTCGCGCCGGATGCGCTGGTCGATGTAGAGGAGCACGGTGACGCCGGCCGTGATCGGGAACGTCAGCATGGAGCCGATGACCGAGCCGACGCCGCTGACGATCAGGAAGGTCCAGCCCAGTTCCCCGGTGCTGTCGAGGAAGCCGGTGACGCCGTCGCCGCTGACCGCCCCGGCGAGGAACGTGAACGGGATGACGATGATCGACGCCACGACGTTGGCGATGATCGCGGCGAGCAGCTGGATGCCGAAGACCCGCCACCAGGAGCCGTGGACCAGCTTGGCGGAGCGGGTCAGGGACTTCTTGATGCCCTGCTTCTCCAGCATGAGGGCCGGGGAGGCGAGCGAGAGGCGGACCACGATCCAGAGGGCGGCGACGGCCGCGGCGAGACCGCCGAGTACGGCGAGGGTCGCGCCGGCGTCGGACGGGCCCGCCAGCGCGATCAGCAGGCCGGGCAGGATGCCGACGGTGATGATCGCGGCGCCGATGAGCGGAATGAGCAGGGTCAGACCGAACAGCTTGGCGAGCTGGGGGCGGGAGTCCCGCCAGGCCTCCGTGGTGGTCA
Source organism: Streptomyces sp. NPDC046465 (assembly GCF_040646035.1). NCBI lineage: Bacteria > Bacillati > Actinomycetota > Actinomycetes > Kitasatosporales > Streptomycetaceae > Streptomyces > Streptomyces sp. NPDC046465. The sequence goes on from NZ_JBEYZK010000010.1 coordinate 4,994, forward strand.
CCGGCTTACCGAGCACGGCGCGACTGGTGACCATGGTGAGGAGGGCCGTCGCGACGATCGTGCCGAGCAGGGTGATCGCGAGGACCACTCCGGAGCTCAGCATCGTGTCGCCCATGGCGCGGGTCAGTTCTCCGACGGTCGCGCTCGGGTCGTCGAGGGCTTCGGTGTCGACGGACTCGTTGAGGACGAGTCCCTGGAGGAGGACGACGACGATCTCCGTGAGCACGGCGACGGTCAGCGAGATGCCGAGGACCGTGCGCCAGTGGGCGCGCATGGTCGACACCGCGCCGTCGAGGATCTCACCGACGCCGAGCGGGCGGAGCGGGATGACGCCGGGCTTGGCCGCGGGCGGCGGTCCCTGCCAGGCGCCCCAGCCGCGGTAGCCACCGGGGCCCGGGGGCTGGTTGCCCCAGCCGCCGCCCTGGCCGGGCGGAGGGGGCGGCGGAGGCGGGGTGGCGCCCGGGCCGGGGTTGCTGGGCGGGGACCACTGGGCGGGCGGCGGCTGCTCCTTGGACCACTTGGGCGGGCCGTCCTGCCGGCCGGCGTCCGCGGGCCCTTCGGCGTCCGGCCTGCCGGAGTCCTGTCCGTCGGAGGGGGCAGATCCGGGCGAGGCCCAGCCCGGAGTGTCGTTCATCGTCGCTCCTTCAAGGTGCCCGTCCGCGGGTGCGGCGGCAGGTTGGCAGCCATCGTGTCACGGTGGGCCCTCGAGGTGACCGGGCGCCGTAGCGGCTGTACACCTTCAATTGTCCGCGGGGTACGGGGCAGACTGGGCGGATGGCTGATCAGTACGCGCAATCCAGCGAGGACAACCGGCCGACCGGAATCCCGACGGTTCCCGCGATCCGATGGGACGACCCGCCCGAGGGCCCTGTGGTCGTCCTGCTCGACCAGACCAGGCTGCCGGGCGAGGAGATCGAGCTGGTGTGCACCGACGCACCGGCTCTCGTGGAGGCGATCAGGACGCTCGCGGTGCGAGGGGCGCCGCTGCTGGGCATCGCGGGGGCGTACGGCGTCGCGCTCGCCGCCGCCCGCGGCTTCGACGTGGACGTGGCGGCGGACTCCCTGGCGGGGGCGCGGCCCACCGCGGTCAATCTCGCGTACGGCGCACGACGGGCCCAGGCCGCGTATCGCGCGGCGGCCGCGGACGGTGCCGACGCCCGCACGGCGGCCGGTGCCGCGCTCGACGCGGCGCGGGCCCTGCACGCCGAGGACGCCGAGGCCAGCGGCCGGATGGCGGCTCACGGCCTGGCCCTGCTCGACGAGCTGTTGCCCGGCGGCGGGCACCGGATCCTGACGCACTGCAATACGGGGGCGCTGGTCTCCGGAGGGGAGGGCACGGCGTTCGCGGTGGCGCTCAAGGCGCACCGGCAGGGGAGTCTGCGCAGGCTGTGGGTGGACGAGACGAGGCCGCTGCTGCAGGGGGCCAGGCTCACCGCGTACGAGGCGGCGCGGAGCGGAATGGCGTACACCTTGCTTACGGACAACGCGGCGGGTTCGCTGTTCGCGGCGGGTGAGGTGGATGCCGTGCTGATCGGTGCCGACCGCATCGCGGCCGACGGTTCGGTGGCGAACAAGGTGGGGAGCTATCCGCTCGCTGTGCTGGCGCGGTATCACCATGTGCCGTTCATCGTGGTGGCTCCGGTGACCACCGTGGACCCGAGGACACCGAACGGGGCGGCCATCGAGGTCGAGCAGCGAGGCAGTCATGAAGTGACGGAGGTCACGGCACCGTATGTGCCGGTGATCGGGATGGAAGCGGGAGGCGGTATACCGGTGGCACCCCTCGGGACCCAGGCGTACAACCCCGCATTCGACGTGACGCCGCCCGAGTTGGTGACGGCGATTGTCACGGAAGAGGGCGTTCTGTCACCTGTGACAGCAGAGGGCCTTGCCGAGCTATGTGCCAGGTCACGCCAGGTAACGATTAGCTAATGGGATGTTGTCGGCCTGATCGACGAGAAGGGCCCCTCCACCTGCGGCGATTCGCAGGGAGAGGGGCCGTGACATCCAAGTCCTACATCAGTCGGTCTCCGGGGCCGTGTGCGCAGCCTCCAACTGTCGGATGCGCGCTGGCTGTCGCAACAGCCGGTCGAGCTGGGCAACTGCCTCGATGACGTCTGGGTCCAGAGCCTCAGCGTAGATGTCGAGGGTGGTCGCGATCCGGCTATGCCGCAGAATCGCCTTGATGACCCGAGGGTGCGCCTTGAGGTGCACCAGGAGCGTGCCGCAGGACTTGCGGAGCCCCTTGAGGTTCATCCTGCCGAGCTCTTCTGCCTTGATGACCCGTTTCAAGGTCAGGTAGAGGTTCTCTGCGAGAAGGGGCCGCCCGGTTCGTGTGACGAACACGTGATCTTCCGGGTCGTCGAACCAGGCGCGGCCCCGACCAATCGCGCGCTCCCGCAGCCACGCCGTGCGCATCCGAGTCCACCGAAGCGGTGCGATGCACTGAGCGGGGAGCGGCAGCGGAGCCTTCGACGTCTCGGACTTGAGATCCACGTCAACTGTGCCAGCGCTCGTTCGCTGCCGTTGCTGCTCGATCCAGACGACCCGGTTCTCCAAGTCGATGTCCACCCACCGCAAACCGCACACCTCCGCACGCCACAGGCCCAGCAGGCAGACCAACAAGAACGCCGGGTAGTACACCGTCAGACGCCGAAGCCGAGCTGTCCGGCGAGCCGCTCGGGGTCTTCGCCGGTATCTACCGCCTGGCCCACGCCTTCGTGCGGCTCAAGCACCTCGATCAGGCCGAGCATGCAACGACCATGGCGGTTAACGCACTTCAGCGGTACGTGACGGATCACGAGCCGACGCCGCAACACCTCTCTGTGCTGGGATCACTCCACCTGATGCTTGCGCTCATCCATGCGCGGGCCGGAGAGCGTACGACTGCGCGCGCGCAGATCAATAAAGCCCGGGAGGTTGCCACCCGGCTCGGAGAAGACCGGAACGACTTCAACTTGGAGTTCGGGCCCACGAACGTCGAGATCCAGGCCGTATCCACAGCCGTCGACCTCGGAGACGCTGGCGAAGCCCTCGACATCGGCGAGAGCCTCGATGCCAGCGGCCTCTCTGTGGAGCGCCGGGCACGACTCCTGATGGACCTCGGACGGGCTCACGCTCAACGGCGTCACTTCGGAGATGCCTTGGGCTGCCTGCTCGCGGCGGAGGAGTTGGCGCCGGAGATGATCCGCACACACATCGCAGCTCGTGACGTGATCAGGGAACTGATCCTCGTGGCCGGACGCGCGGTTTCCAACGACTTGCGGGCGCTGGCGGAGCGCACCGATGCCCTGGGCTGAGCCAGCGCAGATACCGCGATCAGGTCCAAGTCCGAGGGTCACGAGCAATCTCGTAGATCCTCGCGGCCTGGCCTGGTGGAAGTACCGGCGACAGGCCAGTCAGTGCCCTGCTCAAGTCCTTCACAGGCAGCACCAGCACCGGCGGAGCGGCGCCTTTGACGGTGACCTTGGCCGCGTCCACGACTGAGATCGTCGGCCGGACGGAGACGGGGAATCCGCAGGCTTGGGACAACACCCGTGCGACACGACGTGCCTCAGCCTGACTGATGCCAATGTGCCGAGTTGGGGACCCGTTGACCGTGATCGCACGATCCCCGTACCAGACGGATTTCCCCTTGTGGCGCTTCGAGTTGATGGTGAAGACCCCGGCGGGTCCGATCACCAGGTGGTCGATGTCGGAGCCGCTCGCCCACTGGACGGCATGTAACACGAACCAGCCGCGACGTTTCAGTCTGTCCAGCTTGCGCCCGGTCACGCGCTCCCCCACCAGTCCATTCGCCCAGGACCAGACCTCTGAGCCGCGATACCAGCGACCGAGCCACCGCATCAGGGCATTCGGTTGCAGATCCCGGATCTTCCTCCGCACCGCATCACCCGGACGATTCAGCGCCAAGTCCCCGTGCAAAGAAGCCATCCCACTCCCAAGTCGTAAGCCCTTCGCCCAGACGACCACGGAGGATCCATCAGTCCCAAGCCCGATACCGGCCATGAGCTGTTACAAGTTTCTCTACCTCATCAAGTTTCTCTACCTCATCAAGGCACCCGGCTGCGCTCCGCTCCGCTGGGCGGGCTCCCGGCTCCGCTCGGGGCGCCGCTCCTGCCTTCGGCCCGCTCCGCCCCGGCTGCGCCGACGCCCGCCCCCACATGGATAGAGCCCGGGGCCATAAGGCGAGCACCTGACGAACAGGGCCCCGGTCAGGGACATGCCTCCGGCGGGGGCGCAAGCGGCACCGGGATGGAGGGGGCGCCGCTTGCGAGTGCCGACCGAATGGGGTGAGCGTGGGGAGCTCCCATCCCGTCTGCCATCGACCCAGGCAGAGTCGAGCGGACGCGGCCCAGGGCGTCAAGGTCGTTCGTACAGTGGCGCGCTCCACCTTGACGCCCTGAACCACGCCCGCTCCACGGTGTGTGGGTCGACGGCAGACGGGATGGGAGCTGGGGTAGGTGGGTGGGCTGGGGAGTGGAGGTCGGGCGGACGGCAGGGATGCGGTCCGGCCTGAGCAGCACGGGCCCCGGCTCAGTTCGCGGCTCACCCTCCCCGCTCCGCATGACTGCATGCTTGGGTGGGGAGCTGACATCCGTTGCTGACATCAACAGCCACGGACCGCCGCAGACAGTAATGGCCTCATACGACTATCGTCACAGGCCAGTGACCTGCCTCACCAGCAGCCCAGTCACTGTTACGAGAATGGGATGATGTCAGGCATGAAGGGACGAGTCCTTGTCGTCGACGACGACACCGCACTGGCCGAGATGCTCGGGATTGTGCTGCGTGGTGAAGGTTTTGAGCCGTCGTTCGTAGCTGATGGCGACAAGGCGCTGGCCGCTTTCCGGGAGGCCAAGCCTGATCTTGTGCTGCTCGATTTGATGCTGCCGGGCCGTGACGGGATCGAGGTGTGCCGTCTGATCAGGGCGGAGTCCGGAGTGCCGATCGTCATGCTCACGGCTAAGAGCGACACCGTGGATGTGGTGGTCGGTCTGGAGTCCGGGGCGGATGACTACATCGTCAAGCCGTTCAAGCCGAAGGAGCTCGTGGCCCGGATCCGGGCGCGGCTGCGGAGGTCGGAGGAGCCCGCGCCGGAGCAGCTGGCCATAGGTGACCTGGTCATCGACGTGGCCGGGCACTCCGTCAAGCGGGACGGGCAGTCGATCGCGCTGACGCCGCTGGAGTTCGACCTGCTGGTCGCGCTGGCGCGCAAGCCGTGGCAGGTGTTCACGCGTGAGGTGCTGCTCGAGCAGGTCTGGGGCTATCGGCACGCGGCGGACACCCGCCTGGTGAACGTGCACGTACAGCGGCTCCGGTCGAAGGTCGAGCGCGACCCGGAGCGGCCGGAGATCGTGGTGACCGTCCGTGGCGTCGGTTACAAGGCCGGACCGAGCTGACGTGTCCCGGGACAGTTCTTCCCCGGCGCCCGGGAGTCAGAGGGCTCGCTCGGGGCGGACTGGACCGGCGTGGGGCGCGTCCCGGTTCGGGCGGCTCGCCGACGGCGGGCTGCTGCTGCAGGGCGGGGTTCAGGGCAGCCCCGTGCTGCGGCTCTTCGTGCGCTGGGTGCGCCGTCCGCTGCTGCCCGCGCTGCGGCTGTGGCGGCGCAACATCCAGCTGAAGGTCGTCGCGACGACCCTGCTGATGTCGCTCGGCGTGGTGCTCATGCTCGGCTTCGCCGTCATGAGCTCGGTGAACAACGGCCTGCTCAAGGCCAAGGTGAAGGCCTCGCAGAGCCAGGCCGACGGCGGCTTCAGGGCCGCGCAGGACAGTGTCAACGCCGCGCGGCAGAGCGCCGGTCAGGGGCAGGGCCAGGACGGCAGTACGGCCGACGGGCGCAATGCCGCCGTGTGGATGTCCGACCTCGTCGAGCAGCTCTCCAGCGGTGGGCAGAACGCGTTCGCCGTCGTGACGCTGAGCCCCACCTCCGCGGGCGACTCCGGAAGCGTACGGGGCTCGCGGGCCTCGGGCGGCGTCGAGCCGATCGTCAGCGTGCCCGAGGAACTGCGCCGCCAGGTCGACAACGGCACGGGCGTCTACCAGGCCAATACGCGCGTCATCTACGACGACGGTCGTGAGCCGCAGTCCGGTCTGGTGATCGGCAAGCGGCTGAACGACCTCAACGGCGATCCGTACCAGCTGTACTACCTCTTCCCGCTGACGCAGGAGGAGGAGTCGCTGAATCTCGTCAGGACGACCCTCGCGACCGCCGGGCTCTTCGTCGTGGTGCTTCTCGGGGCCATCGCCTGGCTCGTGGTGCGCCAGGTCGTCACGCCCGTCCGGATGGCCGCAGGCATTGCCGAGCGGCTCTCCGCCGGGCGCCTTCAGGAACGTATGAAGGTCACCGGAGAGGACGACATCGCACGGCTCGGTGAGGCCTTCAACAAGATGGCGCAGAACCTGCAGCTGAAGATCCAGCAGCTGGAGGAGTTGTCCAGGATGCAGCGGCGGTTCGTGTCGGACGTCTCGCACGAGCTGCGGACGCCGTTGACGACGGTGCGGATGGCCGCCGATGTCATTCATGAGGCGCGGGTGGACTTCGATCCGGTGACCGCGCGGTCGGCCGAGCTGCTCGCCGACCAGTTGGACCGGTTCGAGTCGCTGCTCGCCGATCTGCTGGAGATCAGCAGGTTCGACGCGAGGGCGGCGGCACTCGAGGCGGAGGCGATAGACCTCCGGGAGGTCGTACGCAGGGTCGTCGGCGGCGCCGAGATGCTCGCCGAACGCAAGGGCACGCACATACGGGTCGTCGGGGACCAGCAGCCCGTGGTCGCCGAGGCCGACGCCCGCCGGGTGGAGCGGGTGCTGCGCAACCTCGTCGTCAACGCCGTGGAGCACGGTGAGGGCAAGGACGTCGTGGTGCGGCTCGCCGCCGCGGGCGGTGCGGTCGCCGTGGCGGTACGGGACTACGGAGTGGGCCTGAAGCCCGGCGAGGCGACCCGGGTGTTCAGCCGCTTCTGGCGGGCGGACCCGGCACGCGCGCGTACCACCGGTGGGACGGGGCTCGGGCTCTCCATCGCTCTTGAGGACGCGCGGCTGCACGGCGGCTGGTTGCAGGCCTGGGGCGAGCCGGGCGGGGGTTCGCAGTTCAGGCTCACGTTGCCGAGGACGGCGGACGAGCCGCTGCGGGGCTCGCCGATACCGCTGGAGCCGGACGACTCGCGGCGCCACCGCGGGCTGAACGACGCGGGACTGCCCCTCGGGGGCGCGAACAAGCTGGCCACGGTTCCCGCGCAGGCGGCCGCGGCGGACTCCGAGAGCGCGTCGCCGCCCGTACCGGCGAGGGGGCCCATACCGCCGCGGCTCTTGCAGACCGGTCCCGTGGACCCGACGGCGCTGCCCGGCAGCGGGTCGCGGGTCGTGCCGCGCAGGCCGGTGGACGGCGATGAGCCGTCGGGCGAGGAGTCGGCGGGCGACGGAGCGAGTGCTGGTTCGGCCGGTGCTGGTTCAGGCGGGGCTGGTTCAGGCGGTGCTGGTTCGGACAGGGAAGAGGAGAGCACTCGTGGTCGCTGACCGTGCCGGGCGCGGCCGCCGTGCGGGCCGCAGGCGGGCGCTGCGCAGCGGACTGCTGCTCGGCGGCTGCGGAGTGCTCCTCGCCGGGTGCGCCTCGATGCCCGACAGCGGGAATCTGAAGTCCGTCGACACCTCGCAGCGCCCCGACTCGCAGTCCCAGGTCCGGGTCTACGCGATGCCGCCGCGTGAGGGCGCCCGCCCCGTGGAGATCGTGCAGGGCTTCCTGGAGGCGCTGACCAGCGATGACCCGAAGTTCGCGATGGCGCGCAAGTATCTGAGCAAGAAGGCGTCGCGCGCGTGGCACCCCGAGCAGTCCACGACGGTGCTCGCGGACGGCCCGAACACCGACGCGGGCAACGCGGGGAACGACGCCGAGGGCAGCCGACGCTACGCACTGACCGGCCGACAGGTCGCGAGGGTGGACGAGCAGCACGCGTACCGCCCCGAGGACGCGACGTACAGCCAGTCCGTGCACCTCAGCCAGGAGGGCGGTCCTGGCGGGAACGAGTGGCGCATCGACAAGCCGCCCACGGGCGTGGTGCTCGGTGAGTCGGACTTCCAGCGGATCTACCGGCCCGTCAACAAGTACTACTTCGCCGGGCCCGCGGGGGCGGGCGTGAGCGGCCGGACGGGGCTCGTCGCCGACCCCGTGTACATCCGCCAGCGCATCGACCCGCTGACGGAGACGGTCAGGACACTCCTTGAGGGGCCGACCAACTGGCTCGGTCTCGTGGTGAATTCGAGCTTCCCGAGCGGTACGGCGCTCAAGGACCCCGACAAATCGCTGACTCTGGACGACCAGAACAGGCTGACCGTGCAGCTGAACAGCCGGTCCGACGACGCCGGGCAGACCAAGTGCAAGGAGATGGCGGCGCAACTGCTCTTCACCCTGCAGGACTTGACGCCTTCAGGGGTCGAGCAGGTGACGTTGCAGCGTTCCAACGGTTCGATGCTCTGTGTCCTGAGTCAGGACCGGGCGGAGACCGTCGCGGCGCACCGCAGTGCGGACCGCCCCGACTACCAGTACTTCATCGACGAGAAGCACCGGCTGGTCCGGATGTCGGCCAACGCCGGGAGCGCGGTGGACCCGGAACCGGTGACGGGCGCCCTCGGCACCGGCGACCAGCCGCTGCGTTCGGCGGCGGTCTCGCGCGACGAGCAGCGTGCGGCCGGGGTGTCGCTCGACGGCAAGTCGCTGTACACGGGGTCGCTGCTCTCGGACGACCCGCTCGGCAAGGCGCATCTGCGCAGCAAGGCCACGTCGGAGGAGAACCGCCTCTCGACGCCCAGTTGGGACGGCCGGGGCAACCTGTGGGTGGCCGACCGTGACCCGAAGCGGCCGCGTCTGCTCTGGCTGGAGCAGGGCAAGGGCGATCCGGTCGAGATCGAGATCCCCGCTCTGGACGGGCGCGTTCAGGAAGTGCGGGTGTCGGGCGACGGCGTGCGCATCGCCCTGCTCGTGAAGAAGGGCGACAAGAAGTCCCTGTGGATCGGCAGGGCCGAGCGGAGCGCGGGCAAGGGGGAGCGGCCCGCCATCTCGGTCCTCGACCCCACTCCCGTGGCGCCGCAGATGGAAGAGGTCACGGCCATGTCGTGGGCGGGCGGTAGCCGTCTCGTGGTGGTCGGGCGGGAGACCGGCGGGGTGCAGCAGATCCGGTACGTGCAGAGCGACGGTTCGGTGCTGCCGGGCACCGCGTTGCCCGGCCTGACGGGAGTCGAGAAGATCGCGGCGTCCGATGACGAGCGGCAGCCGCTGGTGGCGCACTCGGACGACGGGATCGTGCGGCTGCCGACGGGGTCGCAGTGGCAGACGGTGGTGAAGGAAGGGATGGCTCCGGTCTATCCCGGGTGAGGACGTCCCGGCTGAGGTCCCGGGTGAGGACGTCCCGGCTGAGGTCCCGGGTGAGGCCCGGGTGAGGCCCGGGGTGAGGTCCGGCGCGTAGTTGTCCACAGGGGGTGTCCGGGGTTATCCACAGGGGTGGCCGCGCCGCCGCGGCCTTGGCACAGTGGTGGGCATGCGGGGGTGGTGGGCATGCGGGGCTGGTGGCAGGACCTCACCGACCTGGTGTTGCCGGCCGAGTGCGCGGGCTGCGGGGTGCCTCGGGCGGCGCTCTGCGACCGGTGCCGCGGCGTTCTGTGCGGGGCCGTGCCGCGCCGGGTGCGGCCGGTGCCGGAGCCGGCCGGGCTGCCGGTCGTGCATGCCGTCGCTCCGTACGAGGACGCTGTGCGGGCCGTCCTGCTCGCGCACAAGGAGCGGGGCGCCCTGGGGCTGGCGGGGCCGCTGGGGTCGGCGTTGGCCGAAGCCGTGTATGCCGGTCTGCCGGACCGAACCAGGGCCGAGGGTGATAAGTCACCACGATCGTGGGTACGCGGCACACAGGGTGGTCCACAGGGGCGCGTGATGCCGTTGTCGCTCGTTCCTGTGCCCTCGGCGCGGGCCGCTGTGCGGGCGCGCGGGCATGACCCGGTGCGGCGGATCGCGTTCGCCGCGGCGGCGGAGCTGCGGCGGGCGGGAATCCCGGCGCGGGTGCTCGCGGTGCTCCGTCAACGGCGCGCGGTGGCCGATCAGTCGGGGCTCGACTCCCGGCAGCGGCAGGCCAATCTGGCGGGTGCCCTCGAGGTGGCCGCGGGGAGTGGGCGGCTGCTCGGGGGAGGTGGCCAGGTCGTGGTCGTGGATGACCTCATGACCACCGGTGCCTCTCTGGCGGAGGCCGCCCGGGCATTACGTGCCTTAGGCACGGAAGAGAGAGCGGGAGTGGAGACGCGTGCGGAGTCACCGGCACAGTCGGCACAGACACACGGGGTGAACGGACGAGAACGGGGAACGGGGGCCGTACGAAGCCCGGTATTGGGCGGTGAGAACGCGATCTGTGCAGCCGTTGTCGCTGCGTCACCGGATTCCTTCGTAATAAACCGGAACTGACTGAGAACTTGCATCGTTGCAGGTGATGAGAGGGTCAATACACCTGAATGGAGGTACGCGGCAGTAGAGGGTGACGACTTCCCTCCGGGCGAGATATGTTCGGTTGTGAGGAATGGCGGACGCCGTCCCTCGCATATCGGAATGCCGGCCTGCGGGTTTTTCGCAATCACCCCGGCCGGTGGGGTGGAGATCTTGCCCACGGGGGAGGAGGAGGTGGAAGTCACCGAGTCCGAGGCTCCGGGAGTCACCGGGGTCTGGTGCAAAAGGGAGATGCTCCGCCGCCGAAGCGGAGCGATCCGGGAACGGAGTTCTGCGTGGACATCGTCGTCAAGGGCCGCAAGACCGAGGTACCCGAGCGGTTCCGCAAGCACGTGGCCGAGAAGCTGAAGCTGGACAAGATCCAGAAGCTCGACGGCAAGGTGATCAGCCTCGACGTCGAGGTGTCCAAGGAAACCAATCCGCGTCAGGCCGACCGTTCCGACCGTGTGGAGATCACCCTCCGCTCGCGCGGGCCCGTAATCCGCGCGGAGGCCTCGGCAGCCGATCCGTACGCGGCGCTGGACCTGGCCACGGCCAAGCTCGACGCGCGACTGCGCAAGGAACACGAGAAGCGCCACAACCGGCGAGGCAACGGCAGGCTCTCCGCCGCCGAAGTCGCCGAGCGTGTCCCGGACGCCGCAACCCTCAACGGGGACGGCTCCATCGCACGCGACGAAGAGCCCGACGGCGTGCCGGTCAAGAAGATCGGCTCCCTGGAGATCCAGGGCGAAGGTCCGCTCGTGGTCCGGGAGAAGACGCACGTCGCGGCCCCCATGTCACTCGACCAGGCGCTCTACGAGATGGAACTGGTCGGACACGACTTCTATCTGTTCGTCGACTCCGAGTCCAAGGAACCGAGCGTCGTCTACCGACGGCACGCCTATGACTACGGCGTCATCCGGCTCAACACCGACCCCATGGTCGCCAAGGCCGAGTCCGCCGGTGGCGGCGGAGCCCTCGGCGGCTGACCCACTGCCCCCATGACAGCCGAGGTCGTGCCCCTGGAGCGCCTGTGCGCCCCCAGGGGCACCACCGTGCGCCCAGTGCGCGCACCGCACCGGCGCTGGGCATGAAAGCATGGGCGGGCCGGTCAACCGGTGTGCTGTCGCCTGGGGTTGGCGCAGCAGAGGCACAACAGGCCGCGGCCTTCATGGGGGAGGAACGATGGCGGACAGCTTCGGACCGATGCGTCACGAGGGTGCCGGGGACGGCATCGGCATCGGCACGGACGCGGGCGCCCCACGCAAGGAGCCCATCAGGGTCCTTGTGGTGGATGACCACGCCCTCTTCCGCCGGGGCCTGGAGATCGTCCTCGCCGCCGAGGAGGACATCCAGGTGGTCGGAGAGGCGGGCGACGGCGCCGAGGCGGTGGACAAGGCCGCCGATCTGCTGCCCGACATCGTGCTCATGGACGTACGGATGCCCAAGCGCGGCGGCATCGAGGCGTGCACCTCCATCAAGGAGGTGGCGCCCAGCGCCAAGATCATCATGCTGACGATCAGCGACGAGGAGGCCGACCTCTACGACGCGATCAAGGCGGGCGCGACCGGCTATCTCCTCAAGGAGATCTCCACGGACGAGGTGGCCACGGCGATCCGTGCGGTGGCCGACGGGCAGTCGCAGATCAGCCCCTCGATGGCGTCCAAGCTGCTCACCGAGTTCAAGTCGATGATCCAGCGCACCGACGAGCGCAGACTGGTGCCCGCGCCGCGGTTGACCGACCGTGAGCTGGAAGTCCTGAAGCTGGTCGCCACGGGGATGAACAACCGCGACATCGCCAAGGAGCTGTTCATCTCCGAGAACACCGTGAAGAACCACGTGCGCAACATCCTGGAGAAGCTGCAGCTGCACTCCAGGATGGAGGCCGTCGTCTACGCGATGCGGGAGAAGATCCTCGAGATCCGATGACCGGTTGAACGGGCTGACCGCTTGAACGGGCCGACCGGTTGAACCGGCCGCTAGCCGACCGCGGCGGTCAGCGCTGCCGTCAGCTCCGGGCGGTCCACCCGCTCCACCCGCACCGAGTCGCAGCCGACCCAGGACGCCGCTTCGAGCAGCGCCTGGGCCATCGGGGCGACCGCCTTCGGGCCGTCCAGCGAGACCTGCCTGGCCACCAGCGTGCGGCCCTCGCGCGCGGGGTCGACCCGGCCCAGGAGCCTGCCGCCCGCGAGCAGCGGCATCGCGAAATAGCCGTGGATCCGCTTCGGCTTGGGCACATACGCCTCCAGGCGGTGCGTGAAACCGAAGATCCGCTCCGTGCGCGCCCGCTCCCAGACCAGCGAGTCGAAGGGGGACAGGAGCGTCGTGCGGTGCCGGCCGCGGGGCGTCGTCTCCAGGGCCTTCGGGTCCGCCCAGGCCTGCTTGGCCCAGCCCCGCACTGTCACCGGCACCAGGCCCGAATCGGCGACCACCGCGTCGAACTGCTCGCCCTTGAGGCGGTGGTAGTCGGCGATGTCCGCGCGCGTCCCGACGCCCAGCGCCTCACCGGCCAGGCGGACCAGGCGGCGCAGGCACTCCGCGTCGGTCAGGTCGTCGTGGAGCAGTGTGTCGGGGACGGCGCGCTCGGCCAGGTCGTACACCCGCTTCCAGGAGCGGCGCTCCGTGCACACCACCTCGCCGTACATCAGCGCCCGCTCGACCGCGATCTTCGACTCGGACCAGTCCCACCACTCGCCCTTGTTCTTCGCGCCGCCCAACTCCGTGGCGGTGAGCGGTCCTTCGGTGCGCAGCTGCTTGATGACCTGCTCGTACGCACCGCTGGAAAGGTCGTGGTGCCAGTGCGGGCGGGTGCGGTAGGCGCGGCGGCGGAAGGCGAAGTGCGGCCACTCCTCGATGGGGAGGATGCACGCGGCGTGCGACCAGTATTCAAAGGCGTGCTCCTGCGTCCAGTACGCCGCCTCCACGGTGTCGCGGCCCACGGCGCCCAGGCGCGCGTACGGAATGAGTTCGTGCGAGCGGGCCAGGACCGAGATGGTGTCGAGCTGGACCGCGCCGAGGTGGCGCAGGACGCCCCGCACACCGGACCTGCGGTCCGGGGCCCCCAGGAAACCCTGGGCACGCAGGACGATGCGGCGGGCCTCGTCGGCGGAGAGTTCGGTGGCGGGACTCGGCAGGCTCGTCATGGTCGAAACGATAGGGGGAGGCACTGACAGCGCCCCCGCAGGCAAGCGTCAGACGCTCCCCGCAGGCGAGCGGCAGACGCTCCGCGCGGGCAGATTCAGACGCTCCTCGCGGGCAGATAGGGCAGCGGCGAGTGCACGTCGAGGTCCGAGGGGAGCAGGGCGCCGATCCAGCAGTCACGCAGGGTGCCCTTGTTCAGCAGGCCCGCGCGGAGCGTGCCCTCGACCCGGAAACCGGCCCTCTCCACCACGGCCCGCGAGCCGGTGTTGCCGACCTCCGCACGCCACTCCAGACGGGTGCAGCGCAGCTCCGTGAAGGCCCAGCGCGCGAGGCCGAGCACGGCCTCCGTCATGTAGCCGCGGCCGCGGTGCTCCTTGGCCGTCCAGTAGCCGACCTCCCAGGTGCCCGAGCGCGGGTGGTGCAGGCTGGCGGCGGCGAGCAGCGGGCCGCCCTCCAGGGGGCGTACGGCGAACGTGTACTCCAGGTCGTTGCGCCAGTCGTCCGGGACGATGCGGTGGATGAACGTCTCGGCGTCCACGCGCGCGTACGGCGACGGAATGGTCGTCCAGCGCTGGATGTCCGGGTCCTGGCAGGCCGCGTAGGTCTCGTCGATGTCCTCGGGCGTGAAGGCGCGCAGGAACAGACGTTCGGTGGTGAGAGTGACGGGCTCCATCAATCGATTCTGCTGGGGCGGAGCCCTCGGGGCCAGCGGTTTACGGGCTTTCGTGATCACCATTCACAGGGCACTCACGGGCGTGACCCGGCACCTTCGGCGCTCCTCGCCCGTTGACCTCATGGCAGCCCTCCCGGCGCAGGCCGGCTCTCGCATACGATGGCCGTTGCCCGACGAGTAAAACCGACCATGCCAGGCCCGACCGGCAAGGAGACCAACCCCCGTGTCCGTCCTCTCAAAGATCATGCGTGCAGGCGAAGGCAAGATCCTGCGCAAGCTGCACCGCATCGCGGACCAGGTCAACTCCATCGAAGAGGACTTCGTCAGCCTCTCCGACGCCGAGCTGCGCGCGCTGACCCAGGAGTACAAGGAGCGTTACGCCGACGGCGAGACGCTCGACGACCTGATGCCCGAGGCCTTCGCGACCGTCCGTGAGGCCGCCAAGCGCGTCCTGGGCCAGCGTCACTACGACGTCCAGATGATGGGCGGCGCCGCGCTGCACATGGGCTTTGTCGCCGAGATGAAGACCGGTGAGGGCAAGACCCTCGTCGGCACGCTCCCCGCGTATCTGAACGCCCTCTCCGGCAAGGGCGTCCACCTCATCACGGTCAACGACTACCTGGCCGAGCGCGACTCCGAAATGATGGGCCGCGTCCACAAGTTCCTGGGCCTGGAGGTCGGCTGCATCCTGGCCAACATGACCCCGGCCCAGCGCCGCGAGCAGTACGCGTGCGACATCACGTACGGCACGAACAACGAATTCGGCTTCGACTACCTCCGCGACAACATGGCGTGGTCGCAGGAGGAGCTCGTGCAGCGCGGCCACAACTTCGCGATCGTCGACGAGGTCGACTCGATCCTCGTCGACGAGGCCCGTACGCCGCTGATCATCTCCGGCCCCGCCGACCAGGCCACCAAGTGGTACGGCGACTTCGCCAAGCTGGTCACCCGCCTCACCAAGGGTGAGCCCGGCAACCAGCTCAAGGGCATCGAGGAGACCGGGGACTACGAGGTCGACGAGAAGAAGCGCACCGTCGCCATCCACGAGCCCGGCGTCGCCAAGGTCGAGGACTGGCTCGGCATCGACAATCTGTACGAGTCGGTGAACACGCCTCTGGTGGGTTACCTCAACAACGCCATCAAGGCCAAGGAACTCTTCAAGAAGGACAAGGACTACGTCGTCATCGACGGCGAAGTCATGATCGTCGACGAGCACACCGGCCGTATCCTCGCCGGCCGCCGCTACAACGAGGGCATGCACCAGGCGATCGAGGCGAAGGAAGGGGTGGACATCAAGGACGAGAACCAGACCCTTGCGACCATCACCCTCCAGAACTTCTTCCGCCTCTACAAGCGCGAGGGTTACGACAGCGGCCTCTCCGGCATGACCGGTACGGCCATGACCGAGGCCGCCGAGTTCCACCAGATCTACAAGCTGGGCGTCGTGCCGATCCCGACGAACCGGCCGATGGTCCGCGCCGACCAGTCCGACCTGATCTACCGCACCGAGGTCGCGAAGTTCGCCGCCGTCGTCGACGACATCGCGGAGAAGCACGAGAAGGGCCAGCCGATCCTGGTCGGCACCACCTCCGTCGAGAAGTCCGAGTACCTCTCGCAGCAGCTCTCCAAGCGCGGCGTCCAGCACGAGGTGCTGAACGCCAAGCAGCACGACCGTGAGGCGCCGATCATCGCCCAGGCGGGCCGCAAGGGCGCCGTCACCGTCGCCACGAACATGGCCGGACGAGGCACCGACATCAAGCTCGGCGGCAACCCCGACGACCTCGCGGAGGCGGAGCTGCGCCAGCGTGGTCTCGACCCCGTCGAGCACGTCGAGGAGTGGGCCGCCGCGCTGCCCGCCGCCATGGAGAAGGCCGAGCGCTCCGTGAAGGCGGAGTTCGAGGAGGTCAAGGACCTGGGCGGGCTTTACGTCCTCGGCACCGAGCGCCACGAGTCGCGCCGCATCGACAACCAGCTGCGCGGTCGTTCCGGCCGTCAGGGCGACCCGGGCGAGTCCCGGTTCTACCTCTCGCTCGGTGACGACCTGATGCGCCTGTTCAAGGCGCAGATGGTCGAGCGCGTGATGGCCATGGCGAACGTGCCGGACGACGTGCCGATCGAGAACAAGATGGTCACCCGTGCCATCGCCTCCGCGCAGTCGCAGGTCGAGCAGCAGAACTTCGAGACCCGTAAGAACGTCCTCAAGTACGACGAGGTCCTCAACCGCCAGCGCGAGGTCATCTACGGAGAGCGTCGCCGCGTCCTGGAGGGCGAGGATCTGCAGGAGCAGATCACGCACTTCATGGACGACACCATCGACGCGTACATCTCCGCCGAGACCGCTGAGGGCTTCGCCGAGGAGTGGGACCTGGACCGGCTGTGGGGCGCCTTCAAGCAGCTCTACCCCGTCAAGGTCACCGTCGAGGAGCTGGAGGAGGACGCGGGCGACCGTGCGGGCCTCACCGCCGAGTTCATCTCCGAGTCCATCAAGGACGACATCCACCAGCAGTACGAGGCGCGTGAGGGCCAGCTCGGCTCCGACATCATGCGTGAGCTGGAGCGGCGCGTCGTCCTCTCGGTCCTCGACCGCAAGTGGCGCGAGCACCTCTACGAGATGGACTACCTCCAGGAGGGCATCGGCCTCCGCGCCATGGCGCAGAAGGACCCGCTGGTCGAGTACCAGCGCGAGGGCTTCGACATGTTCAACGCCATGATGGACGGCATCAAGGAAGAGTCCGTCGGCTACCTGTTCAACCTGGAGGTCCAGGTCGAGCAGCAGGTCGAGGAGGTTCCCGTCGAGGACGCGGCGCCTTCGCTGACCAAGGCCGGAACGCAGGACGCGGTGCCCGCGGGCGCCTCCCGTCCGGAGATCCACGCCAAGGGCCTTGAGGCTCCGCAGCGGCCCGACCGCCTGCACTTCCAGGCGCCGAACGCCGAGGGTGGCGTCGACGAGGGCGACTTCGCCACGGACGGCGAGGGCGCCCGGTCCGAGTCGGACGGCATGACCCGCGCGGAGCGGCGCAAGGCGCAGAAGGGCGGCAGGCGGCGCAAGAAGTAGCGCTGTCGCTGTCGCTTTGACGTGAGGTCGCTGCGACGTGAGCTGTCGCTGTGACGTGAGCCGTCGCCGTGACGTGACGTGACTGGAGGGGCCGGACTTCTGTCCGGCCCCTTCGGCGTGCTCGGCCCCTTCGGCGTGCCCGGCCCCTTCGGCGTGCCGTGCCGGGTGCGGTTCAAGTGCCCTGTCAGAAGTGCCCTGTCAGAGGCGACTCGGTTCCGTTTCCACCGCCGTGCAGCGCCACCTGCGGTCCGGGCCCAGGGTCAGGCGGAACGCCAGCGCGCGCAGTCGCGGGCCCGTCGCCACGCGGGCGAAGACCTCGTACGTCTCGGGGTGCGGCTGGTAGTGGCCGATCCGGTGGACCGTGGGGCGGTGGCCGTTCGCGGAGAGGGGCCTGAGCTCCGCCAGGCGGGCCAGGTCGTCGAAGGCCGTGTTGGCGACGTACCGGGCCACCCAGTGCATCGGGCGCTGGCCGCTGAGGACGAGGACGAGGCGTTCCGCGAAGACTTCGGTGGGGTGCGGGGGCGGCTGGGCGGGGATCGTGCCGGGGCGGCGGTCCGAGGGGCGGGGTGCCGAGGGGCGGCGGGAGTCCCTGCGGGCCGGTGGGCGGCCCGCGGGCGGGCGGGACGCGGTCGGGCGGGGGCGGGGCCTTGTCATCACCTTGCGCACGGGTGCCTCCGTCTGGAGTCCGGTGATACCGGGGTGCGGTACCGAGGAGTAACTTCTTGTCGAGGGATCTTGTACGGGCGCACGGGCTGCGGGTGCAAGGGTGCGCGGGCCGGGTGCGGACGGCGGCGGGGTTCACCTATCCGGGGGATGCGGGCCCGCGGCGGCCTTGCGGTTCCTGGCCGGGGCCGGGTGAAGGGCGGGACGTGCGCTGACGCCGCCCGAGGCGGTGGGGGGAGCTCGATGGGGGACTCCCGCACGTATCCTGAAGGTCTTCCACGGCCACGAAGGTCCGCTGTCGCGGACACGAACGAAAGCGGTCAGCCATGCGCGTCTACGTTCCTCTGACCCTGCCCCGGCTCGCCGAGGCGTACAAGGCGGGGGAAGTGGGGCCCGGCCCGCTGGTCGCCTACGCCGTGACGCCCGCTCTGCGCGAGTGGTACGTCTCCGACGACATCGAGGAGCTCGAGTACGCGGCGCTGAACCGGGCCGCGCAGGCGTCGCTGCGGCTGATCGCCGGGGACCCCGGAGCGGCGCGGCGGCGGGTCGTCCTCGCGGCCGACGTGCCCGACGGGGCTGCCGTGGCCGACCCCGACCGCGGGCTCGACGAGGGAGCGCTCGGCGAGGTGCGGATCTCCGAGGGACTGCCGCTGGGCAAGGCGGCGGCGGTGCACGTGGACGCGGGGGACGCGGAGCCGGACGTGACGGCGGCGGCCGCGGCGCTGGGGGCGGCGGACCAGGGCGACGACGACGCGCGGTTCGTGGTCGACGGGGCCGAGGACCACGAGCTGCTCTGGTTCGCGACGCAGGAGATTCCCGGGTTGCTCTGAGGAGGCTCCGGGGGCCGGAGACAGGCTCTGTGAGCGTGCGGTGGGCCCGTGCCGGGGTGGTTGTCGGTGGGGGAGGGTAGCGTTTTCGTATGGGGAAGCTGCTGCGCGGGGCGCATATCGTGTGGGACTGGAACGGGACGCTGCTGCATGACATCGATGCGGTGATCGGCGCGACGAACGCCTCGTTCGCGGAGCTCGGGCTCGAACCGATCACACTGGAGCGGTACCGCGACCTGTACTGCGTGCCGGTGCCCCGGTTCTACGAGCGGCTGATGGGACGGCTCCCCAGCGACGCCGAGTGGCAGATCATGAACGCCGTCTTCCACAAGCACTACTGGACGCGGGCGGACGCCTGCGCGCTCGCCGAGGGCGCATCCGAGCTGCTGGCCGCGCGCCGGGCCGACGGACGCACCCAGTCGCTGCTCTCGCTCGCCCCGCACGAGCACCTGGTGCCGATCGTGCGCAGGCACGGCATCCACGACCACTTCGTACGGATCGACGGGCGGACCGACGAGTCGCACGCGGGCAAGGCCGAGCGGATGGTGCGTCACCTGGCCGCGCTCGACGAGTCCGGCGAGCTGGATGTCGCGCGGGTCGTCGTGATCGGTGACGCCGTGGACGACGCCGTCGCCGCCGCGCACGTGGGGGCGCGGGCCGTGCTCTACACCGGGGGTTCGCACAGCCGGACGAGCCTGGAGGCCGCCGGAGTGCCCGTGGTCGACAGCCTGGCGGACGCCGTCGACGTGGCGGAGCGGCTCGTGGCGCGGGCCGCCTGAGGGGCTGCTTCAGCAGCTGCTTTCATGACTGCCTTCAAGACAGTCGAGCTTTGCCCGGCCGGGGCAGGCTCTCAACGCCTGCGAAGCCGACATGGTGGAGCCCGAGCGGGATACTCGCGCGTCATGACGGAGGCGGAAGCACAGGCGGATGCCCTGAGAGAGCGGTTGGCCTGGGCCCGGGAACTCTCTGCCGAGTTGCGGCGCGCGTCCCGCGCCCTGGTCGTGGAGAACCACCAGCTCATCGACGAGAACTTCCGGCTCAGGCGGCTGGTGGCAGCACAGGGCCGCGACGGGTCGGGCGGCGGGGCAGGAGGTCATCGAGGGCGGGTGCAGTAACCCTGCTGGAAGGCAGCCCAGAAGTCGTCGTCGATCTCGGTGTCGACGAGCGAGTTCCAGTTGGTGTGGGCCACGATCTGGTGGCGCGCGTCGCGGTCGTTGAGGGTGAACGTCAGATACCCGGGTGAGCTGCCGCCGTGGCCGTACGCACGGCCGCAGTCGGTGGCGTAGACGTAGATGCCCAGGCCGTAGGCGACGGCGGGCGGGGCACTGCCGGTCGTGGGGACGGTGTCGGTGAGCATCCGGCGCAGCAGGTGCGGGGGCAGGAGGCGCCCGCGCAGCAGGGCCCGATAGAAGCGTGTGAGGTCCGCCGCGGTCGTGACGAGGGCATCCGACGCACCTGCCTCGGAGGGGCTGAACCCGGTGACGTCGAAGCGGGTCGCGTCCGGTGCGTCCGGCAGCAGCGGCGTGACATCCGCGTAGCCGTGCACATGGGAACCCTCGATGGCGGTCTCTGCGCCAGCGGGTAGGAGGTGTCCCGCAGCCGGCGCTCCGCGACGAGTTGCGGGACGACGGTCGCGGTGAAGGTCTTGGTGACGCTCCCGGTACGGAACTTCAGATCCGGCCTCATCGGCGCGCCGGTGGACCGGTCGGCCACCCCGGCCGCGCCGTAACGGTTGTCGGAGTCGCACCTTGTCCGGCGCTGACCGGGCGGGCGGCGGCTGTTGCGGACCGCAGCAGGAAGGCACCGGCAAGTGCGAGGCATAACAGGCGAGTTGGGACGGCCTCGCCGCTGTGACCGTCGCGCGGGCCGCCGCCGAAGCGGGCATGTCCGTAGGCCTGGTGCAGCACTACTTCACGGCGAAGGGCGAGATGCTGCTGGCCACGTTCACGCGCGTCAACCAGCGCTTCACCGCGCGCGTGGACGAGCTGGTCAACCGCGGCGAGGCCGAGGGCCGCACCATCGCCGAGATGGTGCGTCAGGCGCTGAGCGAGCTGATGCCGCTCGACGACATGCGCCGAGCCGAGTTCCTGGTCCGCCTTGCCTTCGCCGGCCAAGCGGCGCACGACGCCCGTCTCGCCGCCGTCCAGCAGGAAACCCTTGCGGGCGTCCGCACGCGCGTGGCCCGCTCCATCAGCAACGGCACGGTATGCGGCGAGGTCGCCGAGGATGTCGACGCCGCCACCCAGGCCCTGCGCATCGTGGCCTTCACCGAAGGACTCGCCCAGCATGCGCACATCGACCCCGGCGGCACACCGGAGTCGGTGGTTCTCGCCGCTCTGGACGATCAACTCGGCCATGTATTCACCGGAGAGTGCCGAAGCGCGCGGCGCCGCTGCGCCGAACCTGGCTGATCACCGCCGCACACACCCGAGAGGGTTGCGGGATTTCGTTCACGCTCCGCGTCGTACTGCGTACGCTGAGGTGGGATCCTCGGCGCGGTGAGGCTTGCGGGACGGCGTGCCGGACGATGTGACGGGGGCGGTAGCGCGATGGGTTTCGGCTTCGGGCAGCGGCGGGGCGGGCAACTGCCCGCCGAACTGACCTCGTTCGTCGGGCGGGCGGGCGAACTGGCGCAGGTCCGGGCGGCGTTCGCGTACGCGCGGCTCGTCACGCTGGTCGGCCCCGGCGGGGTGGGCAAGAGCCGCACCGCGCTGCGGGCGGCCGCCGGGCTCGGGGAGCGGTTCCCGGACGGCGTGTGGCTCGCCGAACTGTCCGCGCTGCGCGACCCGGAGCTGATCCCCGCCACGCTGGCCGCCGTCCTCGAACTGCCGGAGCAGTCGGGGATGGCGCCGCTCGACGCGGTCGTGGCGCATCTGCAGGGACGCCGGCTGCTCATCGTCCTCGACACCTGCGAGCACTTGGTCGACGCCTGCGCGATGCTCTCCGACATCCTGCTGCGCGAGGCCGCCGACGTCTGCGTGCTCGCGACCAGCCGCCAGCCGCTGGACGTGCCGGGCGAACACTGCTGTTCCGTGGCGCCGCTCGCGCCGGACGATGCCGTGGAGCTGTTCGCGCAGCGGGCGGCGGCCGTCGTGCCCGGGTTCGCCGTGGACGAGGGCAACCGGCGGCAGCTGGCGGCGCTCGCCCACCGGCTCGACTGCATCCCGCTCGCACTGGAACTGGCCGCGGTGCGGCTGCGTGCGGTGTCCGCGCAGGAGCTGGTGGCGCGGCTCGACGACCGGTTCCAGGTGCTCATGGGAGGGCGGCGCACCGCCCTCTCGCGGCACCAGACGTTACGTACGGCCATCGACTGGTCGCACGAACTGTGCACCCCCGCCGAGCAGTTGCTCTGGGCGCGCCTCTCGGTCTTCGCCGGGTCCTTCGAGCTGGCGGCGGCCGAACAGGTCTGCGGGGACGAGGCGTTACCCGTCGCGGAGGTCCTCGGGCAGCTGATCGGGCTCGTCGACAAGTCCGTGGTCCAGCGGCTCGGCGAGTCCGGCAATCGCTACCGGCTGCTCGACACCCTCCGCGAGTACGGGGCCGAGCGGCTCGGCGCCGCGGACACCGACGGCGGCGCGGCGCTGCGGGCGCGGCACTTCGCGTACTACCGGGATCTGGGGCGCCGCTTCGAGGAGGGGTTCCTGGGCGCCGCCCAGCCGGAGCTGCACCGGGCAGTCCGCGCCGAGATGGCCGGACTGCGGGCCGCCCTGCGGTATGCGTACGAGGATGCGTACGAGACCGACGGGCGGGCCCGGGAAGGGCTGCGGCTCGCGGCCGGGCTGTGGCCGCACTGGCGGGCCTCGGGGACGCTCTCCGAAGGCGGGTACTGGATCGAGAAGGGCCTGGAGCGCGTCCCCGAGGACTGCTCGGCGCGGGCGTGGGGGCTGCTCGGCACCGGTGTCATCGGGGTGTGGACCGCGGATCTCGCGACGGCCGTCGAGCGGATGGCACTGGCGCGGGAGTCCGCCGTGCGGGCGGGCGACGAGGAGGTCGCGCAGTTCGCCGAGGCGTACGGCCACGGGCTCGCGGCGCTGTGCGGTGACGAGTCCGGCCTGGTGCGGCTCGCCGAGGTGCGGCGGCGGATGGTCGAGAGCGACAACCTGCTCGGCGTCGTCGTCATGAGTTACGAGGCCGCGTTGCTCCGCGCCGTCCTCGGGGACACGGACGGCGCCCTCGAATTGTGCGCGCAGGGCCTCGACCTGCTTGAGGGCACGGGCGAGCGGCAGATCTACGGCTCCACGCTGACGGCGCAGGGCCTGGTGCGGTGGCTGGCGGGGGAGTGGGAGGCGGGCGTCGCGTCGCTGTGCCGGGGCCTTGAGGCGGCGAGCGACGTCGACGAGATCCTGGTCGCCGCGATGTGCTGTCACGGCCTCGCGTGGGCCGCGGCGCGCGAGGGGCGGCAGGTGCGGGCCGCCTGGCTCTTCGGGTACGCGGAGAACGCGCGGCGGCTCGCCGGGGACCCGATCGGCATGCTCCCCTCGCTCTTCGAGCAGCAGGAGGTGGCGCGGAAGTCGGTGCGGGAGGCGCTGGGGGGCAGGCAGTTCGAGCGGTGGCATGCGGTGGGGGCGCGGCTGTCCGGGCGGCAGGTGCTCGAAGCGGTGCGGGCGGACGCGGATACGCCGGGGCGGGCGCCGGGTCAGCGGGGGGCGGGGACGGGTGCGGGGGCCGTCGCCGGGGCCGGGCGGGTGCGGGCCGGGGGCGAGGTGCTGACGCGGCGGGAGCGGGAGGTGGCGGTGCTGGTCGCCCAGGGGCTGTCCAACCGGGAGATCGCGGAGCGGCTCGTCATCTCGAAGCGGACCGCTGACGCGCACGTCGAGCACATTCTGGCGAAGCTGGGGGTGGGGTCCCGGACGGAGATCGCGGGCGACGTCGGCGGGCGGGGCGCCTTGATCGGGGCGCTTTCGGTTTGAGCGGTGCGCTTTCGGTTTGAGCGGTGCGCCTTCGGTTGCGGGCCTGCCCTCGCCGACAAGGGCAGGCCCGTTCTGTCGCCTCGTGGATGGCGGCACTGCGTAGAGCCTGCCTCGTGCGGGCCCCTCCCGGCATCGGTACCGGTGAGGATCGGCATACCGATGTGGGCGGTGGTGGGTCAGGCTCCGTATACCTAGGCCGTACGCGGCCTAGCTCACGCCTAGGCCGTACGCGGCCCAGCTCACGCCCAGGCCGTACGCGGCCCAGCTCACGCCCAGGCCGTACGCGGCCTAGCTCACGCCCAGGCCGTACGCGGCCCCGCTCACGTCACCGGCGCCTTCGCGCGCAGGACCGTCAGGAACTCGCGCATCCAGCCCGAGTGGTCCGGCCACGCGCGGGCCGACACCAGCGTGCCGTCCACGACCACCTCCGCGTCCTGGAACGTCGCGCCGGCCGTCTGCATGTCCAGTTCGAGCGCCGGGTACGCCGTGACCCTGCGGCCGCTCAGCCCGCCGATGGCGGCGGTGAGCAGCGGGCCGTGGCAGATCTGGGCGACCGGCTTGTCCGCGTCGAAGAAGGACTTGAGGATCTTGCGGAGCTCCGGGTCGTTGCGCAGGTACTCCGGGGCCCGGCCGCCGGGGATCACCAGGGCGGCGTACTGGCCGGGGTCCACCTCCGAGAAGGCGAGATCCGCGGGCCAGGTGTAGCCCGGCTTCTCGGTGTACGTGTCGAAGCCCGGCTCGAAATCGTGCACCACGAACCGCAGCGTCTTGCGGGCGGGGGCGGCCATGTGGACGTCGTAACCCTCCTCACGCAGCCGCTGGTAGGGGTAGAGGACTTCGAGTGACTCCGCCGCGTCGCCGGTGACGATCAGGATCTTGGCTGCCATGTCGCTGCGCTCCCCTCGGGGCGGGGTGCCGCCTGCGCGGACCCTCACGGCCAACGTGCCCCTGTGGTGGCTCTTTGCCAAGAGGGAGTGGTGGCCAGGGGCACTGTGCAGACTGTCAAAATTCACCCCCTGCTTTTGTACACATACGGCTCATGACGGCTTCCCGGTGCGGAGCGATAGCCTGGACCCGTGATCAGCGCGATATCCCGCGGGGGCATGGACGCCCCCGCCCTGCGCCCGGGGAACACGGTGGACAACCGTGCCCGGGACCTCGCTGACGCTTCTTCGCGGTGCGGCCGACCGGGCCGAGCGAGCCATCAGTCAGTGGAACCGCTGAAAATGGCGGAAAGCTGTCCGCTCGCGCGTCACCGCGGCATAACGTCGAATGCGGCCGGAGACCCCGTGCCGCGGCGTTACGGCACATCACTTCCTTCTACGTCACGCAACGGCGCGCGACAGGAGTCAGAGGACAATGCAGACCAAGCTGGACGAAGCCAAGGCCGAGCTGCTCGCGCGGGCCGCCCGGGTCGCTGAGAACAGCCCGGCCGGGGGACGCCTACCGAGCGGTGCACCGACCGGGACGACGAGCGAGGCCACGCCAGACCAGGACATGGCTCTCGCGTTCCTCCAGCGGTACTACCTGCACACCGCCCCCGAGGATCTGGCCGACCGCGACCCGGTCGACGTCTTCGGAGCAGCCTTCTCCCACTACCGGCTGGCCGAGAACCGACCGCAGGGCACGGCCAACGTGCGGGTGCACACCCCGACCGTCGAGGAGAACGGCTGGACCTGTAGCCACTCCGTCGTCGAGGTGGTCACCGACGACATGCCCTTCCTCGTCGACTCCGTCACCAACGAGCTGTCCCGGCAGGGGCGCGGCATCCATGTCGTGATCCACCCGCAGGTCGTGGTGCGCCGTGACGTGACCGGAAAGCTCCTCGAGGTGCTGAGCCGCGAGGCCGGTGCCGAGCTGCCGCACGACGCGCTCGTCGAGTCGTGGATCCACGTCGAGATGGACCGCGAGACCGACCGCGCGGACCTGAAGCAGATCACCGCCGATCTGCTGCGGATCCTCAGTGACGTACGGGAGACCGTCGAGGACTGGGAGAAGATGCGCGACGCCGCGCTGCGCATCGCCGACGAGCTGCCCGCCGAGCCCACCGCGGGCGACCTGCCCGATCAGGAGGTGGGGGAGGCCCGCGAGCTGCTTCGCTGGCTCGCCGACAACCACTTCACCTTCCTCGGCTTCCGTGAGTACACGCTCACGGACGAGGACTCGCTGGCCGCCGTCCCCGGCACCGGCCTCGGCATCCTCCGCGCCGACCCGCAGCACGACGGCGACGACCACCACCCGGTGAGCCCGTCCTTCAACCGGCTGCCCGCCGACGCCCGCGCCAAGGCCCGTGAGCACCGCCTCCTGGTGCTGACCAAGGCGAACAGCCGCGCCACCGTCCACCGTCCTTCCTACCTCGACTACGTCGGCGTGAAGAAGTTCGACGCCGAGGGCAACGTCGTCGGTGAGCGGCGCTTCCTCGGACTCTTCTCGTCCGCCGCGTACACCGAGTCGGTGCGCCGCGTGCCCGTCATCCGCCGCAAGGTCGCGGAGGTCCTGAAGGGCGCCGGATTCTCGGCGAACAGCCATGACGGCCGTGACCTGCTCCAGATCCTGGAGACCTACCCGCGCGACGAGCTCTTCCAGACGCCCGCCGACGAGCTCCGCTCCATCGTGACGAGCGTCCTCTACCTGCAGGAGCGGCGCCGGCTCCGGCTCTACCTGCGCAAGGACGAGTACGGGCGCTACTACTCCGCCCTCGTCTACCTGCCGCGCGACCGCTACACCACCGGCGTCCGGCTGCGGATCATCGACATCCTCAAGGAGGAGCTGAACGGCGCCAGCGTCGACTTCACCGCCTGGAACACGGAGTCGATCCTCTCCCGCATCCACTTCGTGGTGCGGGTGCCCAAGGGCGCCGAGGTCCCCGACCTCTCCGACGCCGACACCGAGCGCATCGAGGCGCGGCTCGTCGAGGCCGCCCGCTCCTGGGCCGACGGGTTCGCCGAGGCGCTGACCGCCGAGTGCGGCGAGGAGCGCGCCGCCGAGCTGATCCGCCGGTACGGGCACGCCTTCCCCGAGGGGTACAAGGCCGACCACACGCCGCGCGCCGCCGTCGCCGACCTCCAGCACCTGGAGCAGCTCGGCCACGGCGAGAAGGACTTCGCGCTCTCCCTGTACGAGCCCGTGGGCGCGGCACCCGGCGAGCGGCGTTTCAAGATCTACCGGTCCGGTGGGCAGGTCTCCCTCTCCGCCGTGCTGCCCGTCCTGCAGCGGCTCGGCGTCGAGGTCACGGACGAGCGTCCGTACGAGCTGCGCTGCGCGGACCGTACGCACGCGTGGATCTACGACTTCGGGCTCCGCATGCCCAAGTCCCCGAACGGCAACGGCGACTACCTGGGCGACGACGGCCGCGAGCGCTTCCAGGAGGCCTTCGCCGCCGCCTGGACCGGCGCCGCCGAGGTCGACGGGTTCAACTCGCTCGTGCTGCGGGCCGGGCTCAACTGGCGTCAGGCGATGGTGCTGCGGGCCTACGCCAAGTACCTGCGCCAAGCCGGATCCACCTTCAGCCAGGACTACATGGAGGACACCCTCCGCAACAACGTCCACACCACCCGGCTGCTCGTCTCGCTCTTCGAGGCGCGGATGTCCCCGGACCGCCAGCGCGCGGGCACCGAGTTGACCGACGGGCTCCTGGAGGAGCTGGACGGCGCGCTCGACCAGGTCGCCTCGCTGGACGAGGACCGAATCCTGCGCTCCTTCCTCACCGTCATCAAGGCGACGCTGCGGACCAACTTCTTCCAGGAGGCGGAGGGTGGCAAGGCCCACAACTACGTCTCCATGAAGTTCGACCCGCAGGCCATCCCCGACCTGCCCGCGCCGCGCCCCGCGTACGAGATCTGGGTGTACTCGCCCCGTGTCGAGGGCGTCCACCTGCGCTTCGGCAAGGTCGCGCGCGGCGGGCTCCGCTGGTCGGACCGGAAGGAAGACTTCCGGACCGAGATCCTCGGGCTCGTGAAGGCGCAGATGGTGAAGAACACCGTCATCGTGCCCGTCGGTGCCAAGGGCGGCTTCGTCGCCAAGCAGCTGCCCGACCCGTCGGTCGACCGTGACGCGTGGCTGGCGGAGGGCGTCGCCTGCTACAAGACGTTCATCTCGGCGCTGCTCGACATCACCGACAACCTGGTCGCCGGTGAGGTCGTGCCCCCGGCGGACGTCGTCCGCCACGACGAGGACGACACCTACCTGGTGGTCGCGGCCGACAAGGGCACGGCGACGTTCTCGGACATCGCCAACCAGGTCGCCGAGTCCTACAACTTCTGGCTCGGCGACGCCTTCGCCTCCGGCGGCTCCGCCGGATACGACCACAAGGGCATGGGCATCACCGCCCGCGGCGCCTGGGAGTCCGTCAAGCGGCACTTCCGCGAGCTGGGCTGCGACACCCAGTCCGAGGACTTCACGGTCGTCGGCGTGGGCGACATGTCCGGTGACGTGTTCGGCAACGGCATGCTGCTCTCCGAGCACATCCGCCTGGTGGCCGCATTCGACCACCGGCACATCTTCATCGACCCGAAGCCGGACGCCGCGACCTCGTACGCCGAGCGCCGCCGCCTCTTCGAGCTGCCCCGCTCCTCCTGGGCCGACTACAACAAGGAGCTGCTCTCCGCGGGCGGCGGCATCTTCCCGCGCAGCGCCAAGGCGATCCAGCTCAACGCCCAGATCCGCGAGGCCCTCGGCATCGAGGGCAAGGTCGCCAAGATGACCCCGGCCGACCTGATGAAGGCCATCCTGCAGTCGCCGGTCGACCTGCTGTGGAACGGCGGCATCGGTACGTACGTGAAGTCCTCCACCGAGTCGAACGCGGACGTCGGCGACAAGGCCAACGACGCGATCCGCGTGGACGGCCAGGACCTGCGCGTCAAGGTCGTCGGCGAGGGCGGCAACCTCGGCCTGACTCAGCTGGGCCGCATCGAGTTCGCGCGCTCCGGCGGCCGCATCAATACGGACGCCATCGACAACAGCGCGGGCGTGGACACCTCCGACCACGAGGTGAACATCAAGATCCTGCTCAACGCGGTCGTCACGGACGGCGACATGACGGTCAAGCAGCGCAACAAGCTGCTCGCCGCGATGACCGACGAGGTCGGCCACCTGGTCCTGCGCAACAACTACGCGCAGAACACCGCCCTGGCCAACGCCGTCTTCCAGTCCTCGTCCCTGCTCCACGCCCACCAGCGCTTCATGCGCAGGCTCGGCAAGCAGGGCCACCTCGACCGGGGCCTGGAGTTCCTGCCGAACGACCGGCAGATCCGTGAGCTGCTCAACTCCGGCCGGGGCCTCTCCCAGCCCGAGCTCGCCGTGCTCCTCGCGTACACGAAGATCACCGCCGCGGACGAGCTGATCCAGACGACGCTGCCGGACGACGCGTATCTGCAGCGGCTGCTGCACGCGTACTTCCCGAAGGCGCTGCGCGAGAAGTTCCCCGAGCAGGTCGACGGGCACGCGCTGCGCCGCGAGATCATCACGACCGTCCTCGTCAACGACACGGTGAACACCGGTGGTTCGACCTTCCTGCACCGGCTGCGGGAGGAGACGGGCGCCTCACTGGAGGAGATCGTGCGGGCGCAGCTGGCCGCCCGGGAGATCTTCGGTCTGAGCAAGGTGTGGGACGCGGTCGAGGCGCTCGACAATGTCGTCGCCGCCGACGTCCAGACCCGGATCCGGCTCCACTCGCGCCGTCTCGTCGAGCGCGGCGCGCGCTGGCTCCT
This sequence comes from Streptomyces sp. NPDC046465, assembly GCF_040646035.1. Lineage (NCBI taxonomy): Bacteria > Bacillati > Actinomycetota > Actinomycetes > Kitasatosporales > Streptomycetaceae > Streptomyces > Streptomyces sp. NPDC046465. Next base: position 34,427 of record NZ_JBEYZK010000010.1, read on the forward strand.
GAACAACCGGCCGCAGCCGCTCCAGCTGGCCGAGACCATCGACTTCTTCAGTGAGGGCGTCGCCGAGGTCTGGGACGAGCTGCCGCAGCTCCTGCGCGGCTCCGACCTGGAGTGGTACCAGGGCATCCACGACGAGCTGACCGGCGCGGGCGTCCCCGACGACCTCGCGCAGCGCGTCGCTGGCTTCTCGTCGGCCTTCCCGGCGCTCGACATCGTCGCGGTCGCCGACCGGACGGGCAAGGAGCCGATGGCCGTCGCCGAGGTCTACTACGACCTCGCCGACCGTCTGCGCATCACCCAGCTCATGGACCGCATCATCGAACTGCCGCGGGCCGACCGCTGGCAGTCCATGGCGCGCGCCTCGATCCGCGAGGACCTGTACGCGGCGCACGCCGCGCTGACGGCGGACATCCTCGCCGCGGGCAACGGTGAGTCCACGCCGGAGCAGCGCTTCAAGGCGTGGGAGGAGAAGAACGCACCGATCCTGAGCCGGGCGCGGACGACGCTGGAGGAGATCCAGAGCTCGGACGCGTTCGATCTGGCGAATCTGTCGGTGGCGATGCGGACGATGCGGACGTTGCTGCGCACGCATTCGTGATCTCTGTTACAAGGGGGCGCCCCGGGCCGGAAACGGCCCGGGGCGCCCCCTTGTGTGCGGCGGAGTGTCGGTCGAGGGGATTGGTTGCCTCCGCGGCGCGGAAGGGCTGATGACATTCGCCATGACTCGCCATATCTCATCAATTAAGACATTTGGTCTAAGGTGGGTGAGATTGTCTGATGGCGGTACGAGATCCGAAACGCAGGGAAGGTCGCGGCAAGGCGATGACGGAAGCCATTCTGCTGGTCGGCGGGCAGGGCACCCGGCTGCGGCCGGTCACGGTCCACACGCCGAAGCCGATGGTCCCCGCGGCCGGGGTCCCCTTCCTCGCGCACCAGCTCGCCCGCCTCGCGGCCGCCGGTGTCGACCACGTCGTGCTGGCCACCTGCTACCTCGCCGAGGTCTTCGCACCGCACTTCGGCGACGGATCGGCGTACGGCCTTGAACTGGAGTACGTGGTCGAGGACGAGCCCCTGGGCACCGGCGGCGCCCTCCGCAACGCCGCGGCCCGACTGCGGAGCGGCGGCGACGAGCCCGTCCTCGTCCTCAACGGCGACATCCTCAGCGGCATCGACATCCGGGGCCTGGTCACCACGCACGTACGGTGCGGCGCCGACGTCACGCTCCACCTCACCCGCGTCGACGACCCCCGCGCTTTCGGGCTCGTGCCGACCGACGACGGCGGCCGCGTCCTCGCGTTCACCGAGAAGCCGACGGCGCCCGAGGAGATCGTCACGGATCAGATCAACGCGGGGGCGTACGTCTTCCGCAGGTCCGTGATCGACGCGATCCCGCCGGGGCGTGCCGTGTCGGTCGAGCGGGAGACCTTCCCGGCGCTGCTCGCCCGCGGCGCGTACCTGCACGGGCACATCGAAGACATTTACTGGCTGGACCTCGGCCGCCCCGAGGCGCTCGTCCAGGCCTCGGCCGACCTCGTACGCGGTGTCATCGCCTCGCCCGCCCTACCGGGGGAGCGGGGCGAGTCGCTCGTCCTGCCGGGCGCCGAGGTCGCGGCGGACGCCCGCCTTGCCGCCGGGACCGTGGTGGGCGCGGGTGCCCGCGTCGGGGCGGGGGCGCTCGTGCACGGCTCGGTCGTGCTCGACGGGGCGGACGTGGGGGCCGGCGCCGACATCCGCCGGAGCCTGGTCGGCGCGGGGGCCCGCATCGGGCGCCGCACCGTCCTCGAAGGCGCGGTCGTGGGAGACGGCGCGCGCGTGGGGGCCGACAACGAACTGCGGACCGGGGCGAGGGTGTGGTGCGCGGCGGTCCTGCCGGACGCGGCACTCCGCTTCTCGCCGGACGGGCCGGACGGGCCGGACGGGCCTGACGGACCCGCCGGACCCGCCGGACCCCACGTAACCGGCGCAACGGATGTAACCGACGGACCCGGATCCCCGACCATCGACATCGAAGGGCCTCAGCAATGCCTGTGAACCTCCCCCAGGACAGGTCGGAGAACCTCTCCGAAAGCCTTGCCGCCCGGCTGCCCGAAGCCTGGGCCGCGACCCCCCTCACGGTCGTCATGCCCACGTACAACGAAGCGGGCAACCTGCCCGGCATGGCCGAGGCCCTCATGGCGCTGCCGCTGCCCGGCCTGCGCCTCCTCGTCGTCGACGACTCCAGCCCCGACGGCACCGGCGAGATCGCCGAACGCTTCGCCGAGCGGTACGGCAGCGCCCGCATGAGCGTCCTGCACCGCACCGAGAAGGACGGCCTCGGCCGGGCCTACGCGGCCGGCATGGCGCAGGCCGTCACCGAGGGCGCGCACTACGTCCTGCAGATGGACGCCGACGGCAGCCACCCCGTGGAGAAGGCCGCCGAACTGCTCGGCGTCGCCCTCGCCACCGACGCGGGCGTCGTCATCGGCAGCCGGTACGTCCAGGGCGGCACGCTCTCCGACGCGTGGGGCGCCCACCGCAAGCTGCTCTCCCGCTGGGCCAACGCCTACGCGGGCACCATCCTCGGCACCCGCGTCAGCGACATCACCGGCGGCTTCAACCTGTGGCGCGCCGACGCCCTGCGCGCCATCGACCTGGCCTCCGTGGACAGCGCGGGCTACAGCTTCCAGGTCGAGATGAAGTACCGCGCGCTGCGCCGCGGCTTCGGCGTCATGGAGGTGCCGATCCACTTCGAGGACCGCACGGTCGGCGAGTCGAAGATGAGCCTGATGGTGCAGCTGGAGTCGGTCGTCATGCCGTGGAAGCTGCGGCTCAGTGCGAGTGCGAGTGCGAGTGCGAGTGGGCGTGGGCGTGGGCGTGGGCGTGGGGCGGGGGTGCGCGGATGAGTCCGTCCACTCTGCACGAGACGCCGCAGACCGCGCCGCCCGCCCCGAGAGCCCCCGACTCCGCTCCCGCGCCGGTTCCCACCCCCGGGCCCCGGCTCACCGTTGCCCGCCTGCGCAGGCTGCTCCTCGAACTCGTGAAGTTCGGCGTCGTCGGCGGCAGCGGCGTCGCCGTGAACCTCGTCGTCTTCAACCTCCTCCTGCACGGCCTGGCCTCCGGCCCGATGACGGCGACGGTGCTGGCCAGCTGCGTCGCCATGGGAACCAACTACCTTGGCTTCCGCTTCTTCGCCTACCGCGACCGCGCCTCGCGCACGAAGCGCCAGATCGCCCTCTTCTTCGCGTTCAGCGGCATCGGCGTGGCGATGGAGAGTGTCCTGTTCTACGCGGCGTACCACGGCGCGGACATGAGCGGGCCGCTCGGCTCCAACGTCGCCAAGGCGCTGTCGATCGTGCTCGCCTCGGCGTTCCGTTTCCTGGTCTACCGGACGTGGGTCTTCCAGCACGATGCGCGTCGCCGGTAAAGCGGTCATAGGGCGCGCCGCGTGGGCGGCGGCGGCCCTCGTCCTCGCCCTGCTCCTCCTCGTCCTGCTCCTCCTCGTGATCGTCCGCCTGCCCTGGGCGGGCGACCTCGGCATCCACGCGGCGACGATCGAGCGCCTGCGCCACGACCTCGTCGACCCCGGCAACCCCCTGGTCGACGCCGACACCCCCAGCCCGTACTACTCGCCCTGGATGCTGCTGCTCGGCTGCCTGGCCAAGGTCACCGGGCTCGGCACGTTCGTGGTGCTGCGGGTGGCCGCGCTGGTGGGGCTCGGCCTGCTCGTGACGGGTGTCGCGCACTTCGTCCGCACCTTCAGCGCCCGCCGGGCCGCGCCGCCCCTCGCCCTGCTCTGCCTGCTCCTGCTCTGGGGCCCGCGGCTCTTCAACTGGAGCGGCTTCCTCGGCCTCAACTCCCTTGCCCTGACGGTCTCGTACCCGAGCACGTTCGCGCTCGGGCTCTCCTTCCACTTCTGGGCGCTGCTGCGGAAGGCGCTGCGTAGTGAAGGGGCGGAGTGGTCGGCAGGGGCGAAGTGGCCGGTCTTCCCGCTCCTCGGCGCGCTCTGGGCGGTGATCCTCCTCAGCCATCAGTTCACCGGCGTGGTCGCGTCGTTCGGGGCCCTTGCGATGGTGCTCGGCGCACGGCCGTGGCCCTCGCGAGGGCAGCTGGTGAGGCTGGTCGCGGGCCTGGCACTCGGCCTCGCCGTCCTCGCCGCCTGGCCGTATTACTCCTTCTTCGGCCTCCTCGGCGCGGGCGACCTGGAGCAGATCCACCGCTCGCTCTACCGGCATCTGCTGCCGCACTTCGGCCTGGCGCTGATCGGTGTCGCCGCCCTCGTCCCGCGCTGGCGCAGGGACCGCCGCGACCCGCTGGTCCTCTTCTTCCTCCTCGGCGCGGCGATGTTCGCGGCGGGCGGCCTGACCGGCCACTACTCGTGGGGCCGCGTGCTGCCCGCGGCGCTGATCCCGGCGCAGCTCGCGGTGGCCATCGAGGTCGTCGAGGCGGTCGTCGAGGCGGGGCGCGCGGGGGTGCGCCGGGTCTTCGCCGGGCTCCTTGGCGTGGCGCTGCTCGCCGGGGCGTGGACGCAGGCGGGCACGCTGGGATACGTGGTGCCGCGCGGCGCGCTGCCCGACCGGGTCGCGGCGAAGTACCGGGCCCCGTGGCCGGGTTACCACTGGCTCACGCCGAAGGTCCGGTACGGCGACGTCGTCCTGGCCAAGACCTTCCCCGCCCGCCAGATCCCCGCGTACGGCCCCTACACGGTGGCCCCCGGCTACCCGGACTTCTTCCTGCCGGACCAGGAGGAGCGGGTGGCCGCGGTACGGGACTACTTCGCGGTGTCGACCCCGCGTACGGAACGCCTGGACATCCTGCGGCGATACGGGGTGCGGTGGGTCGTGGAGTACCCCGGCGACGGCGGCCTGCGCCCGGACGACCCCGTCCTCCACCGGGCGGGGACCGGGCCCAAGGGACAGGTGCTGTACGAGGTGCGGGGCTGACTTCGGCCGTGGCTCAGCGGCTCAGCGGCTCAGCGGCTCAACGGCTCAGCGGCGCAGCGGCGCAGCGGCTCAGCGGCGCAGCGGCTCAGCCGCAGCCGACCTGCATGTTCCCGCCCCGCGTGGAACTGGCGAGGTCGTTGATCTCGCCGAAGTTCCCCCGCTGGCCGTTGAGCGCCCCGTGCGAGATGTGCGCGTCGCTGTACCGGTAGTCGTCGAAGACGCACCACAGAACGCCGCTGTTGTTGGCGTACGAGGACGCCGTGTTGTCCAAATTCTGCTGGCGCAGGTCCGGGCTTCCGGCGCGGAAGGCGACCATGCGGCCGTTTCCGTCCGGGTCTTCGAAGAGGCAGTAGCTGCCGCTCGGACAACGTCCGAAGTCCGCGGCCGCGGCCGCGGCCGGTGAGGCCATGGGCAGAACGGCTGATGCCGCGGCGAGGACCAGAGCGAGTGAGAGATTGCGGAATCGCATGCCGCAGCCCTTCCCCACCGCTCGCTCCCCGAAGCGGCAAATCACCCGTGCGGGGGGCACCAGGAGTACGACCGTTTGAGTGTCTTCGCGCCGGACCAACTCCCCGGAGGCAGAACGCCGGAGGACGATCTACCGCAGGAACGATGTGAGGCGCGGGCACACGAAAAGAGGCGCGTATGGCCGACGAGATGGTCCTGAAGGCGCAGAGGTTCATCAACAGCTACGGTGTCGACGGCATCCCGGATGTCGAGGAGAACGGCAGGACCAGCTGGGCGGTCATGTACGCGCTCACCCGCGTCCTCCAGCACGAGCTGGGGCTCACCCCGCTCTCCGACAGTTTCGGCCGCACCACGCTCGCCGCCCTCCGGTCCCGGTTCCCGGTCATCGACGCGAACACCCGGCACGAGGCCATCTACCGGGTCGTGCAGTCCGCCCTGTACTGCAAGGGGTACGACGGCGGCGACATCGAGGGCACGTACAACCCACGGGTGGCGGCGTCCGTGACCCGGGTGAAGCAGAACATGGGAGTGGGCGCCGTGTATCCCGGGGACGGGGTCACACCGAAGGTGCTCAAGGCGCTGCTCACGATGGACGCGTACACCGTGGTGCCCGGTGGGACCGAGCAGATCCGCACCATTCAGCAGTGGCTGAACAGCCGGTATGTGGGGCGCCAGAACTTCTTCATCATTCCCTGTGACGGCAATTTCTCCAGGGACGTGCAGAAGGCGCTGATCTACGCCCTGCAATTCGAGATGGGAATGAGCGACGAGGCCGCGACCGGGGCGTTCGGCCCCGCCACTCGGGACGGACTGAGGAAGAATTCGGTGGCGCAGGGCTCGGCGGGCACCTGGGTGAGCCTGTTCAGCGCGGCCATGATCTTCAACCGGCGTTCCGGGGTGACCTTCACCGACCGGTTCGACGCCCCGCTCGGCGGCCGGGTCAAAGAGTTCCAGAACTTCGTGAAGCTTCCCGTGAACGGGCGGGGAGACTTCTCGACCTGGGCCTCCCTGCTGGTCTCCACCGGGGACCACGAGCGCAAAGGAACCGCGTGCGACTGCGTCACCGAGGTCACGGCCGCACGGGCACAGGCCCTCAGGAACGCCGGTTACCGGATCGTGGGGCGCTATCTGGCGAACTACGCGGGGTCGTCGCTCGACAAGCAGATCCAGCCGGGCGAGTTGGGGGTCATGTCCGCGAACGGGTTGCGGACGTTCCCGATTTACCAGACCAACGGCGGTGAGGCGAGCTACTTCAGCAGGGGGAGCGGAATCGCCGACGCTCTGCACGCCGTCGAACGGGCCCGCCGTTACGGCTACCAGGCGGGCACCCGCATCTACTTCGCCGTCGACTTCGACGCGCTCGACCACCAGGTGACGGAACGAATTCTGCCGCACTTCCGCGCGGTCAGGGACACGATGAGTGAGCACGGCCCCGGATATCAGGTCGGTATCTACGGCCCCCGTAACGTGTGCGGCCGCGTCCACGCGGCCGGATACACCTCGGCGAGTTTCGTCAGCGGGATGTCGACCGGCTTCTCGGGGAATCTCGGCTACCCGCTCCCGGAGGACTGGGCCTTCGACCAGATCTCCACCATCGAGACCGGCTCCGGCAGCGGCCGCATCGAGATCGACAACAACATCGTCTCCGGACGCGACAACGGTCAGGACAGCTACGACATCGAGCAGTCCCCGGACGGCCTGGACGTCAGCTTCGACAAGGCACAGCGGAACGCGATGCTGGCGGACGTCCAGTCGTACTTCGTCAATGTGATGAAGGTTCCCGAAGAGGGCGGATCCGGCGGTCTGGCGTTCAGCCATCGGACGACGACGAAATGTTTCGACATGCTCCTCGACTACGACTGGCTCATCACCCGCCTCGCCCGCAATCTTCGGATGCGTAAAGCGCTGATCCAGTGCCCGCTGATGTGGGAGATGCGGGCCTTCAATTCCGGCGACGTAGTGGCCGACGAACTCGTCATCAACCATTACGAAGGCGGGCCGAGCACGAAGAACGATTGCAGCACCGGTCTCGGCCAGATCTTCGCGTCCACGGCTATCCGCGCACGCAACCACGCCATCAGGCAAGGGCTGATCGGCGGAACCCTCATGGACGCGACCAAAGAGAGCGACCTCTGGGCCGTCTGGCAGCCGCTCTTCAAGGACGCGGCCTACAACCTGACCACCATTCCGCTGGTCCTCATCGAGGGCGCCCACGACATCGGCGTCGAGCGTCCCGGCCTCGACACCGGCGAGGAGGACAGCAGGCGCACGCTCGCCCGCTACAACGGAACCAACGAGAGCGCGCAGGGGTACGGGACCGCGCTGCTCGGACTCTACCGGGTCTTCGAGAAGTACCACGCGCCGCTGAGAGGCCAGTGATGGTGACGATGGATGTGCCGCGCCGTTCGATCCTGTGGGCCGGTGCCGCCTGCACAGCGTCGGCGGGCCTCATGGCGTCGCCGCTCCCGGCCCACGCGGCCCCGTCCGGCACCGAGCCGACCGCCCCTCCGACCCGCCTCAGTGAGAACGGCTGGCCCGTAGAGGAAGCCGCCGACCGTGGCGGCGCCATCTGGACGCAGCCGGTACCCGGCAGCCCGCTCGCGCTACCCCTGCGCCTGGGCGACGTGTCGACCGTCCTGATCCACGTCGTGCGCCGCTACCACTACGAGATCGATACGTTGCGGCCGGACGAGGTCACGGGCTTCACCCCGCCGTCCCGCGCGCTGCGGGGCCACTCGACCAACCACTCCTCGGGCACGGCGCTCGCGATCCGCCCCGGCTGGTACCCGCCGGGAGTGAGGGGCGGCCTCATCGAGCACCACGTCGCCGTCGTCCGCGACATCCTGGCGGAGTGCCGCGGCGTGGTGGCCTGGGGCGGCACGTTCCCCACGCCGGACGAATCCCACTTCCACATCGCGGTGCCCCCGTCGGACCCCCAACTGCGACACGTGGCGCGACGTATCCACGGGTGGGCCGATGTGCCGGGGGTGGGGGCGGGTACGCGGGTGGTGGGGTCTTGAGGAACGGGACGGTACGGGACAGTACGGGCCTACCATCGAAGTTCAGCAGCCTTGAGCAAACCCACTGGGGTGACCGTGAGCAACTGGGCCGACCTGACGACCGGTAAGCGCATCAAGCATCTGCGGGGCTCCGACCTGACGCAGCAGGGCCTCGCGGATGCGACGGGGCTGTCCCTGGCGCTGGTGCAGAAGGCGGAGCAGGACCGTGGGGAGTTGTCCATCGGCTCGCTTCTCAAGCTCGCGCACGCGTTGAACACGGACGTGTCCGTGGTCCTTGGGCAGCAGGCCCCCCGGCGAGCCACCAGCCAGGACACACGTGCGGCGCTGCGGCGGCTCTCCGACGCGGTGCACGACAGTGCCCTCGGGGACTGGGACGGCATTGAGGAGCCCAGCACGGTCGCAGAGTTGGCGGCCGCTCACGAACGCGTATGTGCCGCCTACTGGCAGGGTGCTTACGGTGAGCTGAGCGGGCTCATCGCCAAGGTCCTGCTCGAAGGAAGCGCTCGGTACGGGCACACCTCGGGACACGAGCGCGAACGACTGGGTTCCCTCCTCGCCGGTACCTACCAGTTCGCGTCCTCGGCAGCGATCCTGCTCGGCCAGCGTGATCTGGCCCTGAGTGCGCTCACCTCGGCGCGACGCCTGGCGGAGGGCTCCGGTGACGCGGTGCTGGCCGCGCTCGTCGAATCGACGTTGTCGTGGATCTACCTGCGCAGCGCGAAGGTTTCCCGCGCGGTAGCGGTCGCGGAGCGTGCGGCTCTGCGGATCGAGCCGTCGTTCAGCAGGGCCACCAACCCCCAACTGCTCGGATACGGTCGGCTCATGATCTCCGCAGCCGTGGCAGCGTCGCGCAACGGAGACGCCGCTTCGGCGGACGACTACCTCTCGCAGGCGCACGCGGCCGCAGCGCGGATCGGGCACGATGTGGCGCAACACGGCACGCACTTCGGCCCGACCGCCGCCAACACCGAGGCTGTCGGGATCGCCGTGGCGCTCGGGAACCACGGCAAGGCCTTGACTTTGGCCTCGCGCACCCAACTGCCGGGCTCCATGCCCAAACTCGCCCGCAACCGCTACAAGCTCGACGTCGCCCTCGCCCAGTGCGCCGTCGGCCTGCACGACCAGGCGGCGGACACCCTCATCGAGGTCGCGCTCGACGCCCCGGAGTGGGTCAAGCACCAGGCGCTGCCCGGCGTCATCGGCAAGCGGCTCGCGAAGGTGTCGACGGCGCGCGTGCGCAACATCGGCGAACTCATCGGCATGCCGCTCATCGCGTAGTCGTACGGAGCGTAGGAGCCGGGGCGAGGCAACCCCAACCGATCGGACGCCCTGTCTCTTCACTCTGGGTGATCGAGCCGACACGATGTCCGCATGGTCAGCAGCGAACGTGATCAGGGGCAGGAGCCGCGTGCGGCTCGCCGTACCGAGGGGCAGTTGAGGCGACGTCAGGGCCTCGCCGACGCGTCGACGGGCGTCACGCCGGGGGCGGGATGTGATCGAGGAGCACGTCGGGTCGTTGCCGCCGCACGGACGCGCGGGGCTGGGGCGGGCAGTCGAACGGAGCAAGGCGGGCATGGCCCCGGGTAGGCGGGTGTGATGGGCGGGGAGGGGGCGGTCACGTGGCGGTTGGTGGCCGGGTGGCTCTCAGGGCCAGGTGGCCGCCCCCTCGCGTCAGGGGCAGGTGACGAGGATGACGGAGACGGCGGTGCAGGTGACGGACGCGGCGTCGTTGGCGGGGTTGGGGTCCGTGGGGGCGGAGGCGGTGCGTTCGCCGGTGACCTTGACCGGGCCGAGGCTCAGCAGGCTCAGCGGGACGCGGAAGGTCTTGTTCACGCTCGCGTTGTCGGCGATGGCTCCGTAGGTGCACGTCACCGTGGAGTTGGCGGTGGTGCATCCGGCGGCGAGGTTGGTGGCCCTGGCGCCCTGCGGGAGCTTCGCGGTGAGAGTGGCGGAACTGACGGCCGCGGGGCCGGTGTTGTGGGCCGTGAGGGTGTAGGCGATGTAGGGCACCAGGAGGCTCAGGCGCGGCTGGGCGGTGAGGTTGACGTCGATGTCCGCCTTGGCCGGCGAGGGCGGCGTCCCGGCGAAGGCCAGACCGTACGGGCCGCTGAACCCGCTGATCGTGGCGGTGACGGCGGCGGTCCCGGTGTCGATCACCGAGACGGTGCCGTCGTCCACGTTGGACGCGTAGACGACGCTGCCGGACGGGTCGGCCTTGACCCCGGCCGGGCTGTCACCGACAGGGACGGTCGCCGTCACGGTGTTGGTCGCCGTATCGATCACCTTCACGTCGTCACTGCCCCGGTCGGCGACGTAGGCGCGGGCCCCCGAGGGGGCGAAGGCGACGCTGTTCGGCGAGGTGCCGACGGGGATGGTGGCGCTGACCGTATTGGTCGCGGTGTCGATGGCCGAGACCGTGGTGCCGCCGTTGTTGGTGACGTAGGCGACGGCTCCGGAGGGGCTGACGGCCACCCCGGCGGGGGAGCTCCCGACCGGGACGGTGCTGGTCACCGTGTTGGTCGCGGTGTCGATGACCGAGACGGTGTTCGCGTTGCTGTTGGTCACGTAGGCGGTGCTGCCCGACGGGGCTGTCGCCACGCCGTTCGGGGAGTTCCCGACCTGGACGGTGGCGCTGACCGTGTTGGTCGCGGTGTCGATGACCGAGACGGTGTCCCCGCCGCTGTTCGCCACGTACGCGCGGTTTCCGGACGGGGCGAAGGCCACGTTGAGGGGGTTGCCGCCGACGGGGACGGTCGCGCTGACCGCGTGGGTCTCCGTGTCGATGACCGAGACGGTGGCCTCGTCGAAGTTGGTGACGTAGGCGTGCGCACCGGCCGGGTCGACCGCCACGCCGACGGGGCTGTTGCCGACGGTGATGCTGTCGGTGACGGTGTTCGTGCTCGTATCGACCACCGAGACGGTGTCGCCGTGGAAGTTGGCCACGAAGGCCGAGGGGCCGGCGGCGGCCTGCGCGGGTGCGGCCTGCGCGGGGAGCGCCACCATGCCCGTCAGCGCCAGAGCGCCACCGGCGGCCAGCGAGGCCAGCCGCAAACGTTTCGCGGGTCTGGAGGGTGCAGGTGTCATGGGACTTCCCCCTTCGGCGGATGCGCCCGGCCGACGCCCGGCGACAGCCCCGGAATCTTCTCGCTCCCTCAACCACTCGGGGGGCCGAAAACTCACTGTTGTCCGAATGCGGTCAGAAGGTGGCCAGACGACAACTTGACACCGCGGAGGCCCTCGGGCCAGGGGTACCTCACTCTGGCGTGAACTCGTACTGCAGCTCGTAGAGATGACCGGCTTTGACCATGACGGTGACTTCGATCGGGAGGTCGTCATCGCTGTGGACGATGCGCAGGGTGCGGAGTACGGGGAGGTCGCTGGGGAGCCTCAACGCCTGGAACTGTTCCTGGGTCGGGACTCGCGCGGACACCCGGTCCACGCTCAGGCGGGGCGGGAACCCCAGTTCGGCGAGGAGGGCCGGGGTGCCACCTTTGATCTTGCGCTTTTCCGTGATGGCGGTGGATCGGACGATGGTCAACGGGTAGTAGGACTTGACCAGTTCGACTGGTTCGTCGTCGATGGTGAGGATCTGCTGCCGGAGCAGCGCGGTCTCGCCCGTGGAGAGGTTCAGGGCTGCCGAGACGTCTGCAGGAGGGCAGACTTCCGCGACCTCCAGCAGGGTGCTGTGCGCCACCGCTCCGTACTTCGTGGCCTCGGTGAGCCAGCGATAGGGCTCACCTTGCGGGGCCGGTGTCATGTACGAAGCGGGGTGCATGGTCCGCTGGCGATGCTCGCGCACGGTAACGGCGGCCCCGGCCCGTCCGACGACGAGTCCCTCTCCCTTGAGTCGTTGGACCGCCTTCTGGATGGTGGCGTTGGATGCGGCGAACCGCTCCTTCAGCTGGTTCGTGGAGGGGAGGTTAGCCCCCGGAGCGAGGTCGCCGCTCATGACCTCGTCCCTGAGGTCGGCGGCGATCCGCTCGTGCAAGGAGCGGTGGTCGGCCGTGATGTTGTCGGCGTCGGGCACTGTCATCCGATCCTGATCTCGTAGCGCAGTTGCTGCCGATGAGCGGGCATCACCATCATGTCGACCTGGATCGGCCGGTCGTCGCGGTCCAGAGTGACCCTGTTCAGCCGGATCACCGGTTGATCCGTGCCCAGGCCCAGGGCCTCGCGCTCTTCGGCCTCGGGCATGCGGGCGGTCACGTCCTCGCGGACGCGGACGCCGACGTGACCGAGCTCGGCCAGCAAGGTCACCGCTCCGCCGCGAATCTTCCCTGTCCCGGCGAGACGGGTCCCCCGAGCGATGGCCACGGGGTAGTAGGTGTCCGTCAACTCGCATGGCTCGCCGTCGAGTTCGATGATGCGGCGGCGTACGACGACCATCTCTCCGGCGGTGGCGCCGAGTAGACCGGCCACGTCGTCCGGCGCGGGCACCTCACCTGCGTGCGTGATGCGCTGGCCGCCCTTGCCGCCCCGGGCGGCGGCTTCTTCGCCCCAGGCGTCGGGCTCCCCCTTCGTTCGGGGCTTCAAGTACGGCACAGAGGTGCTGACCCACGTGCTGTCGCTCACGGTGTCCTCCTGCGGGGCCGGTGGCGGCGATGTCGGCTCTGCCGCCGTGGGGTGCGGGTGAGTGGTGCCGGGTGGGCGGGGGGTGATGGGTGGGGAAGGGGCGCGGGCTCTGCGGGTGGCGGGCGTGTGGGGGGTGGCGGATGTGTTGGCCGGGGCGGGCATGCGGGTTGTGGCCGGGGGGCTGAGGTGCGGGCCGGGTTGTGGCTGGGGGGCTGAGGTGCGGGCCGGGTTGTGGCTGGGGGCTGGGGTGCGGGCCGGGTTGTGGTGGGTGGGTGGGTGGGGAGGGGGCGGTCGCCTCACGTGTGGCGTGGAGGTGGCCGCCCCGGTGGCCCCCCGGGATGCCTCGGCTCAGCGGGCCAGGCTTGCGGCCAGGCGGGCCGCCCTGCGTACTCGGGAGCCCGCCTTCGCGCCCGCCTTGCGGGCCAGGGGGCGTATGACGCGGGAGGTCACGCCCACGGGGGTCCAGCGGAGTTGGAGGCGGCCCGAGGCGCGGCCCTCCGGTTCCACTGTGACCTCGTGGGGGAGTGCGCCGCCCCGGTAGTCGACGCGGGCCGTGAGGGTGGGGAAGGTGAGCGGGGCCAGGAGCAGGGCCGTGTTGCGGAGTTGGCCCGAGGTGAGCTGCAGGACAGGGTGGCGGGTGCCTGCGAAGCCGTTGAGGGGGAGCGGGGCCGCCGTCAGGTCCAGGCGGACCGTACCTTCGAAGACGCCGGGGCGGACCGGGTCCAGGCGGAAGGGCGCCTTCATGCGGCGGCGGCCGGGGGCGAGGAGCAGGGTGGCGATCTGCGGGCCCACCGGCAGGCGCAGGCCCGGGTCGTACGTGCGGACGGCGAGGTCGACCGTGGCGCCGGGACCGGGATCGATCCGGGTGATCTCGTGCCGGAACTGGGCGCTCGGGAAGGGCCGGGAGTCCAGGCCCTGGTCCGTGAGGTCCAGTTCGGTACGGGCGGCGGGCGTCGGGGGAACGCGCGGGCCCCAGTAGACGTGCCCCGCCGCGTCCATCGACGTCTCGCGCGGCGCGACACCATGGCCCAGGCCGCGCGCCGCGAGCTGCGCCTCGGTCAGGCGGCCGTCGCGGACGAGCTGGAGGACGACCCGTTCGGCGCGGGGGAGGCGGGCGTACGCGCCGGGGGCGAGTTCGGCGAGGTAGGGGTTCACGGTGTCCGCGAAGCCCGTGAGCCACTCCTCGTCGCGGAACGGCAGGTCACCCGCGTACATGCGGAAGTCGTGCTTGAGGAACTTGTAGTCCTTCGCCTCCCGCACGCCCGCGTGGCCGCTCGACGTCAGGAACGCGTCGATGAGGCGCTGGACGTGGATGCGGTCGCGGACGTTCGTCAGCTTGTGGCGCTGGTTGGAGATCGACGCCGACTCGGCCGCCTCGTAAGGGGCTATGTACCAGCGGTAGACGGGGTCCGGGATGACCGTGAAGGACCGCGCGAGGCAGTACGCCTGCGCCGAGAAGAGCTGGTCCTCGTAGTGGATGCCCTCCGGGAAGCGGAGGTCGTTGCGGTCGAGGAACTCGCGGCGGTACATCTTGCTCGTCGAGAGGTGCTCGAAGAACAGGGCGGGCTCGGCCTCGATGCCGTCCACGGTGCGGCGCTCCGCGACCAGGTGCGGCATCCACGTGGAGGTGCGGCCCGTGTCGACCCGTACCCGCTCCACCGCTCCCATCGCGAAGTCCACGTCCCGCTCGCGGTGCGCGGCGAGCAGCAACTCCACCGCCCGCTCCGGGAGTTCGTCGTCGCTGTCCAGGAACATCAGGTACGGGGCGCGGGCGATCTCGATCGCGCGGTTGCGCGGCGCGCTACAGCCGCCGCTGTTCTCCGGCAGCCGGAGATAGCTGACGCGGTCGTCCTCCGCCGCCAACTGCCGCGCCACCTCGGGGGTGTTGTCCGTCGAGTGGTCGTCGCTGATGACGATCTCGATGTCGGCGTGCGTCTGGCGGCGGAGCGAGGCGACCGCGCGCGGCAGCCGGTCCGCGTCGTTGTAGACGATGACCGTCACGGTGACGTCAGGGGTGGTGGTCATCGCTGGGTCGCCTCCTCGGGCGTCGGTGCGGGGGTGCGCTCGTCGACCGGGGTGACGGGCGGCAGGGAGTTCTCGTCCTCGCCGAGGAAGACGCGGCGCACGACGCGTTCGGCCGCGCGCCCGTCGTCGTACTCGCAGAAGCGCCTGCGGAACGCCTGCCGCGCCTTTGCCGCCTCGTCGTCGCGCCACGCGTCGGAGGTGAGCAGCTCGGTCAGCTCCTCCTGCGTGCGCGCCACCCGGCCCGGCGCCTCGGCCATCAGGTCGAAGTAGACGCCGCGCGTCGTCGCGTACGTCTCCCAGTCGTCGGCGTAGATGACGATCGGGCGGTCGAGGTTGGCGTAGTCGAACATGATCGACGAGTAGTCCGTGATCAGCGCGTCCGCGGCGAGGGACAGCTCCTCCACCGGGTCGTACGAGGAGACGTCGATGACCCGGCCGCTCCGGCGCAGGCCCGCGAGCGGCGAGGTCGCGCCGCCGTAGAAGTAGTGGCCGCGGACGAGGAGGACGGTGTCCTCGCCGAGCCGGTCGGCGAGTGTCGCGAGGTCGAGGCGCGGGGTCCAGGCCGCCTCGTAGTCGCGGTGGGTGGGCGCGTAGAGGATGGCCCGCTTGCCCGGCGCGATGCCGAGCCGCTCCCGGATCGCGCGGACGTCGGCGGCGCTCGCGCTGTAGTAGACGTCGTTGCGCGGGTAGCCGTAGTCGAGGGACGTGTAGTGCGAGGGGTAGGCGCGCTCCCACATCTGGGTGGAGTGGCCGTTCGCGGAGACGCTGTAGTCCCACCGGTCGACGCGGGCCAGCAGGTCGTGGAAGTTCAGGCCCTTGGCGGCGGCGGGGTAGTCGAGCTGGTCGAGGCCCATGCGCTTCAGGGGCGTGCCGTGGTGCGTCTGGAGGTGGACCGAGTCGGGTCGCTTCACGATCGCGTTGGGGAAGTTGGCGTTGTTGACCAGGTACTTGGCGCGCGCCATCACCTCCCAGTAGCGGCGCGTGCCGGGCACGACGTGGTCGGTGCCGGGCGGCAGCAGCGGTACGTTCGCCGCCGAGACGACCCACACCGGGCGGATGTGCGGGGCGAGTTCGGTGAGCTTCGCTGCGATGGCCGCCGGATTGCAGGCGACGCCCCGGTCCCAGTAGGCGGTGAAGACCGCGAGGTCCGGGTCGACGGGCTGTTCCAGGGCCCTGCGGTAGCGCAGGTCGCGCACCTTCAGGCCCACCTTGTGCTTGCGCGAGACGACCGCCGACCTGAGCTTGCGCCGCTGCTGGTTGGCCGTCTGGAACGTGCGGTACTTGGTGTACGCGTCCTCTTCGAGGATGCGGCGCCGCATGCCTTCCAGGCCGCCGGGGTGCTGGTGGCCCTCGGGGCGCCAGGCGACGGCGGCCCGCGCCGCGCGGTGGAAGAACTCCCTGCGCACCGCGTCGGGCAGCTTCTCGCGGGCGATGACGCGCAGGCAGTCGCCGACCATGACGTCGTAGAGCGCGGCGCGGGGCGCCACCGGCAGGCCGCGGTCGGCGGCGAGCCGCAGCAGCGACTCGTAGCGGTCGATGACGCCGAAGCGCTCCTCGGGGGCGCCCGGCGGCAGGCTCTCGGCGCGCAACTCCCGTACGTTGAGCGCCACTTGGTCGAGCGCGGCGACGCGGTCGGCGACGAGCAGGGCGGCGTACGCGGCGAACGTCTCGTCGTCGACGGCCAGTTCGGCGCGGTGCGCCCGCCAGAAGTCCGCCCGCAGCACCCGGGTGCCGAGCAGCGGCGTCGCCTTCAGGAGGTTCGGGCAGTCCGCGAGCGGCAGATCGCGGCGGCCCTGCTTGGCGAGGTGCTTGCCGTCCGGGCTCGGCATCCCCTGGTGCCGCCACGTGGAGCGGACGTGGTCGACACAGAGGACGTCCACGCTGTCCGGCAGGTGCGGCAGGTCGGCCACGCGGTCGGCGACGGCGCGCGGGGCCCCCGTCGGCACGCTGTCCTTGCTGTGCACGAAGTGCAGCCACCGGCCGCCCGCCCGCTCGGCGCCCGCGGCACGGGCCGCGCCGTCGCCGGTGCCCTCGGGCAGCGGGACGACGGTGACGCCGGGGCGGTCCGCGGCGGCGGCCTGCGCCGATGCGCCGACCGCGGCGACGATCACCTCGACGCCGGGGGAGGCCTGCGCGGCGAGGGCGTCCAGGCAGGAGCCGAGGTGGCCCTGGACGTTGCGGCCGTGGACGATGACGCTCAGCTCGGGTCCGGCGCTCTCACTCTGCTCGGGCACGGTGGCGCCCCCCTCCTGTGTGGTCATGCGGTGGCCGTCCCTCGGTGGGCGAGCATCCGGTCGACGACGCGGCGCGCGGCCTGCCCGTCGTCCAGGTCGCAGAACTCGGCGCGGAACGCGTCGTACGCCTCCCGGTACGGCTCGCTCGTCGCGTCGAGGTCCCGCAGCGCGGCGATCAGCTCGTCGGACGTCGGCACCAGCGGTCCCGGCGCGCGCTTCTCGAAGTCGAAGTAGAAGCCGCGGAGGCGGTCGCGGTAGTGCTCCAGGTCGTACGTGAAGAACAGCATCGGGCGGCCCGTCACGGCGAAGTCGAACATCACCGAGGAGTAGTCGGTGATCAGGACGTCGGCGATCAGGAGCAGATCCATGATGTCCGGGTAGCCCGCGACATCCCACACGAAGCCGTCGCCCGCGCCCGGCACCGGCTCCACGATGTGCGCGTGCGGCCGGACGAGGAGCACGTGGTCCTCGCCCAGCTCGGCGCGGGCCTTCGCCAGGTCGATGCGCAGGTCGAGCAGGAAGCCGCCGCGGTGACGCTGCTTGTCCTCGCGCCACGTCGGCGCGTACAGGACGACCTTCTTGCCCTCGGGCAGGCCGAGTGCGCGGCGCACCTTCTCGGCGCGCTTGGCGCGGTCGGGGGCGAGCAGCACGTCGTTGCGCGGGTAACCGGCCTCAAGGAGCTCGCCGTCCACGTCGCCGCCGAACCGGAAGGCGCTGCGCATGATCGGTGTGCTGAACCGGTTGGGGGAGAGCAGCATCGTCCACTGGTGGCGCTCGCGGTCCAGGTCCTGGAGGTACTGGGTGCTGGCGAAGTGCTCGTTGTCGAAGTCGAAGCCGATGCGCTTGAGCGGGGTGCCGTGCCAGGTCTGGATGATCTGCTGGCCCTCGCGCCGCTCAAGCCAGCGCGGGAAGTGCGTGTTGCCGACGATGTAGCGGGAGCGGGCCAGCGCCTCGTAGTACTCGGGGCTGTGCACGCGGACGGCCTTCGCGGTGGCCGGGACCTCGCACTGGCCGTCCTTGACGACCCACAGGTGGTCGACCGGCAGGGCGCGGCGGACCATCTCCTCGTGGATGGCGCGGGGCGAGTCGCCGTACATGCGGCCGCCGAAGACGTCGTACAGGACGGCCTCGCGCAGCGGCTCGTGGCGGGCGGCCGGGTAGGTCTCCGTACGGAGCCGGGTCTGGCGGTAGCGGCTGCGCTCGTCGGGACGCAGCTCGGAGTGGGCCATCAGCGCGAGCTGGTCGTACTGGCGGGCCTGCAACTCCACGCGCTTGCCGTGCGCGGCCACCTCCAGGGGGAGGTCGCCGTGGACGGGCGGGGCGAGCTGGACGGCGGTGCGGGAGCCGTCCGGCTTCTGCACGGAGGGCCACCAGAATCCGGCGCGCAGCGGGGTCGCGCCGGCGTAGCGGTAGGTGGGCGCGGGCACGAAGGCCGCCTCGAACCGGCCGTCCACCGCCTTCGCGGGGAACGTGTACTCGTGGCCCGACCAGGTCTGGCGCAGCACGAGGCCGAGCTCGTGGGTGCCCTTGGCCGGGTAGCTGCCGGTGAGGGTGACGGTGCCGTCGGGGTCCACGGAGACGTGGTCGACGAGGGGCTGGACGGGCTGGTCGCAGAGCTGGAGGTAGCCGCCGGGGCTGCGCCTGGCGTAGACGGTACGGGTGGTGTCCGCCTGCGCGAACTGGGCGCCCGAGAACCCCTCACGGTCGTCGAGGATCAGGGCAAGGCGGGTCGACGTGGGCTCGGCGCCGGTGGAATCGACGATCTCCACCGACATGTCCCAGCGCGCGATCGAGCGTTCCGCCTGGGTCGGGCGGAGCCGTTCGTGGTCTTCGCGGACGTCGCGCAGGGCCGCCGTGTCGACCGGTGCCGTGAAGGGGACGCGGCCGTCCTGCGGGGTGCCGAGGTCCAGCGGGACGGTGAGGATCCGGCCGGACTCGCGGTGGCGCATGCGCAGGCGGGGCTCGCCGTCGGGCGCGGTGCGCAGGATGCCGCGGACGAGGAGTCGGGAGCCTTCGGTGCGGACCTCAAGGGCGCGGGCGTGCGCCGTCTCCACGCGGATGGCCAGCTCGCCGTCCTGGATCTGCGGGGCCACCCGCACGTCCTGGGTGACCCAGTGCGCGGGCGGCGTCTGGCCGGAGCCCGTACCCGCGCCGTGCAGCGGACCGCGCCGCGGCGTGGAGCCGGTACCGGCCACGGCTATCCGTACCCACCACAGACCGTCGACCCACTTGCCGCGGTGGCGCAGGCGCGAGGGATTCACCACGGCGGCGAAGCCCGCCCAGTCGGCGTGCCGGAACTCGGCGCCGGAGGCCACCGTGGCCTCGGGGTCGAGGTGGCTGCGCGCGGGCACGAGGACTGTGCGGCGGCTGCCCTTCTCCTTCAGGATCAGCGACTTCAGCGCCTTGCCGCGCGACTCGGCGCCGAGCTGGCGTGCGAACGCCCAGCCGGACAGCCACAGCTTGTCGTCGTGCCAGGCGGCCTCGTCGAGACGGCTGCGCAGCCGCAGCTCCTGGTCGAGGCGGAGGACCGCGTCGGGCACGGGGTCGGTCGGGTCGAGGAAGGGGTAGTCGGCCTTCGGGTGCAGCGTCCCGGCGACGGGGAGCGAGCCGGGGTGCTCCTTCTCGAACTCCAGCTGCCCGATCAGCTCGTCCATGCGGCGGTGCACGGTCAGGTACAGCTTCAGCTTGTGCGGGACGTGCAGGGCGCGCACCGCGTCCTGGCCGATCTCGCGGACGAGCAGGCCCACGTGCTCAAGGAAAGCTTCCTGGTAGGCGGCGTCCGAGCCGGGGAGCACCTTCCAGAAGAGGGGGATCTCCTCGGCGAGCGCATTGTGGTCGTAGACCTTGAGGTGCTCGGCGTACATCGGGTCGTCGTCGACGCGGGCGAGCATGAACTCGCGCACCATGCGGATCGACTTCACGCGGTCGATCAGACCCTGCGGGTTGGTGCGGTTCTGCGTGATGGACCGCTCGCCGATCTCACGCTCGCGCCAGTTGTAGATCGGCTCGCTCAGGATGTCCACGGAGTCGGCGAGGTAGTGCGCGGGGACGCTGACGGGAGCGTCCTCGTAGAGCATCGCCTCCGGGTACGCGAGCCCGTGCCGCTCCCAGAAGGAACGGCGGTAGACCTTGTTCCACGCGGTGCGGTCGGTCAGCAGCGGCCGGAACTTCGACACGTGGGTGCGCAGCCGGGTCGCGGCGAAGGGCACGCGGTGCACGGGCGACTGCACGTGTCCGGCGGAGCGGAAGCGGGTGACGTTGCCCGCCGCGAAGTCCGAGCCCGTCTCGTCGAGCGTCTCGATCAGCAGCGCGTACGCCGTGCTGGGCAGGGTGTCGTCGCTGTCCACGAACGCGAGGTACTCGCTGTCAGGCGACATCTCCCGCACGCCCGTGTTGCGCGCCGCGCCCAGGCCCTTGTTCTCCTGGGATATGAGCCGGAAACGCGGGTCGGCCGCCGCGAAGGCCTCGGCGAGAGCAGCGCTGCCGTCCGTCGACCCGTCGTCGACCATGATCACTTCGAAGTCCTGGAACGTCTGGGAGGCCAGGGACTCCAGGCACTCGTCGAGGTAGAGCTCGACGTTGTAGACGGGGACGACAACACTCAGCCGTGGCTGCACGCGCACTCCTTCTGTTGCTAAACGCTCCCATAGTGTAAGGATCTGCGTATTGATGCGACAAAAGGGATACGCTTTACGGCTCAGGGCACACGGTGCGACTACCCCTTGCCGCCTCCCGTGAACTGCTCGTACTCCTTCAATACGTCCGCCGTGGGGCCGTCCATGCGCAGCTCGCCGCGCTCCAGCCAGAGCACGCGGTCGCAGGTGTCGCGGATCGACTTGTTGTTGTGGCTGACCAGGAAGACCGTGCCCGCGCGCTTGCGGAGTTCGCGGATGCGGGCCTCGGAGCGCTTCTGGAAGGAGCGGTCGCCGGTGGCCAGGGCCTCGTCGATGAGCAGTACGTCATGGTCCTTGGCGGAACCGATGGAGAAGCGGAGCCGCGCCGACATGCCCGACGAATAGGTGCGCATCGGCAGCGTGATGAAATCGCCCTTCTCGTTGATGCCGGAGAAGTCGACGATCTCCTGGTAGCGGTCCTGGACCTGCTCGCGGGACATGCCCATCGCGAGACCGCCGAGCCGTACGTTGCGCTCGCCGGTGAGGTCGTTCATCAGGGCCGCGTTCACGCCGAGCAGGGAGGGCTGGCCGTCGGTGAAGATCCGGCCGTGCTCTACGGGGAGCAGTCCGGCGACGGCCTTGAGCAGGGTCGACTTGCCCGAGCCGTTGGTGCCGATGAGCCCGATGGCCTCGCCCTTGTGCGCGGTGAACGACACGTTCCTGACGGCGTGCACGGTGCGTACGCCGGGGGATTCGCCCTTGCCGCGCTTGAGGATGCGGCCGAGCGCGGCACTCGCGCTGCCGCGCCCTGCTGTGGCGCCCGCCCCGTGCACGCGGTAGACGATGTCGACCTGGTCGACGATGACGGTGGGGGCGTCGTTCTTCTCGGTCTTCTCGATCTTCTCGGCGTCAGCCACGTCCGTACGTCTCCTCTGCCTTCCAGAAGTAGATGAACCCGCCGATCCCGGCGAGCAGCGCCCAGCCGAGGGCCCAGGCCCACACGTGGTGCGGGAGCTGGTCCCGCTGGAAACTGTCGATCAGCGCGAACCGCATCAGGTCGATGTAGACGGCGGCCGGATTGCACTCCAGGAGGACCTTGACCGCGTGCGGCAGGTTCTGGTCCTTGAGGACGGCGTCGATGTTCCACATCACCCCGGACACGTACATCCAGGTCCGCAGCACGAACGGCATCAGCTGTGCGATGTCCGGCGTGCTGCTGCCGAGCCGCGCCATGACCAGCGCGACGCCGGTGTTGAACGTGAACTGCAGCGCGAGGACCGGGATCACCAGGAGCCAGGACGCCGTGGGCGGGACGCCGAAGCAGAGCAGGATCACGAGCAGCGCGCACATGGAGAACAGCAGCTGCTGGAGCTGTTGCAGGCAGTACGAGATCGGCAGCGAGGCGCGCGGGAAGTGCAGGGCGCGTACGAGCCCGAGGCTGCCGGAGATGGCGCGCGTCCCCGCCATCACGGACTGCTGGGTGAACGTGAACACGAAGACGCCGGTGACGAGGAACGGGACGTAGTCCTCGACATCGCGCTTGGTGTTCATGAGCACGCCGAAGATGAAGTAGTAGACCGCCGCGTTCAGGAGCGGCGTCATTACCTGCCAGACCTGGCCGAGCTTGGCCTGGCTGTACTGGGCCGTCAGCTTGGCGGTCGCGAAGGCGGTGATGAAGTGGCGGCGCTGCCACAGCTGCCGGACGTAGGCGGGCAGGGTGGGGCGGGCGCCGCTGACGGTCAGGCCGTACCGGGCGGCCAGTTCGGCGGCGGAGGGGGCCGGTGCCGTGGGGCCGGCGGTCGGCGGTGTGTCGAGAACCTGGCTCACATCCGCTGCTTTCGCTGGGGGAGGCGGGAACGCTGGGAGTACGTCGGGACGAACCCGTATCGTCGCAACGCCGAGAGTAGAGCGCGCCACGTCGGGACGCAACCGTATCGTCGTCGCGCTTTATGCTGTCTGTATGACGACGAGCAGGCCAGCAGGTGAACAGCCGCGCCGCAGGGCCCCCGCCGGGGCCGCCGTGCTCCGCGAGGACGTGACCGAGGCCATCCGGTCCGCCGTCTTCGAGGAGCTCGCCTCCGTGGGGTACGCGCGCATGTCGATCGAGGGCATCGCCCGCCGCGCGGGCGTCGGCAAGACCGCCGTCTACCGCCGCTGGCGTTCCAAGCTGCACCTGGTCCTTGACCTGGT
The DNA here is from genome assembly GCF_040646035.1 of Streptomyces sp. NPDC046465. Lineage (NCBI taxonomy): Bacteria > Bacillati > Actinomycetota > Actinomycetes > Kitasatosporales > Streptomycetaceae > Streptomyces > Streptomyces sp. NPDC046465. The sequence goes on from NZ_JBEYZK010000010.1 coordinate 57,469, forward strand.
GTCGGCCATAGCGGTACAGGGCCTGCCGGCCCCGGACACGGGCTCCCTGGAGGGAGACCTGCGCCTCCTCTACGAGGTGACGTCACGCGCCCTGCGCCACCCGATCGCCTCCCAGGTCATCCCCGACCTGCAGGCCGAGGCGGCCCGCAACCCCGAGATCGCGGAGGCGCTGCAGAAGACCCTGCGGGAGGGCCAGTACGGCGTCGCGAGCGGCATCGTGCGGGCGGCGGTGGAGCGGGGCGAGATGCGCGCCGGATCCGACGAGAGCCTGGCCCTCGACCTCGTCTCCGGTCCCCTCTACTGGCGCTCCGTGGTGGTGCGCACCGAGCTCCCCAAGGGGTACGTGGGGAGGTTGGCGGCGGCTGCGGCGGCGGGGTTGCGGGCGCTGTGAGCGGGCTGCGCTCGGTCTGGCGGGGACGTTGGTGGGGCGGCGTCTTTGATGGTTCCCGGGGCCGCCCGGCTTTTTGCGGAGTGTGGCGGTTCCGGGCCGCCAGTAAAGGGCGCTCCCTGCGGTCGCGTCGGCTGCGCCGATTCCGCTCCGCTCCACCCTTGACTGCCGTCCCTCCACTGCACGTTGACTTTGACCCGGACGGCCAGGGGTGGGGACTTTCGGGGACTGTGGGGATGGGGCATCCCCTTTCGCTGCCGGGTGCGGACCGGTCCAACGTACGTAGACGCCCCGGAAGGCGCTCGGCCAGCGAACCCCCGGCTTCGCCGCTCGGGCCATCACCCTTCATCGCCGGGTGCAGACCGGTCCATCGTGGGTGGACGTGAGGGTCGAGGCGCCGCCGGGCATGCTGGCTCCGCCCCCGGACATCTACTTTGGGAAAGTTGCGAATCGATTCGCCGCGCGCCCCCCGCCATGATCCAAGCGCCCCCATTCTCGGCGGCGCATTGAGGGTGAAGGGGGGCGCGCGGCGTCTTCATTCACAACTTTTCCAAAGTTGGTTCCTGAGAGCGGCTCGCCGCCTTCGGTCTGACAGCACCCCCGACCGTGACGGGCACCCACGATGGGCCGGTCCGCACCCGGCAACGAGAGGTTATGGCCCGAGCGGCGAGGCCGCGCGGCTGGCCGAGCGTCTACCGTGGCCCCCGCCCACGTTGGACCGGTCCGCACCCGGCAGTGAAAGGTGATGACCCGAGCAGAGAAGTCCGCCGCCTCACCCCTGGGCGTCCGGGTCAAAGTTAGCGTGCGGTGGAGGGACGGCAGTCAAGGGTGGGCCGTAGGGCCATCGGCGGAGCCGACGCGTAGCGCAGCGGAGCGCCCTTTACTTCCGGCCCGGAACCGCCACACTCCGCAAAAAACCGGGCGGCCCCGGTGACCGTCAACGGCTCCGGCCCCCCAACGTCACCGCCGGATGCAACCGCCCCCACCCCGCCCACGCCGACACAACCATGTCCCGCACGTCGTGCTTCGCGGACCAGCCCAGCTCCTCCGCGACGCGCACCGCGGACGCGACCACGCGGGCCGGGTCGCCGGGGCGGCGTGCCGTGATCTCGGCGGGGGTGTCGTAGCCCGTGACGTCGTTGATCAGGTCCGTCATCTCGCGGACCGACACGCCCTCGCCGCGGCCGATGTTGAGGGTGAGGTCCGTGCCGGGTGCGGTGGACGCCAGTTTGCGGGCCGTCGCCACGTGGGCCTCGGCGATGTCGACGACGTGGATGTAGTCGCGTACGCACGTGCCGTCGGGGGTGGGGTAGTCCGCGCCGAAGATGTGCGGGGCCGCGCCTGCGGTGAGCTTCTCGAAGACCATCGGGACGAGGTTGAAGACGCCGGTGTCGGCGAGTTCGGGCGCCGCCGCGCCCGCCACGTTGAAGTAGCGCAGGGACGCCGTCGACAGGCCGTGCGCGCGGCCCGTCGCGCGGACCAGCCACTCGCCGGCCAGCTTCGTCTCGCCGTACGGGCTCATCGGCAGGCACGGCGTCTCCTCGGTGACGAGGTCGACGTCGGGCATGCCGTACACCGAGGCGGAGGAGGAGAAGACGATGTGGGCCACATCGGGTGACGCGACCACGGCGTCGAGCAGGACCCGTAGCCCTTCCACGTTCTCGCGGTAGTAGTGCAGCGGGCGCTCCACGGACTCGCCGACCTGCTTCTTGCCCGCCAGATGCACGACACCGGTGACCGCGTGCTCCGCGAAGGTGCGCGTGAGCAGGTCGCCGTCGAGGACCGAGCCGACCACCAGCGGCACCCCGGCGGGCACGCGCTCGGCGATTCCGGTGGACAGGTCGTCGTAGACCACGGCCCGCTCGCCCGCCTCCGTCATGGCGCGGACGACGTGCGCCCCGATGTATCCGGCGCCGCCGGTGATCAGCCAGGTCATGGTCGGCTTGTCCTGTCTTGTCGCGAGTGTGATGCGTGAGGTGCAGTCTCGCAGAGCCGGTGTGCGAGGCGCGTCAGTGGCCTGGGGCGGCGCTGCGCAGAGTGCGGACCAGCCGGGTCAGGCGCCGCTTCGCGACCCCGGCCACGCCCCGCACCCCGGGGGCGAGCCGCACCGAGAGATTGCCCGCCTGCGTGGCGTACGGCTGGACGAGCAGCACGCCGCGCCGCCTGCTCGGCACCACCGTGCGGCGCAGCAGCCCGGGCCCGGCGACGGCGTTGGCGGTCGTGTCGCGCGTGGTCCCGTCGTCGAAGTGCAGCCGCAGGCGGATGTCCCACACGCCGTCGTCCAGCGATCCGAGGTCGAGCAGGAGCGTGGTGACCCAGGTCTCCCCGGGCTTCTCGGCACGGAACGCCGCCGTCCGGCGCAGCCCCGCCAGTTCGCCCTGGCGGTGGACGAGCTCGACGTCGACGGTGGCCGGGCCCGCGTCCGCGACGCGCCCGTACAGTTCGCGCAGCCGCAGGGTGAGCCGCGAGCCGTCCGCGGTCGCGGCCGGGCGCAGCTCGCCGTCGACCGCGATGGGCAGCAGCCGCACGGGCCGTACGAGCAGGTGCTCCAGGGTGACCTCGGGGAGGTCCTCGGCCCAGATGGGCGTGGCGTCGGCCGCGTGGGCGTAGGGCGGCGCGAGCCGTGCGGGGCGGGCGGCCACCTGCCTCAGGCGGGTCAGGTCGCGCGGTTCCTCGGCGGCGAGCAGGACGCGGGCGATGACGCGGCCGGGCGCGGGCGCCGCGTCGAGGTCGGCGTCGTCGAACGTCGCCAGGTACGCGCGCGTCAGGGCCCACCACTCGCGCTGGTACTCCGTGCCGCGCGCGGTGAGCTCCCGCGTGTACATGCGCAGGCTGTGGTCGAGGAACTTGGCGCGCGCCGCCCGCGCGAGCCGCTTGCCGCCGGTGCCGCGCGCGTCCCGCAGGATCTCCACGGACTGGCGGTGCGCCTCCATGCGGGCCTGCCAGTTTGCGATGCCCGCGCGGTCCAGGGAGATCGACAGCTTGGCGGCGGCGCGGCGCACGTGCCAGACGTAGACCGTGTCGGGGACGAGTGCGATGCGCGGGGCGGCGGCCAGCATGCGGGCGGTGAAGACGAAGTCCTCGTAGATGAAGCGGCCTTCGGGGAAGCGGATGCCGTGCTCGCGCAGGAACTCCGTGCGGTAGAGCTTGTTGACGCAGAGCGTGTCGTGGACAAGGCGGGAGCGCAGCTCCGGGCGGGGGACGAGCCGCGCCTTCGTGTAGAGCTCGGGCTGCCAGGGCACCTCGCGCCCCGAGGGCAGCTCGCGGCGCACGCAGAGTCCGGCGGCGACCTCCGCGCCGTGCCGGTGTGCGGCGCCGAGGAGCGCGGCGGCCGCGCCGGGCGGCAGCACGTCGTCGCTGTCGAGGAACATCACGTACGGCGCCGCGGCGGCGTCGATCCCGTCGTTGCGCGGGGTGCCGCAGCCGCCGCTGTTGGCCTCGCGGCGGATCACCCGCAGCCGCGGATCGGCGTCGGCGAGCCGGGTCAGGATGTCGACGCTGCCGTCCGTCGAGCAGTCGTCGACGGCGATCACCTCGCGGACCGCGGGGCCCTGGGCGAGCGCGGAACGCACGGCGTCGGCCACGTGGGCCGCGTCGTTGTAGCCGATCACGACGACGGAGACCTGGGCGGTGCGAGACGCCTGGTTCTGGGCGGGCGGTTGAGGCAGGGTGCGTTCCACAGTGGAAATTTTAGATGCTTCTACTAATTATCCGACTAAGGGGGCTTTGGTGGGCGGGGCAAGCCGCCTCAGGGGGCAGTAAATTCGGCATCAGATCCGGCATCAGTTGTCGGGTGCCCCGGCTGCCCCGTCCGTAACCCGCGCGAGTACCTCCCCGGTGTGCCGGCTCCAGTCCACGACCACGGCCTCCGGCGGGGCCTTCTGGCCGGGCGTGAGCAGCAGCCACCGCACGTCGTAGCGGCGGGCGATCGCGGAGCGCTCGGCGCGGGTGGAGCCGGGGTCGAGGTAGGCGCGCACGGCGGCCAGGCGGCGGCCCCGCACGGTCTCGTCGAGCGAGGCGTCCGGCCAGGCGGGCGCGACGAGATTGGCGCCGTAGCCGGGCACGGAACGGGTGGGGCGGTAGCCGTTCGTCAGGACGACGTCGCCCTTGTGCATGTGGCCGACCGCCCACCCGTAGCCGGGCCAGCGCGGCGGCTGGTCGAAGCCGACGGGGTCCAGGGCGCGCGGCACGACGGCGCCCGCCTGGAGCTGGAGGAACCCGACGCAAGCGCCGAGCGCGGCGGCTCCGGCGAGCGCGCCCCGGCGCCATCCCCAGGGGCGGGGCGCCGCGAGCTCGATGGCCAGGGCGAACTGCGGGGGCACGAGGGTCAGGCCGAGGATGCGGCCGTAGGTGTAGTGGCCGCTGACCCAGCCGTACGCGACGACCGCGCACTCCAGGGCGAACATCAGGACCAGCGGGTCCCTGCGGTCCCGGCGAAAGCGCAGCCACAGGGCGGGCAGGCCGAGCAGCGCCAGCCAGAAGCGCTGGGGCATCTCGGTGTAGAGCTGGCGGTGGATCCAGTCGACGGACTCGTCCCCGACCAGGGAGAACACGCTGTAGTACGGCCAGAGCGCCGCGAGCACCGCCGCGCTGACGGCCGTTGCCGCCCAGGGCCACACCTTGCGGCCCGACGCCGCGAACGCGACGACGCCGATGACCGCCGCCACCGACGAGATGGGGTGGATGAGCAGGATCAGGCCGCACAGTGCGCCGAGTCCCGCGTACGGCCACAAGGCGGGCTGCGCGGCACGGGCCAGCGCGCCCGCCCACGCCCAGGCCCAGAACGCCAGGCCGATCGCGAAGGTCGACGGATAGCCGAGGTTCCCCGTCATCGACATCAGCCCCAGATAGCCGCTCCACCACGCCATCCGGGTGCCCCAGAGCAGCACCATCGCGGCCAGCGCGAGCACCGGGGCCCACGGGCGGGGCGTCAGGACGCGGACGAAGCGGCCGATGCCGGTGAGCAGGACCAGCAGGTTCAGCGGGCCCGAGAGCTTCACGACCTCCCAGCCCGCCGCGCCCGTGACCTTGGCGAACAGGCCCTGCGCCACGGCGTACGGGGAGTAGTACGGGCTGCCGTGGCCCGGCAGCTGCGCCATCGGGTGCGCGGGGTGGAGGAGGTTCTCCTTCAGGCGTTCGACGACGGCCGCGTGCTGGCCGAAGTCGCAGCACATCGGGACCCGCCAGAACGCCAGCGACATCACCAGCCAGAAGAGCCCGCCGAAGACGAGATAGAGGCTGGGGCGGCGGCGCGTCCCGCCGCCGAGCGCCGTCGCGCCGTGGCAGATCCGCCGGGTGAGCAGCGCGCCGCTCACCGCATGAGCCTCTCCGCGACCCGGGCCGCGGCCCGCCCGTCGTCCAGATCGCAGTAGGACTCGCGGAACGCCGCGTACGCCTCCGCGTGCCGTGCCGCGATCGCGTCCAGGTCGCGCAGCGCCTCGACGACCTCGCCGGTGGAGGCGAGCAGCGGGCCCGGCGCGTGCGTCTCGAAGTCGAGGTAGAAACCGCGCACCGTGTCGCGGTAGTGCTCCAGGTCGTAGGCGTGGAAGAGCATCGGCCGCCCGGTGTGCGCGAAGTCGAACATCAGCGAGGAGTAGTCCGTCACCAGGACGTCGGCAAGCAGGAGCAGTTCCGCCGCCCGCGGGTGCGCGGACACATCACGTACGAAGGGGGCGCGGGCGCCCGGCAGCCGGCCCGCCGCCAGTGGGTGCTTGCGCACCAGCAGGACGTGGTCGTCGCCGAGCACGGACTCGACCGCGCGGAAGTCGAGGGCGGGCTCGTAGCGGAACCGGCCGGGGGAGTACGCGAGATGGTCCCGGTACGTCGGCGCGTACAGCACGATCCGTTTGTCCGGGGCGATGTCGAGCTCGCGGCGGACGCGGTCGGCGACCTTCTGGCGGTCCTCGGCGAACAGCACGTCGTTGCGCGGCGAACCGGCTTCGAGGACCTCGCCGTCGTAGGCGAGGGCGCGCCCCAGGTGGGGGGTGGAGAAGCGGTTGGGCGAGACGAGCACGTCCCACTGGCGGGAGAGCCGGGGCAGGGCGTCGAGGTGGCCGTGGTCGGCGTAGAGGGTGTCGGTCAGGTCGGTGCCGATCCGCTTGAGCGGGGCGCCGTGCCACGTCTGGACGACGGTCTGGCCCGCACGGCGCTCGAAGAAGTCCGGCAGGTGTCCCGCGGTGACGATGCGGCGGCAGCGGGCCAGCGCCTCGTACCAGTCGGCGCTGTGCTCCTCGACGCCCCGCGCCCCGGCCGGGACGCGGGTCTGCTGGTCGTGCGTGACCCACAGGTGCTCGCCGCCGGAGCCGCGCCGCAGCAGCTCCTCGTGGACGGCGCGCGGCGAGTCACCGTCGAAGTAGAGGACGGCGTCGGTCAGGGGCAGTTCGCGGCGGGCCGGGTAGTGGACGGTACGCAGCTTGTGCCGCCGGTACGCGCCCCGCTCGGAGCGGGGGAGCACCGATCCCGCCACGACGAGCAGTCGGTCGCCGAACCGCCGGTCCAGGGTGAACTCCCGCCCCTGGACGGTCCGGTGGAGGGGCAGCGTGGCGGACGCGGAGGCGAGCAGCCGTACGGGCATGCCGTCCTCGGCGCGTCCGGCCGGGGCGTCGGTGGGCGAGGCGGCCTCCCGCAGGAACGCGTACCAGCGGCCCTCCCGCAGCGCCCCGCCGCCCGGCGCGAGCACCGCGCGGAACCGGCCGCCGTCCTGAGTGGCGGGGGCGGTCAGCTCCTCGTCGCGGCCGCTGTGCCGAAGGACCAGTTCGGGCTTGGCCCAACTGGCCGCCGCCATCGGACCCTCCACGGTCAGCGTGCCGTCCGCACCCCACGCGACGCGGTCGGCGACCGGCTGCCGGGTCAGCTCGACGACGAGTCCGCCCCGGTCGTTGGCGGTGGCGCACAGCTCGCGGCCCGCGCGGGACGCGTACCGGCCCGGCGGCAGGCCGAGGGCGGCGGCAAGGGACTTCAGCGTGCCGTCGGGCAGGACGAGGTTGGCCTGCCAGCGGTCGCCGTGCGGCGGCTCGACCTCCTTGGGCGCGAGGTGCGGCGTGGGCGCCACGTCCTCCAGGTCGCCGAGGCGCACGCGCACCTCGAAGCGGTCCCCGGCGACCCGCACCGGATAGTCGAAGTCCGTCCCGGAGTGCGCGTGGGTGAGGCGGAGCAGTGTGGGGCGCGCACGCCCCGGCAGGGTGCCGGAGAGGACCACGTCGTCCCCGTCGAGCCGGTGGGCGTCCACGCGCGCCGCGTACTCCTGGACGCGCAGCACGAGCCGGCCCTTGCTGAACCCGAGGACGAGCCGCAGCCCGTCGCCGAGCTCGCGCACCAGGGACTGCGAGGACGCCCCCTCGGCGGCGCGCACGGCGGATCGCCGCACCGTGCCGTGGCCTGCGAGAACCACGCCGAACAGCCAGTTGCCTGGGCGCCAGCGGCCACCGGTCTTCAGCTGTTCGGGGTCGACGGTCATCTCGAAACCGGCCAGGTCGTAGCAGTGCAGCTGCTGCCGCGACTGCTCGGTGGCCTGCGGCGCGGCGACCGTGCGCGTCGGCACGCGGCGGATCTGGCGCCTGCTGTGGGCGGACTTGAGCAGGCCCGCCTTGACGGAGTGACCGGGGCGGGTCGCGGCGAGGTTGCGCACGTACGCGTATCCGCTGACGCGCAGCTTCCCCTCGGCGTCCCACCGGGTCTCGCCCACCCGCGCCACGACGGGCAGGTCGGCACGGCCGACGCGCGCCAGCTTCTCCGGGAGGGGCCCGACGCCCGGGTACGCGGCGCGGCGCCGCACTTTTCCGCGCACGTGGAAGGACGTGCCGTTGGTCTGCTCGAAGGTGAGCAGGCCGATGAGTTCGGCGGTGCGCGCGGCGCGGACGAGCTCCCACTTGACGCGCAGGTCGACGGGGAGCCCGGCGAGCACGTCCGGGTCGGCGCGGCGCAGGAACGCGGCGGTGCCCGCCGTGAACGCGGCGCGGTACTCGGGGCCGCCCATCGGCAGCCCTTCGAGGAAGTACACGAAGTCGTCGCGCAGGCAGGAGGCGTCGTACGTCTTCTTCATCTCCGGCGCGTGCTCGGCGAGGAAGGCGCTGACGTGCGCGCAGGCCGCGATCCGGTCGCGCACTCCCTTGACGTCGGTGCGCCGCCGGGTGATCGAGCCCTCGCGGACCCGCCAGTAGTAGACGTGGTCGCTGAGCACGTCCACGGACCCGGCGAGGAAGTGCGCCGGGATCATCACGGGGGTGTCCTCGTAGAGCTTGCCCTCGGGGAAGGTGAAGCGGTGCCGGTCCCAGAAGGAGCGCCGGAACACCTTGTTCCACGCCACGCGGTCGGAGAGGAGGTCCAGGTCGCGGGCGATGTGGGTGCGGGTGCGCGGCTCGGTGAGCCACTTGTACTGCCAGGCCTGGGAGCGGCCGCGCTCGGTGAGCCGCCAGACGTTGCCGCTCGCGAAGTCGGAGCCGGTCTCGTCCAGGCTCGCGATCATCCGCTCGTACGCGTCGTGCGGGACGACGTCGTCGCTGTCGACGAAGGTCAGGAACTCGGCGGTGGGGGAGGCCTTGCGCACCCCGGTGTTGCGGGCGGCGCTCAGTCCGGCGTTGCGCTGGCGGACGTAGACGAAGCGGGGGTCCTTGGCGGCGAACTCGCGGGCGATGAGCGGGCTGCCGTCCGTCGAGCCGTCGTCGACGAGAATGCACTCGAGACCGCCGCGCCCCTGCGGGCCGCCCAGCAGGCCGGGTCCGTCCACGGTCTGCCCGGCGATCGACTCCAGGCACTCCTGCAGAAACTCCTCGACGTTGTAGATGGGTACGACGACGCTGAGACGGGGCTGCACAGGGACCGGCCTTTCGTGGGGATAAGGGCATATTCATCCCCCTTGCCCGCTCGCGGCTCCCCACGGTCATACTCCGCGCCGCCGACCACCCCAAAGAGTGACGAACGGTCTTCGACAGGCGGTGTCCCGCTGGCTACGGTCGGTGTCCATGTCGCGCTTCTCGGTCGTCGTCCCCGTCCACCGCGTCCAGGGATACCTGCGCGCCTGCCTGGACTCGGTGCTCACCCAGTCCTTCGGCGACCTCGAACTGATCGTGGTCGACGACGCGTCGCCCGACGCCAGTGCCGCGATCGCCGCGGAGTACGCGGAGCGCGACCCGCGCACGCGACTCCTGCGCCTCCCCGAACGGACCGGACACCCCGAACGGACCGGCCTCCCCGAACGGACCGGCCTCCCCGAACGGACCGGCCTCCCCGAACGGACCGGCCTCCCCGAACGGACCGGCCTCCCCGAACGGACCGGACCCGGCCCGGCCCGCACCCTCGGCGCCGAGCACGCCACCGGCGACCACCTGCTCTTCCTCGACGGCGACGACCTGCTCCTGCCGGGCGCCCTTGAGGCCGCCGACGCCGCGCTCACGGCGGCAGACGAGCCGGACGTCCTGCTCTGCGCGCACGACCGCGTCGACTGGTGGGAGAACGTCCGCCCCGGCGGCGACGACCTCGCGGGCGACCCCCTCGCCGTCACCCCGGCCGCCTGGAACCGCTTCTTCCGGCGCGGCTTCTGGCAGGAGCAGCAGCTCGCCTTCGCCGCCGGGGCCTACGAGGACGTGGTGCCCGTCCACACCGCGACCCTGCGCGCGGGCGACCGGCTCGCCGTCCTCGACCGGCCGTGCGTGCGCTGGCGCGAGCGGCGTGCGGGGAGCTTCGCCAAGACGCCGGGACGGCACCACTTCGCCGTCGTCGAGCGGTACGGGCAGCTGCTCGCCGCCGTGGGCCCCGACGAGCGCGCCCGCCTCCTGCCGCACGCCGCCGCCCATCTGCTCGCCGTCCTCGAAGACCCGGGCCGGATCGCGGAGGCCGACCGGCGCGACTTCTTCGACGCGGCCTCCCGCACCTACGGCAAGGCCCTCGCCGCCGACTCGTACGCCTCGTACGAACGGCTGCGGAAGGCCGACACGCGGCGCCTGCGCGTCACCCGGCAGCTGAAGCGGCAGAAGAAGAAGCTGCGGGCCCGCGCCATGCGCGCCGCCTACCGCGGGGACCTGCGCCGCTCCCTCGACCCGCACCTCGCGGTCTACGGCGCCTACTGGAACCGCGGCGTCTCCTGCAACCCGGCCGCCATCCACGCCAAGGCCCGCGAACTGGCCCCGCACATCCGGGGCGTGTGGGTGGTCTCAAGCCGCACCAAGCACCAGGTGCCGCCCGGCGTCGAGTACGTCATCGAGGGCTCCCGGCGCTACTGGCAGACGATGGCCACGGCCACCTACCTCGTCAACAACTCCAGCTTCCCCGGCGGCTTCACCAAACGCCCCGGCCAGGTCTACCTCCAGACCCACCACGGCACCCCGCTGAAGACGATGGGCCTCGACCAGCGCCGCTACCCGGCGGGCACGCACGGCATCAGCTTCCAGAAGGTCCTCGACCACACCGACCAGTGGGACTTCAGCCTCTCCTCGAACCCGCACTCCACCGAGGTCTGGGAGCGCGTCTACCCGTCCGGGGCCTACCGGGCCCTTGAGGCCGGATATCCGCGCAACGACGTGTACTTCACGGCGGGGGAGGGTGAAGCGGTCCGTGTTCGGCAGGAGTTGGGTGTCGACGACGGACGGACCGTCCTGCTCTACGCGCCCACTCACCGCGACTACCAGAAGGGCTTCCTGCCCCGCCTCGACCTGCGGCGCTTCGCGGAGCGGCTGGGCCCCTCGTACGTCGTGCTGGTGCGCGCCCACTACTTCTACGGCGCCGGCGTGGGCCTGGAGAGCCACCCGCAGCTCGTCGACGTCACCGGGCACGCGCGCGTGGAGGAGCTCTGCCTGGCCGCCGACGCGCTCATCACGGACTACTCGTCGCTGATGTTCGACTACGCCTGCCTGGACCGCCCGATCGTCACGTACGCCCCCGACTGGCAGGCCTACCGGCTCGCCCGCGGCACCTACTTCGACCTGCTCTCCGGCCGTCCGGGCGAGACCCCCGGGGCCGTGGCCACCACCGAGGACGAGCTCGCCGGGCTGTTCCGGCTCGGCGCCTTCGACACGCCGGAGGCGACGGCGCTGCGGGCCGCGTTCCGGGAGCGCTTCTGCCCCTACGACGACGGCGGAGCCGCCGAACGCGTGGTCCGGCGGCTCTTCCTGGGCGGGACTCAGGCGTAGACGGGGCTCAGGCCTCGGATCGCAGCTCGTAGGGCGAGCGCACCGGAAAGTACGCCGTCAGGAACGACCGGATGGCGAGCGCCATCTCCTCGTCCGTCACGCCCCCGTCGGGGGACTCCCCGATGCAGAACGCGGTCCTGTCGCGGTTCTGCAGCAGCCGCCCGAGCCGCGCGTGGTCCGCGCGGTCGCCGATGTCCACGAAGTCGTACGCGATGGAGCCGGGCACGGCACGGCCGGTGAGATACGCGTAGTGCTGGTGCAGCGACGAGACGAGCGCTACGTCGCTGCGGGCGCGGAAGCGGCTGCGGGCCGTGGCCGCCAGCTGCTCGGGAAAGCGCTCGGTGATCTCCTTCAGGACGCTGCGGCGCAGCGCGTACGGCACGTGGAAGAAGCTGTGCGTCGTCGTGCGGCCGAACTCGCGGCGCAGCAGCTCCCGGTTGTTCTTGGCCGCCGCCAGGTACCCCTCGTCGTCCGGTGCGACCGGCAGCGCGGGTACGGACGCCGACGACCAGAAGAAGCGGGCGAGGCCGTTGCTGAGGAAGAAGGTCTCCGGGGTGGTGGGGCGGCCGAGGAACATGTCGTCGTTGAAGTAGAGGAAGTGCTCCGACAGGCCCTCGACGCGGTGCAGCTGGGACTCGATGGAGTGCGAGTTGAACGTCGGCAGGCACGCGTCGGGGTCGGCGAAGAGGTCGCGGTGGTCGACGACCGTGACGCCCGGGTGCTCCCGGTCGAGCCAGGGCGGGGTCTGGCCCGCAGTGACCAGGTACACGTGCCGGATCCACGGCGCGTACATCGCGAGGGAGCGCAGGGAGAAGCGGAGCTCGTCGCGGTTGCGGAAGCGCACCGCCCCGTTGTCCGCCGACGTGTCGCCGCCGCCGCGCGTCCTGTCGCGGGCGGCGCGCCACTCGGGGTCGGAGTCGTCGACCCACGTATAGACCGCGTCGATGGGGAAGTTGACGTCCTTGACCAGGAGTTCGGTGAACACGTCGAGGGTCGGGTACGTGCGGTCGGCCACGCGCAGGGACGCGGTCGGGGTGAGCGAGGGCAGCTCCGCGCCCGCCAGCGTCGAGCCGAACGGGGCGTGGCAGGTGCCCTCCGGCGTGCGCGTCCAGAACGCCACCGTGCAGGCCATACCCGCGCCGTGCCGCAGCGACAGCGTCGTCGTGGTGACCGGCTTGAAGAGCTTGACGCCCGCCAGCTCCCCGATGCTGTCGAGGCGCTCGGCGAGCACGGTGCCGGGCGGCGCGTCGCGCGGGTTGACCAGCTCGGCGTAGACGGGCTGTCCGCGCAGCGAGGCGGCGAGGGCCTTCAGGGCGCGGTCGCGGTCGTCGGCGGCCACGGCCAGGGTGTGGCAGGTGGAGCCGGAGGTGCGGACGACGGCGTACGGGACGTCCGACGCCTCCAGAGCGGACGCGGTGAGCTCAAGGTTCCAGTCGGCCATGCGGGGGGCGAGGACGTCGTCGCGCCGCTCGGCGAGCCGGCCCACCGAGCGGATGACGCGGCCGGTGGTGTCGGCAGCGAGGATCTCGTCCTCGCGGGCGTGCTCGTCGGCGCCCGCCGCGGCGTCGAAGGTGTGCGGGGCGGTGGGCCGGAAGCCGCTGCCGCCGGACGCGACGCCGAGCGCCACCCGGTCCGCGCGCCCGCGCAGCCGCTCCGGCCGGTCGCGCCCCGCGACGAGCCGCGTGTACAGCTCCTCCCAGCGCGCGGTGACGTCCCCCGAGGAGAACCGGGCGTACACGCCCTCGCGGGCGGCCTGCGCGAAGCCGCGCCGCATCGCGTCGTCGCCCATCAACTCGTTCATGGCGCAGGTGAGTTCATCGACCGAGCCGGGCGGCACGAGCAGCCCGTCGACCCGGTGGCGCACGATTTCGGCGGGGCCCGTGAGGACGTCGTACGCGACGACGGGCACCCCGGCGGCGAGCGCTTCGAGGAGCACCAGCGGGAACGCCTCGTTGTGCCCCGCCGTCATCAGGCTCAGCCCGGCCTTGGCCCACTCGGCGGCCATGTCCTGGCAGGGCCCGAGGAGCTCGACCCGGTCGTGCAGGCCGAACCCGTCGACAAGGCGGCGCAGGTGCCGCTCCCGGTGGCCGCTGCCGAAGATCCGCAGGGTCCACCCCGGGTGCGCCTCCGCGACCTGCGCGAAGGCCCGGACGGCGTGGTCGACGCGCTTCTCGCCGGTCAGCCGCGCCGCCATGACGATGACCTTGCTCTCGCCGTCCGCGCGCGGCCTGAACCCGTCGGGCACCGCGTTCGGGACGACGGCCAGTTCGGGGGCGGTGGCGCCGAGGGACTCCGCGATCCAGTCGCGGGTCCGCTCGGTCAGCGTGACGAGCGCGTCCAGGCGGGGCGCGTGCAGCAGCAGCGGTTCGCCGGACGGGCCGCGCCGCTGGGTGGGGCGGTGCTCCTGGTGGACGGTGACGACCCGCGCGGGCACCAGCGCCACGGCGGCGGCCAGGAGCGCGGGCGTGGTGGTGACCAGGACGTCGGTGTCGAGCGTGGAGAGCGCGGCCGTCATCTCGATGTCCGAGAGCCGGTCGAACGTGTCCTCCCAGGCCGGTTTGATCAGCTCGCTGGGCAGCGCGGCGAGCGTACGGCACGCGGCGTCGTCCAACTCACTTTTCCGCAGCGGCCGTTCGGGCGTCAGGGTGCGGTCCACGAGGTGTCGTACGGGCAGCTCGTGGGCCTCGGCGAAGAACGGCTCGGCGCGGGTGCGGAAGACGGAGACGACCTCGACCTCGATCCCCGGGCGCTCGGCGAGGTGCCGCGCCTGGGTGTACGTGGCGAGCTCCGTGCCGCCCATCTCGTCGCCCCACCCGAGCAGGTACGTGATCTTCATGAGGTCTCCTCCGTGACGGCGGTGATGTCCCAGCACGTGACCGCGAAGGCGCCGGACGCGGTGAAGTGGGCGTGCGCCCGGACCAGTGCGCCGCCGGGCAGCGCGAAGACCCGGAAGGGGGTCGGGTAGGCGGCCGCCGGGTCCCGCACGTCGGACAGCCACCGCCCGAGGGGGTGCGGGCCGAGCCGGAAGTCCCACACCCACTGCCCGGTGCCCGCCCCGGCCATCGCGCCGAGCGGCACCCGCAGCGTGAACGCCGAGCCCTGCCAGGCGACTTCGGCGGGTACGACGACACCGTCCCGGCGCCGCACCGCCTCGGCCCGCCCGGCCGGAGACCCCGCGACGAGCCGCCCGTGCACGGTGATGCCGTCCCCGGACGGCACGAACCGCACCAGCTCCGCCCGCGGCCGCGACCGCGTCGCCTGCAGCACGGCCCGCCCCGACCGGCTCCGGACGACCCGGACAAGGGTCCCCGTCAGCGGGTCGGGGGCGTGCGGCGCGGTCGGCGTGGCGGGCGGCGGGCCGGACTCGGCGGTCGCGAGGCCGTGGCGCCGTACGCGCCCGTCGGCACCCCGCGTCTCGACCGTGAGCCGCCACACGCCGTCCCGCATGTCGCGCAGGGTGGCCGTGGCGGTCAGCAGCGGGGTGCCGCCGGTGTGCGGCTCATGGGCGAGGGGGACGGCGAGCCTGCGGGGTCCACGGGTGATCAGGAGCCGGGCGCGGTCCGCGCCTTCGGGGGCGGGCGGCGCGACGATCGCGAGGTTGAGGGTGCGGCTGTCGCGGAGGGAGAGGTGTACGGGGGTCAGGAGCGGCCGGGACCGCCCGGCGCCGTCCGCGGGCCCGCCGTGCCCCATCCGCCCCGCCGTGGCCCGCTCCAGCCGGAACCGCGCGCTCCGCGCGGCGGCGAGCACCCGCCGTACGAGGGGAGGCGGCCCCGGGAGGCGGGAGGACGTGAACCCGATGCGCTGCATCTGTCCACTTTGACCGCTTATGCCCCGGACCTCTCGCGCAGCTACGCCATTCTTGCGGCGGGGCGGGGTGGCAGGGATGGCCGGGGCGTCGTCGGAGGGGCGAGCGGTACCGGTCACAGCTGCGAGACGTGCTGGAGGCCCGAGTACGGCGCCCGGTCCGGCCTCGGACCGCCCCCGGGCACGGGGTGCCGCTCCTCCAGAGGTACGGCGGACGGCAGCCCGCCCGGCTCGCCGAGGACCACATGGCGTACGACGCGCTCCGCCGCGCGCCCGTCGTCGTACGCGCAGAACCCCTCACGGAACGCCCGCCGCAGCTGCGCCGAGCGCGAGCCCGCCCAGTGCCCGCTGGTGAAGATGTCGGTGAGCTCGTCCTCGCTGCGGGCGACCGCGCCCGGCGGGAAGTCCCGCACGTCGAAGTAGGTGCCGCGGGCCGCCTCGTAGGCCTCCCAGTCGTCGGCGTGCAGCACGATGGGCCGGTCGAGGTCGGCGTAGTCGAACATCAGCGACGAGTAGTCGGTGACCAGCGCGTCGGAGGCCAGACAGAGGTCCTCCACGCTCGGGTGGTCCGAGACGTCGATGATCCGCTCCGACGGCTCCCCGACGGCCATCGGCGCGTCGTAGAGGCGGTGCGCGCGGGTCAGGAATACGAAGCGCGGGCCGAGCGCGCGCAGCATCCGGGCCAGGTCGAGGCTGTGGCGCTGGGAGCGGGCGTAGTCGCGGTGGGTCGGCGCGTACAGCACGGCGATGGCGCCGTGCGGGATGCCGAGGCTCTCCCGCAGCCGGGCGACGTCGGCCGAAGTCGCCCGCTGGAAACGGTCGTTGCGCGGAGAGCCGTATTCGAGGGTCGTGTACGAGGCGGGGAACACGCGCTCCCAGACCAGCGTGGAGTGGCGGTTGGCCGACAGGACGTAATCCCATTTGTCGGCGTTGCTCAGCAGGGTGGCGAAGTCCGTGCCGCGCGCCGCCGCCGGACGCTCCTGGAGGTCCAGGCCCATGTGCTTGAGGGGCGTGCCGTGCTGGGTCTGCACGAGGACCTGGCCGGGGCGCTTGACCAGCCTGCGGTCGAAGTTGACGTTGTTCACGAGGTACTTGGAGCGGGCGAGGGCCGTCCAGTACGCGGCCGTGCCGGGCCGCAGCCTGCGCGTCGCCGTCGGGATCGTGTGGTGGTGCCGGGGGTGGGCGATCCACGCCGTGCGCACCCCCGGCACGAGCTCGCGCATCGCGGCCTCGATGGCGCCCGGGTTGCAGCCGTAGCCGCGCCCCCAGTACGAGGAGAAGACGGCATGCTGCTCGCGCACCGGAAGCCGCAGCTGGACGCGGTAGTGCAGCTGGAGCAGGGCGCCCCTGAGGCGGCGGCGGGCGAGGGCCGCGCAGCGCCCCGCGCGCTCCCGCAGGCGCGCCGCCGCCCACACTCCCCGGTGCGTCCGGTGTGCGCCAAGGCGCGCGAGGACGTAACCCAGCCGGGTGCGCCGCGGCAGGCGGGTGCCCGGCACGCGGTGGCGCCGGTAGTGGGAACGGGCCCTGCGCAGGAACTCGGCGCGCGAGCCGCGCGGAAGCCGGTCCCGTTCGGTGAAGATCTGCGTGAGCTCCCCGGCCATGTGCCGGAACATCGGGGGCCGCCAGGCCGTGCCGAGCTCGGGACGCGCGTCGAGGAACGCGAAGATCCGGTCGTACTGGTCGAAGACGTCGAAGGGGCCGCGGCTCGTGAGGGGCGGGAGGTTGAGGTTTCCCTGACGGCGTTGACGGTGGTGCACGCAGACCCGGTCGAGGGTGGCGATGCCGCCCGCCGCCATCAGGACCGGGTACGTCCAGGGAATGTCCTCGTAGGAGCCGGGCGGGAAGGTGAAGCCCTCGCGCTCGATGAAGTCGCGGCGGTGCGCCTTGTTCCAGGCGAGGGGCGGGACCTCCAGGAGACCCGGCCGGTCGGCGAGCCGGAAGGGGGCGGCGCCCTCCTCTGAGAGGTGGCCCGCGCCCGGGTCGCGGACGGTGTCGCCCGTCCAGAAGGTCCGTGCGTGGCCGTAGACCAGGACGTCCGGTTCGTCGGTCTCCTTGAGGCGGTCGGAGATCGCGTGCAGGGAGCCGGGGGTGAGGGTGTCGTCGCCGTCAAGGAAGATCAGGTAGTCGCCGGTGGCGCGCTCCAGACCGGCGTTGCGGGCCGGGCCCGGACCGGCGTTCTCCGTGCGGCGGACGGCCGTCACGCGTGTGTCACGGGCGGCGAACTCGTCGATGATCGCGCCGCAGGCGTCCGGCGAGCAGTCGTCGACCACGATCAGCTCGAAGTCGGTGAAGGACTGCTCCAGCACGGACTCCAGGCACGCGTGCAGATACGCCCGCACCTTGTACACGGGAACGATCACACTGAACCGGGGCACGGCACATCCATGGGTCGGCGCGGGCATACTGCCCGAAACGCCGGAAGGGGTCCGCGAGTTACGCCGGGTGCCCCATACGGGGGAGAGGCCCCGTACGGGGGAGGGGGCGGCCCCGTACGGGTCGCCCCCTCTCCGCTCACGTACCTACTTCACCGCGCCCGCCATCACCCCGGACACGAACTGCCGCTGGAACGCGAAGAAGACGGCCAGCGGGATCACCATCGAGATGAAGGCGCCGGGCGCCAGGATCTGTACGTTGTCGCCGAAGAACCGCACCTGCTGCTGGAGCGCCACCGTGATCGGCGGGTTCTGCGAGTCGGCGAAGATCAGGGCGATCAGCATGTCGTTCCAGACCCACAGGAACTGGAAGATGCCGAGCGAGGCGATCGCGGGCATCCCGAGGGGCAGCACGACGCGGGCGAAGAGCCGCAGCTCGCCCGCCCCGTCGAGCCGGGCCGCCTCTAGGAGCTCGCGCGGGATCTCCGCGAAGAAGTTCCGCAGGAGGAAGATCGCGAACGGCAGGCCGAAGGCCACATGGAAGACGACCACGCCGATCGTGGTCTCGAAGATCCCGATCTCCCCGAAGAGCTTGGAGATCGGCACCAGCGCCACCTGCACCGGGACGACGAGCAGCCCGACGACGCCGATGAACCACCAGTCGCGGCCCGGGAAGTCCATCCACGCGAAGGCGTACGCGGCGAGCGCGCCGATGATCACGACGAGCAGCGTCGCGGGGACGGTGATCATGACGCTGGACAGGAGCGAGTCGGTGATCGTCTCGTCCTTCAGCAGGTTGGAGTAGTTGTCCAGCGTCATCTGCGAGGGCGCGCTGAACACCTTCCACCAGCCGCTCTCGCTCATGTCGGCGGGCGTCCGCAGCGAGCCGACGAGCAGCCCGATCGTCGGCACCAGCCAGAACAGGCCGACCAGCACGAGGAACACGCGCAGCGCGGTACCGCCAAGGGCGGAGGCGATCCGCCCGCCCACGGACTGCCTGGCCCTGACGATCTCCGTCTGGGTCGTCATCGCTGCGCCTCCCGCCTCATCCGACGAATGTTGAAGAGCATCACCGGAATCACGAGGAGGAAGAGGAGCACGGCGATCGCGCTCGCCACGCCGGAGTCCTGGTCACCGAAGGCCGAGTTGTAGAGCTGGACCGCGAGGACGTTCGCCTCGTCCTTCGAGGAGCCCGGCGGGATCACGAAGACCAGGTCGAAGATCTTCAGTACGTTGATCATGAGCGTGACGAGGACGACCGCCAGGACCGGGGCGAGCAGCGGCACCGTCACACGACGGAACACCTGCCACTCGTTGGCGCCGTCCACACGGGCCGCCTCCAGGAGCTCCCGCGGCACGCTCGCGAGCCCCGCCGCGATCAGGACCATCGCGAACCCCGCCCACATCCACAGGTAGGAACCGATGATCGCGGGCGTGATCAGGGTCGGGCCGAGCCAGTCGACGCCGTTGTACGCCTCGCGGAAGTTCGACTCCGGGAAACGCAGCAGGGCCCCGTCGGCCTCCTTGGGCAGCGCGAAGGTGCCGTCGGCGGACGCCTCGGTGGACGCCACCACCGCACCGTTCCTGACGGCCTCGATCTTGATGCCCGAGTAGCCGAACTCGGTGGCGTCGGGGGCGTTGGCCCTGCCCCGGCCCTTGCCCCGGGTGAAGTCCTGCCAGGCCGTGCCGGTGACCTTGCCCGGCTCGGCGCGCGCGGGCTCGGCGGCCTTCGCGCCGTCCGGCATCTGCTCCGGCGCCACACCCGTGAGCGGCAGCGCCACCGGGCTGCCCGCCCGCACCGGCTCCCTGGTGATGAAGGCGCCGCCGCCCGCCGACTTCAGCGGCGAGTTCATGCCGGGATGAGCCTGGGGGAACGCCGACGACTCGGCGAACGTGTCGTGCACGCTCACCGCGACCGCGTTGGCCACGCCCCGGTCGGGATCGGACTCGTACACGAGCCGGAAGATGATGCCCGCGGCGAGCATCGAGATCGCCATCGGCATGAAGATGACGAGCTTGAACGCCGTGCCCCAGCGCACCCGTTCGGTCAGCACGGCGAAGATCAGGCCGAGCGCGGTCGCCACGGTGGGCGCCACGACCAGCCAGATCGCGTTGTTCTTGATGGCGGTCCGGATGCCGTCGTCCTTGAACAGCGTCTCGTAGTTGTCGAACGCCGTGAAGTCGCCCGACTTGTCGAAGAAGCTGCGGAACAACGAGTACCCGATGGGGTAGAGGACGAGTGCGCCGAGCAGCACCAGGGCGGGCAGCAGGAACAGCACCGCCACCGCCCTGCGGGTGCCGGTCACACTCCTGCGCGAGGCCGGGGCCGGAGGCGTCACCATCGCGGGCGTGCCTCCGGCGTTCGCGGACGACATCGCGTCAGTCCTTGTAGGCCTTGGCGGCGGCTGTCTCCAGCGCCTTCTGCGTGCCCGAGATGTCCTTCGGGCTCTGCAGGAAGTCCTGCAGAGCCTTCCACTCGCCCTTGCCCGGGGTGCCGCCGAAGGACTGCGGCGCCTGGTCGGACATGTCGAAGCGGATGTCGTCACCGGCCGCCACCAGCGCCTTCGCGATGTTCCGCTGCACGTCGTTCGGGTACACCGACATGTCCAGGCTCTTGTTCGGCGAGATGAAACCGCCCGCCTCGGCCCAGATCTTCGCCGAGTCCGGCGAGCCCAGGAACGTCAGGAGCGCCTGCGCGCCCTTGCTGTCCTTCAGCGCGACCGCGGCGTCACCGCCGACCACGGCGGGGGACTCGGCGCCGACCGCCGGGAAGGGGAACACCTTGGCGTCCGTGCCCACCTTGGCCTTCGTCTCCGAGATCGCGAGGGAGACCATGTCGCCCTCGAAGACCATGCCCGCCTTGGGCTGGTCGCCGCCCCGGAACGTCTGCTTCACGGAGGCGGGGAACTCGGTCTGCAGCGCGCCGCTCGCGCCGCCCGCCACGAAGCCCTTCTTCCCGAACAGCTCGCCGAGCGTGATCAGCGCATTCCTGACGGACAGGTCCGTCCACTCGATCTTGTGGGCGGCCAGCTGGTCGTACTTCTCCGGGCCCGCCTGCGAGAGGTAGATGTTCTCGAACCAGTCGGTGAGCGTCCACGCCTCCGCGCCCGCCACGGACACCGGCGGCACCCCGGAGTCGTAGATGGTCTGCGCGGTCTTCATGAAGTCGTCCCAGGTCTTGGGCACACTCACGCCCGCGTTCTCGAAGACCCGCGTGTTGTACCAGACAAGGGACTTGTTGGCGGCCTTGAAGTACACGCCGTACTGCTTGCCGTCGACGGCCCCGAGCTCCTGCCAGCCCTTGGCGTAGTTCTTGTCGAGCTGCTTCTGCGCCTCGGGGCCGACCGGCTTGGCCCACTTGTTCGCCACGGCCTGCTCGATCGCGCCGACCTGCGGCAGCATCGCGACGTCCGGCGGCTGCCCGCCCGCCACCTTCGACTCCAGGAAGCTGATGATGGGGTCCTGCGCGGGCACGAAGGAGACCTTGGCGCCCGTCCTCTTCTCGAACTCGTCGAGAACCTTCAGGAACACCTTGCGCTCCGCGCCGCCCCAGACGGCGGACACGGAGATGCTCTCCCCGTCCAGCTTGGGCAGTTGGAGCGCGTTCTTGGTGTCCTTCCCGCCGTTCCCGCCCTTGTCCGCGTCGTCCTTGTCGTCGTCCCCGCCGCACGCGGTGACGGTGAACGCGAGCGCGCCCGCGACGACGGCGGAGGCGATCCTGACGGTGGTACGCCGATGTAGCCGTGCCCTGCGTGTACGAAGAGTGCTGCGCATCACTGCCCCGTTCTCTTCCCTGGCGAGTCCCGTGCGGTCTGGTCTACGCCCGCGCGGGGAGGGGCGGCAAGATGGCCTGCGGTGTCAACTCGCTTATCGTGATGGCGTTGTGACAGGCCGTCCATGCCGCGGACAGAGCCGGACCGCGGCGTGGACAGGGCCAGACCGCAGCGCGGACAGGGCCGGACCGCAGCGTGGACCGGGCCGGATCACAGCAGGGACGACACCTCTTCCGCCGAGACGGACCGCGCCGCACGCTCCAACGCGCTGGCGAGCAGGGCCAGATCGGTGGGCCCGTTCCCCAACTCCCGTACGGGCCGCCGGGCCGGTGGATCGCCCATCCGCTCCCACTCCAGGGGTACGACGGTGGGGCGCAACGTCGCCGTACGGGGGATGCGGCCCGTCACCCGGCCCGCCTGGAACGCGGTCGCCCGCCCGTCGGGCGAGCGCAGCTCACCCCGCCCCGGCGCCGGCTCCTCAGGACCCGGCGCCACCGCGTCGAGGACCACCCGCAGCGACGCCCGCTGGCCGAGCTCCGTCTCCCACACCCGCTCACTGCGGGCCGTCGCCGCCACGAGATGCACCCCGAGCCGCTCGCCGTCCCGCGCGACGGCTTCAAGAGCGCGCACGACCGACCCGGCGGCGGGCCGCCCCGGCGAGCCGAGCGCGGGCGAGAGCAGCGCGTCGAAGTCGTCGACGAGGACCACGAGCCGGGGCAGCGGCGGCCCCGGCTCCACCCGCTGCCGCGCCCCGACGGGCCGCAGCCGCATCGTGGCGCTGGGCGGCGGATCCAGGTCGCCGTCGGACAGCTGGGCGGGCACGGAGGCGGCGCCCACGGCATCGTCCCCGGATGCGGCAGTGGACGACTGGGTGCGCTGCGCCACCATCCGCCCCGAGACCTCCCGCTGCGTGTGCCACTCGGTGAACCCGAGCCTGCCGAGCAGTTCGGCCCGCCGCTTCAGCTCGGCGGCCAGGGACTGGGCGAACTCCCGCATCCGTACGGGGTCGTTGGTGACGAGGTGGGTCGTGACGTGCGGCAGGTCCGTGCAGACGCCGAGCCCCGCGCCCTGCCGCGCCGCGGTCCCGCCCGCGCCGACGCCGTCCCGCCCGTCGACGAGGACGATGCCGAGGCGGTCGGGGCGCTCGGCGGCGGCCAGGGACGCCGCGATGGACCGCAGCAGTTCCGTACGGCCGCTGCCCGCGGGGCCCTCGGCGAGCAGGTGCGGGCCGTCGGTGGCGAGGTCCGCGACGACAGGACCACGCGGACCCGCGCCGAGCACCGCGAGAGCGCGCCCGCCGAGCGCGTCGGGGTCGTCGGCCGCCGCCGCCCACCGTGCCATCAGGGAGGCGGGTGTGGCCCTCGCGAGCCCCAACTCGTCAAGGAGCCGGGCGGCCTGGGGCAGCGGCGCGGACACGCGCGTGTGCCCCTCGCCCGCCGTGCCGTCCGTGCGCAGCGGCGCCAGGGCCCGCGCGAACCGCTCGGCCCAGGCGCCCGACACCGCGTCCACGGCCGCCACGGTGCCGTGCCCCGCCGGGCGCCCGCCCGCCGTCCGCATCAGCCGCAGCGCGGTCGCCACGTCACCGCTGAGCAGCGCCGCGGCACCGCACGCGCGAAAGGGAGGCGACACCGAACAGGCCGCCTCGTACGTGTCGAGGACCGGGGACGCGGGCGAGGCCGCCACCGTCTCGGCGAGGCACACGACGTGAATACCTGCGCGCGCCCCCTCGCCCGCGAGCCGCACGGTCGCCTCGCGCAGCCCGGCGGCTCCGGGGTCGCCGTCGACCACGACGACCGTACGGGCACCGGCCTCGTCGCCGCCGTCGGCGATGCGGTCGTCGAGGCGCCTGATCAGCTCGTCCGTACGGGCCGCGGCCTGGTCGCGGTCGAAGGCGAGGAGCAGTCGGCAGTCCTGGCCGTGCGTGGGCCGCAGATGGGGAAGCCAGCCGAGCCAGGCCCACTCGGCGGTGCGCTCGGCCACCGGGCGCGCCCGGTCCGTGCTGATCAGCACGATCTCCAGGGAGTCGGGGGAGTGCAGCGCGGCGAGCTGGGCGATGACCGCGCGGGCCAGGCCGGTCAGCCGGTCCCGTGGCCCGGCCAGGCCAAGCGAGCCCGCCTCCCGCAGGCCGACCGTGACGGGCACGGCGGGCAGCAGCTCCTCCCGTCCTTCGGCGCCGGGCAGCGTGCGGTCGACCGTGCCGAGCCGGACCGCGAGCGCCTCCGGGTGGCCGGGGGCGCGCTCCCAGAGGCGGGGGCCCGGACCGAGCGCCGTGAGCAGCAGGGCGGCGGGATCGGGCCACGACTCGGGCGTACGGGCGGCCGCGGCCACCGCGAGCTCCTCCGGGGAGGGGGCCTGCGGGCCGTCGCCGGGCCCGCCGTCCGCGTACGCCCCGCCGCGGTCCTCGGGCCCCTCGTGCTCGTCGTGGCGGTCGTACACGTCGTACATGTCGTACGCGTCGGCCCGGCCACCGTCGCGGCCCCCGGTCAGGCGGCGGGCCCAGGCGGAGAGGCCGCCGCGCTTGCGCAGGCGCGGCGGGACGGTCGTCCCGCGCGGGGGTGTGCCGAGCCGGGTCCGCTCCGCGTCGGGGGCGCCGGCCTGCTGCGGCACGACGGGGGTGTCGGCGCGGGGCGTGCCGTAGGCATCGGCGCCGGGGCTGTTCCCGTACGCGCCGGGTCCGGACCCGTTCCCGTACGCGCCGGACCCGTTCCCGTACGCACCCGGTGCGCCGTATGTTCCGTCCGCGCCGGTCGGGCCGTGCGTTCCGTGCGTTCCGTCCGGGCCGGTCGGGCCGTGCGGGCCGTGCGTTCCGTCCGCGCCGGTGGTCCGGTCGGACGTCCCGTGCCCGCCGGGGCCGCCCGTGGCTCCCCAGGCCGCCGACCCGTACGCGTGGTGGGTGGGGCCGCTCTGCGGGGTGCCCGCCGCCTCGCCGGGGGCGGGCTGTCCCGTGCCCGCGGGCCGCCGCACGCGCACGTGACCCTCGCCGTCCGGGGCCGTCGGGAGCGTGCCGCCCGCGGCGGGCGCCGGGCCGCCCCTGCCGTCGGTGAGGCGGAGCGCGGACTCGCCGATCCGCAGCATGGAGCCGGGGGAGAGGCCCGTGGGGCGGCCGGAGACCTCCCGGCCGTCCACCGCGGTGCCGTTCGTCGAGCCCAGGTCCGTGACCGTGACCCGGCCGTCCTGGGCGAGCGTGACCGAGCAGTGCAGCCGGGAGACGTCCGGGTCGTCGAGGGCGACGTCCGCGTCGGCGGAGCGGCCCACCTGGATCCGGCCGCCGTGCAGCAGATGGACACCGCCCGCGTCCGGCCCCGCGACCACGTGCAACTGGGCCGCCGCACCGGCCAGTTCGGGCCCCGGCTCGGCGGGGGCGCCCAGCGAGAGCACCGCTCCGTCGATCAAGGGGGGCTCGCCGAGCGTGCAGCGCTGGGCGTCCAGGCGCTCCGGGCCCGCGTACAGGACGAGGGGCGCGTCGGTGCCCGCCACGGCCGTGGCGAGGCCCGAGGCCACCGCGGCGAGCGCGGTTCCCGCGGGGGCGGTGACCAGGACGTCGCAGGCGCCGGGGGCCCCGGTCGACGTCACGGGGCGGCCTTGCTGCTCGGTCTGGCCGCTGCGCGGCCCGAGGACGGTCAGCCGGATCTGCATCGCCGTCAGCGGTCCCTTCTGCGCTGGGCGCCCGGCACGGGGACACGCGCTGTGATTCCCCCCACCGCACACGGGCACGTCGGCCAGTACTGGAGGCATCCTCGCACTTGCCACCGACAACACGCCCGGCGGCCACCCGTAAGTGATCTTGATTGGTCGGCTCTGCTCGGAAAAGTGCCTGCTTGGACCGTTGGGGACAGGTGTGAGGGATATCCGGCAGAGGTCAATTCAGGACCACTCGGCAACCAATGGCCACGGGCGCGCGTCTTTCCACCGAACAGCGATCCGGAACGCCCCGAAAAGAAAAGGCCGGGCGGAATCCGACCCGTCGGCGCTCGGTTCGGCGGCATTACAGTGGGTCGGAACACCTTCGGACAGACACCTTCGGACAGACCCCCGGACAGAACCAGCGTCCGGACGGGACCAGCCAGACCAGCAGGGAGCGCATGACGTGCGGCCGGTAGGCAGCAAGTACCTGCTCGAGGAGCCGCTCGGGCGCGGCGCCACGGGCACCGTCTGGCGAGCCCGCCAGCGGGAGACCGCGGGTGCCGAGGCGGCCGTTCCCGGCCAGCCCGGCGAGACCGTCGCGATCAAGGTTCTCAAGGAAGAGCTCGCCAACGACGCGGACGTCGTGATGCGCTTCCTCAGGGAGCGGTCCGTCCTGCTCAGGCTGACCCACGAGAACATCGTCAGGACCCGCGACCTGGTCGTCGAGGGCGATCTGCTCGCCCTGGTCATGGACCTGGTCGAGGGCCCCGACCTGCACCGCTACCTCCGCGAGAACGGCCCGTTCACGCCGGTCGCGGCGGCCCTGCTCACCGCCCAGATCGCCGACGCGCTCGCCGCGAGCCACGCCGACGGCGTCGTGCACCGCGACCTGAAGCCCGCGAACGTCCTGCTCAAGCAGGACGGCGGGGGCATGCACCCGATGCTCACCGACTTCGGCATCGCGCGCCTCGCGGACTCCCCGGGCCTGACCCGCACCCACGAGTTCGTCGGCACGCCCGCGTACGTCGCGCCGGAGTCCGCCGAGGGCCGCCCGCAGACCAGCGCCGTGGACATCTACGGCGCGGGCATCCTGCTGTACGAGCTGGTCACCGGGCGTCCGCCGTTCTCCGGCGGCTCCGCCCTCGAAGTCCTGCACCAGCACCTCAGCGCCGAGCCGCGCCGCCCCTCGACCGTTCCGGGCCCGCTGTGGACGGTCATCGAGCGCTGCCTCGACAAGAACCCGGACCGCCGGCCGAGCGCCGAGAACCTGGCCCGCGCCCTGCGCGCCGTCGCCGAGGGCGTCGGCGTGCACTCCACCCCGGCGCAGATCGCCGCGGCGGAGGGCGTCGGGGCCCTGCTCATGCCGGACCCGGCACCGGCGCACGTGCCGGAGACCCCGGGCGCGGCCGACCCCACGCAGGTGCTGCCGAACAACGCGGGCTCGTACGACCCGGCCGCGCCGACCAGCGTCATGCGGAGCACCGGCGGTCACGGACCGGGCTCCCCGGACGCCGACCCGACGTCCGTGCTGCCCACCGGCCCCGGCGCCGCCGACCCGACCGCGGTCATGCCGCCCGTCCCGCCGAACGGACCCGGCGGCGACCCGAACGACCCGCACCCCTGGCAGAACCAGATGCGGGCGGCCCGCGACCGCAACGAACAGACCCAGTACCAGGCGCACCTGGACCCGAACGACGACCCGCTGCGCCGCCGCCCCCAGCGCCAGGTGGCCCGCCCCCAGCAGCCGCCGCAGCAGCAGCGCCCCCAGCAGTACGCGCCGCAGCAGCCGCGCGGACAACGGCCGCAGCAGTACGCCCCCGCGCCTCAGCAGCACCAACCCCAGCACCAACCCCAGTACCAGCCCCAGCAGTACTCCGCGCCCCCGCAGGCGCCGCAGCCCGCCCCGACGCCCACGCGCGAGCCGCGGCAGCCGCGCCAGCGCAGCGCCAACCCGATGAAGATCCCGGGTCTCGGCTGCCTCAAGGGCTGCCTGTTCACGATCCTCATCCTCTTCGTCGTGAGCTGGCTGGTCTGGGAGTTCAGCCCGCTCCAGGACTGGATCGGCACGACGAAGAGCTTCTGGGGCCAGCTCGGTGACGCGTACGACAAGGTCAGCGAGTGGGCCGGGAAGATCAACGGCAACTAGCGGCCACAATCCCCGGACGACTTCGGGGATTTGTCGACATCTGCAGAGTGATTTCTGCTCCCGGAGTGAAGGTTGGCGGCAAGGCCGCGTAGTTTTGTCGCCAACACGCATCCGTAGGAGCAGTCTTGACGCGCAAGATCGGCAGCCGGTACACCGCCCACCAGATCCTGGGCCGTGGCAGCGCCGGCACGGTGTGGCTCGGTGACGGCCCCGAGGGCCCCGTCGCCATCAAGCTGCTGCGCGAGGACCTGGCCTCCGACCAGGAACTCGTCGGCCGCTTCGTCCAGGAGCGCACGGCTCTGCTCAGTCTCGACCACGCGCGCGTGGTGGGCGTCCACGACCTCGTGGTCGACGGCAACGACCTGGCCCTGGTCATGGACCTCGTCCGCGGCACGGATCTGCGCACCCGTCTGGAGCGCGAGCGGCGCCTCGCCCCGGAGGCCGCCGTCGCCATCGCCGCGGACGTCGCCGACGGCCTCGCCGCCGCGCACGCCGCGGGCATCGTCCACCGTGACGTCAAGCCCGAGAACGTCCTCCTGGACATGCAGGGCCCCCTCGGACCCGGCGGCGCCCACCCGGCCCTCCTCACGGACTTCGGCGTCGCCAAGCTGATCGACTCCCCGCGCCGCACCCGCGCTACGAAGATCATCGGCACCCCGGACTACCTCGCCCCCGAGATCATCGAGGGCCTGCCGCCGCGCGCCGCCGTCGACATCTACGCGCTGGCCACCGTCCTGTACGAACTCCTCGCGGGCTTCACACCGTTCGGTGGCGGGCACCCCGGGGCGGTCCTGCGCCGCCACGTCACCGAGACGGTGGTCCCGCTCCCCGGTATCCCCGAGGAGCTCTGGCAGCTCCTCGTCCAGTGCCTGGCGAAGGCGCCCGCGTCCCGGCTGCGCGCCTCCGAGCTGGCCGCGCGCCTGCGGGAGCTGCTGCCGCTGGTCGCGGGGATGCCGCCGCTGGACGTCGACGAACCGGACACGGAGTCCTCGCAGGCCGAGGAGGCGTACGAGGACTCCGCCCCCGAGCCGCGCGAGAGCGCTCCCCGGCGGGGTGCGGTCCCTCTCGTACCGGGTTCGGCCTCCGCCGGGTCCAACCGCGACACCCACACGTCGATGCGGGTGCCCGGCCCCGACGAGCTGGCCGGCGGCGCCCGCGGGACGGCTCGCGCGCCGCGCGCCGCCGGTACGGCACGGCCCGGCTCCGCCAAGCACCGGGCCTCGGCGCGGCGGCGGCGGATCACGTTGGGGGTGGCGGGGGTGGTCCTCGTCGCCGCGGCGGGCATCGGTACGTGGGCCGCGACGAGCGGCGACGACCCGGACACGCCCCCGTCGGAGCCGAGCGACTCGGCTCCCCGGACCCCCTGACCCAGCCGCGGCTGCCCGCGGGCGAGTGCGCGGGGCCTCCGTCGCGTCTCCGCCTGCGGGCGGTGGGGGTTGCCCGCGCAGTTCCCCGCGCCCCTGACACCCTCCACTCCGCCGCCCTCGCCTGCAGGCGCGCGCTGGTTGCTCGCGCAGTTCCCCGCGCCCCTGGGTGGCCCACCTCATCCCGCACCGAAGGCGCCCCGTAAGGGGCGCGGGGAACTGCGCGACCAGCCCATGACGGCCCGCAGGCAAAGGCGGTCGGACGACGGCCCGAGCCGCAGGTGCCCTCTCAGGGGCGCGGGGAACTGCGCGACCGGCCCCCACCGCCCGCAGGCACGTGCGGACGGAAGCGCCCCCCACCCCCACCGCCCCGCCCCGCCCCGCCCCCACGGCCCGCAGGCAGAGGCGGTCGGACGTCGGCTCGAGCCGCAGGTGCCGCCCTCTCAGGGGCGCGGGGAACTGCGCGACCGGCCCCCACCGCCCGCAGGCACGTGCGGACGGAAGCGCCCCCCACCCCCACCGCCCCGCCCCCGCGAGGACCGTCCCGCTTGCCGTAACCGTTACGCTGGAGTCGTGGCAGTCGTCGATGTATCCGAAGAGCTCAAGTCCCTCTCCTCGACCATGGAGTCGATCGAGGCCGTCCTGGACCTCGACAAGATGAGGGCCGATATCGCCGTGCTCGAGGAGCAGGCGGCCGCACCGTCCCTCTGGGACGACCCGGATGCGGCGCAGAAGATCACCAGCAAGCTGAGCCACCTCCAGGCGGAGGTCAGGAAGGCCGAGGCGCTGCGTGGGCGCATCGACGACCTCGGCGTGCTGTTCGAGATGGCCGAGGAGGAGGACGACCCGGACACCCGCGCCGAGGCGGAGACCGAGCTCGGGTCCGTCAAGAAGGCGCTGGACGAGATGGAGGTGAGGACCCTCCTCTCCGGTGAGTACGACTCCCGCGAGGCCGTCGTCACCATCCGCGCGGAGGCCGGCGGCGTCGACGCCTCCGACTTCGCCGAGAAGCTGCAGCGCATGTACCTGCGCTGGGCCGAGCGCCACGGCTACAAGACGGAGCTCTACGAGACGTCGTACGCGGAAGAGGCCGGCATCAAGTCGACCACCTTCGCCGTCAACGTCCCGTACGCCTACGGAACGCTCTCCGTCGAGCAGGGCACCCACCGCCTCGTCCGCATCTCGCCCTTCGACAACCAGGGCCGCCGCCAGACCTCCTTCGCGGGCGTCGAGATCCTCCCCGTGGTCGAGCAGACCGACCACATCGAGATCGACGAGAGCGAACTGCGCATCGACGTGTACCGCTCCTCGGGCCCCGGCGGCCAGGGCGTCAACACGACCGACTCCGCGGTCCGCCTGACCCACCTGCCGACCGGCATCGTCGTCTCCTGTCAGAACGAGCGCTCGCAGATCCAGAACAAGGCGACCGCGATGAACGTCCTCCAGGCGAAGCTCCTCGAGCGTCGCCGCCAGGAGGAGCAGGCGAAGATGAACGCGCTCAAGGGCGACGGCGGCAACTCCTGGGGCAACCAGATGCGTTCGTACGTCCTGCACCCGTACCAAATGGTGAAGGACCTGCGGACGGAGTGTGAAGTCGGCAATCCCGAGTCCGTCTTCAACGGCGAGATCGACGGTTTCCTTGAAGCCGGAATTCGCTGGCGCAAGCAGCAGGAGAAGTAAAAGCCGCCGAGAACGGCTTTATCGACAAGGCAACTGCCGCCCAAGAGGCGGCAGTTGCCTTTTACGTCACAGTCACATCTCCGTAGGACGGTCAACTACCCCGATATCGGACATCGCGCCCGCAACGACCTTGACGCTGCTGTGAAAAGTGGAAAGGCTAGCGCGCGGCATGCGTATTCCTGGGGCGCGTGGGAACCGTGGGGGCTGATCGAAATCGCCCCCGGCGGACGCGGCCCCGGACGCTGCCTCACTGACACTTGAGCTACTGGGGGTAGCAGCCAGATGACAAAGAAGACGCGGATCCGTGTCGCGCGGATAGCCGCCGGCGCCGTGATCGCCGCCGGTGCCTCGCTGACCGCCGCGGGTGCCGCCTCGGCGCTCGACGTCGGTGTCGACCTCGGCGGTGTGGGCGTCGGCGCGCACGCCGACGACAGCGGCGTCGGCGTGGACGTGGACGTGCAGCCGGGAGACGAGCCCACGTCGATCCCGAATGAGCCGACGGACGAGCCGACCGAGCCCACCAGCGAGCCCACCGACCCGGAGGAGCCGACGGACGAGCCGACCGAGCCCACCGAGGACCCGGAGCCGACGGAGCCCACCACCGACCCGACCGAACCCACCACGGACCCGACCGACCCGGGCAACGGTGACGGCGGCGACAACGGCAACGGTGGCGGCCACGGCGGCAACGACACCGACCCCGACGGCGGCGCCGCCCCCGTCGAGCAGGGCAAGGGCAAGGACAGCCTGTCCGACACCGGCTCCAAGCCGGTCGAGCAGGGTGGCAGCAACGCCGCCCAGGCGTCCGACAAGGGCGGCGAGCTCGCCGAGACCGGCGCCGCCGAGACCACGTTCCTGCTGATCGGTGCCGCGACGATGATCGCCGGCGGCATCGGCTTCCGCTTCCTGCCGCGTCTCGTCGGCAACCGCGGCGCCGCTGCCTGACTCAGGCGGTGACGTACGCCACGTACGGGTGCGTCACGTACGTGTGAAAGAAGGGCCCGGAGCTTCGCGAAGCTCCGGGCCCTTCCGCGCTGCCTCCGGTGCTGCTACTGCTACGCGGTCTGGTGCGCGAGGAGCGCGACCGCGGCGATCAGCACGACGAGCAGCGCTATCAGTGCCGCGGGGTTGAGCCCGGCGAAGGGCCCTTCCTGCTGCATGCGCTCGCGATTGACCCGGCACACGGGGCAGCGGCCTTCACTCACGGGCGCTGCGCAGTTCGCGCACACCAACCGATCCAGGGTCATGCGCTTCTCCTCCCGCACAGTCTCAGCCTGCCCAACGCTGGGGGGAACTCAATCGTTCCCCCTACCACTGTGCCAGCTTCCGCGGATTTCGGCGCGGCCCGCCGCCTCTCGGCCTCTCGACGGGTTACGACGGATCCGTACCCCCGTACTTCCGAGACAATCCGCGCAACTCAGGACGCCGACTGCGCTCGTGCGCCGGGTTCGCGTAGGGTCACGCTCACCTACCCCCGGCAACCCGTGGTGCATCCGTGATCCGATTCGACAACGTCTCCAAGGCCTATCCGAAGCAGACCCGCCCCGCGCTCAGGGACGTCTCCCTCGAGATCGAGAAGGGCGAGTTCGTCTTCCTGGTGGGCTCCTCCGGCTCCGGAAAGTCCACTTTCCTGCGGCTCGTCCTGCGTGAGGAGCGCACCAGCCACGGCCAGGTGCACGTCCTCGGCAAGGACCTCGCGCGCCTGTCCAACTGGAAGGTGCCGCACATGCGCCGCCAGCTCGGCACCGTCTTCCAGGACTTCCGCCTCCTGCCCAACAAGACCGTCGGCGAGAACGTGGCCTTCGCGCAGGAGGTCATCGGCAAGTCCCGCGGCGAGATCCGCAAGTCCGTGCCCCAGGTCCTCGATCTCGTGGGCCTCGGCGGCAAGGAGGACCGGATGCCCGGCGAGCTCTCCGGCGGTGAGCAGCAACGCGTCGCGATCGCGCGCGCGTTCGTCAACCGCCCCAAGCTCCTCATCGCCGACGAGCCGACCGGCAACCTCGACCCGCAGACGTCCGTCGGCATCATGAAGCTGCTCGACCGGATCAACCGGACCGGCACCACCGTCGTGATGGCCACCCACGACCAGCAGATCGTGGACCAGATGCGCAAGCGGGTCATCGAGCTGGAGAAGGGCCGTCTCGTCCGCGACCAGTCGCGCGGCGTCTACGGCTACCAGCACTGACGGTCCCGTCTCCCCGACGGCCCCGTCCCGCTCGTACCGTCTGATCCACCTGATCCACTGAAAGGCCGCCATGCGCGCCCAGTTCGTCCTGTCGGAGATCGGCGTCGGTCTCCGCCGGAACCTCACGATGACCTTCGCGGTCGTCGTCTCCGTAGCGCTTTCGCTCGCCCTGTTCGGCGGTTCGCTGCTCATGCGCGACCAGGTGAGCACGATGAAGGGCTACTGGTACGACAAGGTCAACGTCTCGATCTTCCTGTGCAACAAGGCCGACGCCGAGCAGGACCCCAAGTGCGCCAAGGGCGCCGTCACGAACGAGCAGAAGGACCAGATCCTCTCCGATCTGAAGAAGATGCCCGTCGTGGACAAGGTCCAGCACGAGTCGGCGGACGAGGCGTACAAGCACTACAAGGAGCAGTTCGGCGACTCCCCGCTGTCCAGCTCGCTCACGCCGGACCAGATGCAGGAGTCGTTCCGCATCAAGCTGAAGGACCCGGAGAAGTACCAGGTGGTCGCGACCGCCTTCTCCGGGCGTGACGGCGTGCAGGCCGTGCAGGACCAGAAGGGCTATCTGGACAACCTCTTCGGGCTCCTGAACGGCATGAACTGGGCGGCCGTGGCGGTGATGGCGCTGATGCTCGTCGTCGCGCTGATGCTGATCGTCAACACCGTGCGCGTATCGGCGTTCAGCCGCAGACGCGAGACCGGCATCATGCGGCTCGTCGGCGCGTCCAGCTTCTACATCCAGATGCCGTTCATCATGGAGGCCGCGGTCGCCGGCCTCATCGGCGGCGGTCTCGCCTGCGGAATGCTGTTGATCGGCCGGTACTTCATGATCGACCACGGTCTCGAACTCTCCGAGAAGATCAACCTGATCAACTTCATCGGCTGGGACGCGGTCCTGGCCAAGCTGCCGCTGGTCCTCGCGATCGGCCTTCTGATGCCCGCGCTTGCCGCGTTCTTCGCGTTGCGCAAGTACCTGAAGGTGTGACAAGAGCCCTCAGCGTGTCCGGGCGTCGTGCGGTTCAACCCACCGTACGGCGCCCTCCGTTGTCCTAGACTCACCGTCATGTCAGGCCTCGACCGGTTCGCCGACCGGTTCTCCCCGCCCCGCCGCATCCGCCGCGGGGCGACCCTGACATTGGTCTTCGTGAGCGTCCTCGCCACCGGAGCCGCCACCGGCTCCTGGAGCGGCGCCGCGGACGACGGCCGGAACACGCCACCTCCCCCAGTGCGCTCGGGCACCGCCGAGCAAGCCGCGGACGCGGCCGCCGAGGCCATGGCCGACGGCAAGTCCGGCAAGAAGGCCGCCGAGGAAGCGGTCAGCCGCAGCGGGGACCGCTGGGGCTCGGTCTACTCCTCGGGGGAGTACCAGGAATTCGAGAAGGCCCTCGGCGGCGGGTACACGGGCGTCGGCCTGTGGGCCCGGCGCACGGCCGGCGGACTCATCGAGGTGTCCCGGGTCCAGCGGGGCGGGCCCGCGGACCGGGCCGGGCTCCGCGAGGGCGACCGGCTGCGCTCCGTGGACGGCGAGCGCGTCACCGGCCGGCCCGTCACCGAGGTCCTCGCCCTGCTGCGCGGCGACCGGGCGGGCACCCCGGTGGTCCTCGGCATGGAGCACGCCACGCGCGCGTGGCGGGTGACGCTGCACAGGGCCCACCTCTCCACGGACCCCGTCACGGTCAGCAAGCTGCCCAGCGGGGCCGTCCTGATCAAGGTCGCGGCGTTCACCAAGGGCTCCGGAGAGGATGTGCGGGCCGCGGTGCGCACGGCCCCCGAGGGCGCCGGGATACTGCTCGACCTGCGCGGCAACTCCGGAGGCCTGGTGTCGGAGGCGGTCACTGCCGCGTCCGCCCTTGTCGACGGCGGCCTGGTCGCCACGTACGACGTGCGCGGGGAGCAGAAGGCGCTGCACGCCCCGCGGGGCGGTGACACGGTCAGACCCGTGGTCGCGCTCGTCGACGGCGGCACGATGAGCGCGGCCGAGCTCCTCACGGGCGCCCTGCAGGACCGCGGCCGCGCGGTCGTGGTGGGATCGAGGACCTTCGGCAAGGGGTCGGTCCAGATGCCGAGCCGCCTGCCCGACGGATCGGTCGCCGAGCTGACCGTCGGCCACTACCGCACTCCCTCGGGGCGCGCGGTCGACGGCCGGGGCATCACACCGGACCTGGAGGCCGAGGCGGGGGCCGAGAAGCGGGCCGAGACAGTATTGACTGGCCTCGGACCCCCCTCGTAGTGCGAAAATGGCCGCACTATGGCGAAGGAAAAGGTAAAGCGCAAGGCCGCGAAGGCCGCTGAGAAGGCCCCTGCCCGGAAGATGGTCGCGCAGAACAAGAAGGCGCGGCACGACTACCACATCCTGGACACCTACGAGTGCGGCCTGGTGCTGATGGGCACCGAGGTCAAGTCGCTGCGGATGGGCCGGGCCTCCCTGGTGGACGGCTTCGTGCACATCGACGGCGGCGAGGCGTGGCTGCACAACATCCACGTCCCGGAGTACGTCCAGGGGACCTGGACCAACCACTCCGCCACGCGGAAGCGCAAGCTTCTGCTGCACCGCGCCGAGATCGACAAGCTGGAGTCCAAGTCGCAGGAGACGGGTCACACGATCGTGCCCCTCGCCCTGTACTTCAAGGACAGCCGGGTCAAGGTCGAGATCGCGCTGGCCAAGGGCAAGAAGGAGTACGACAAGCGGCAGACCCTCCGCGAGAAGCAGGACACGAGGGAGACGAGCCGCGCGGTCTCGGAGGTGCGCCGCCGACAGGGCATCGCCTAGCCCGGCCCACCCGACAGGAATAGGCTGGCACCGTCGTACGTTGGTCACGTACGATGGGTCATGCCCCGCCAGTGACGGGGCGCCCGGATCGGAAGATCGAAAGATCCACAGATCCACCTTGAAAAATCAACATGGGGATGATCGGTTTCGACAGCGGATGTCGAAGCAGGGGAAGCGAGCCGAGGAAGCGACAATGATCTCGTAAACCATATGTCGCAACCAATAATCGCCAATTCCAAGAGCGATTCCCAGTCCTTCGCCCTCGCTGCTTAATTAGCAGTGAGTGAAGGACCCTTAATGGGTGTCAGCCCGGGGGTGTTCCCGACCCGGACCCTGGCATAATCTAGGGGACTAAACCATCGAATCCGGTCACGGGGTTCGATGGGAAATCAAACAGTGACTGGGCCCGTCGGAGACTTGTTCGCGAGATCTCCGGGGCCGAGAAAATCGCAGCGAACTGCGCTCGGAGAAGCCCTGATTCTGCACCGTTGGACGCGGGTTCGATTCCCGCCATCTCCACAATTCCCATGTGCGGCGAAAGCCCTCCGGCCCTCGGGCCGGGGGGCTTTTTCCATGGGACCCCGCGCCAGATCCCCGCGCCGCCTTCCGGAGCGGGGTCTGTCGCGGGCCGCCCGAGTCGGGGATGCTCCAGGGTCATGAAGAGACCCGTGAGACGCGTCCACACCCGCATGCGCCACTGGATCTGGCCCGCCGTGCTCGCCGTCGCGGCGGCCGGCCTCTCCGCAGGCTCCCCGGCCGGCGCCGACTCCGACCGCTCGGGACTGCCCGAAGCCATCGACACCATCCTCGGCGACCCCCGCATGGAGGGCGGAGTGGCCAGTGTCGTCGTCGCCGACTCCGCGTCCGGCGACGTCCTGTACCAGCACCGCTCCAGCGGGCGCCTGATGCCCGCCTCCAACACCAAGCTGCTCACCTCGGCGGCCGCCATGGAACTCCTCGGCCCCGACCACCGCTTCACCACGGACGTCCTCTCCGACGGGCCCAGGAACGGCCGGACGCTCCGGGGCGACCTGTACCTGCGCGGCACCGGTGACCCGACGACGCTCGCCAAGGACTACGACCAACTCGCCGCGAAGATCGCCGACTCGGGCATCCGGCGGGTCTCGGGGCGCCTCGTGGCCGACGACACCCGCTTCGACAGCAGGCGCATCGGTGACACGTGGGGCGGCGACGACGAGTCCTCGTACTACGCGGCGCAGATCAGCGCCCTGAGCGTCGCGCCCGACACGGACTACGACACCGGGACGGTCATCGTCGAGGTGGCGCCCGGGGCGCGGGCCGGTGACAAACCGCGCGTGAGCGTGACGCCGAAGACCGACTACGTGGACATCGATCTGCGCGCGACCACCGTCGCCGCGGGCGGCGCCGACACCGTCGCCGTGGAGCGGCAGCACGGCAGGAACACCATCACGGTCAGCGGCACCGTCCCCGTCGGCGGGGGCACCACCAAGGAGTGGGTGACCGTCTGGGAGCCCACGGGATACGCGGCCGCCGTCTTCCGCGACGCCCTCGCCGCGCACGGCGTGCGGGTGAGCGGACCGACCAGGACGGGGACCGCCACGCCGAAGGGCGCCCGGCAACTGGCCTCGCACGACTCCATGCGGCTCAAAGACCTCATGATCCCCTTCATGAAGCTCTCCAACAACATGCACGCGGAGAGCCTCACCAAGGCCATGGGGCACAAGGCGACCGGCAGGCCCGGGAGTTGGGGCGACGGCCTCGCCGCGATCGGCGGGTACCTGAAGACGGCGGGCGTCGACCCCGGCAAGATCCGTCAGGTCGACGGCTCGGGGCTCTCGCGCAAGGACAACGTCGCGGCCGAGCAGTACGTCACGCTGCTGCGCTCGGTGCGGGGCGAACCGTGGTTCGCCGACTGGTACGCGTCCCTGCCGGTGGCGTGCGCCCCGGACAAGTTCACCGGCGGCACGCTGCGCTCGCGGATGTGCGGGACCCCGGCGGCCCTCAACGTGCATGCCAAGACGGGCTCGTTGACGGGGGCGTCCGCACTGTCCGGCTACGTCAAGGACAAGGACGGGCGCGAGCTGGTCTTCAGCATCATCCTGAACAACTACCTGCCGTCGTCCGTGAAGGCACTCGAAGACGCGATCGTGGTGACCCTCGCCTCCTCCACCGGGGACCGGGCCGTGCCGGTCACGCCGCGTTCGACGCGCGCGGCCGAGCGGGGCGGCGGCGAGCTGGAGTGCTCGTGGCGCAAGCCTGTGCGCTGCTGAGCAGCAGAGCGCAGCAGGCGGCGGCGACCGGCACCCCGTAACCCGAGGCGGCGCCCAGGTGCTCCACCGTCCAGCCACCGCCCGCCGCGCCGCACGCGATGCCCCCGAGGAGGCCGGTCACGGCGAGGGTCATGCCCTCGTTCAGCCGCCCCTCGGGGGTACGGCGCTGGACGAGCGTCATGCCGGTGACCATCGTGGGCGCCGTCGCCATCCCGGCGACAAGCAGCGCTCCGGAGAGGGCGATCAGCGAGTCCGCCGCCACTACGGAGAGCAGGGGTAGCGTCATCAGGGCGGCCATCGCGGCGGCGCACAGGAGGTGGCGGCGGCCGAGGGACCCGCGCGGTGTCACGGCTCCGTAGACGAGGCCCGCGGCGCAGGAGCCCGCTGCCTGGAGGGCGAGGACGGCCCCTGCGGCGCCCTTGTGCCCCTGGGTGTCCGCGTAGGCGATCGTGACGACTTCCAGGGAGCCGAAGACGGCTCCGGTGGCGAGGAAGGCGGCAAGGAGGGCAGGCATCCCGCGCGCGCGGAGGGGCGATTTCGCCTCGGCGGACGTACTCGCGGACGTACTCGCGGACGTACTTGTACGGAGTCGGGGTGGGGGTTCGGTCGTGCGCTGGGCGGCGAACACGAGGACGCCGGTGACCAGCAGGATCACGCCCGTCAGGGTGCCCGCCTGGGGGAAGAGCGCGCCGCAGAGGAAGGCCGCGAGGGCCGGGCCGAGCATGAAGCAGAGTTCGTCGGCGGCCTGCTCGAAGGAGTTGGCGGTGTGCACGGCCTGTGCGTCGTCCTTGAGGAGGTGGGCCCAGCGGGCCCGGGACATGCCTCCCGTGTTGGGGGTCGTGGCCGTGGCGGCGTACGACGCGAAGAGCGTCCAGTCGGGCGCTCCGTAGCGCACGCACAGCAGCAGTGAGAGCGAGCCCAGGGCGGCGACGAGGGTGGCGGGGACGGCGACGCGCGCCTGGCCGTGGCGGTCGACGAGACGGGCCGTCCAGGGCGCGACGACGGCGGTCGCCGCGAGGCCGGTGGCGGTGACGGCACCGGCCAGGGCGTACGAACCGCGCGCTCCGGAGATCATGATGACGGCGCTCACGCTGAACATGCCCATGGGCAGGCGCGCGACGAGGTTGCCGACGGTGAAGGCGGTGGCGCCGGGTATCGCGAAGAGGCGGGCGTAGGGGGTGCGGGGGAGGGCGACGCGGGGGCGGGGACGGGAGCGAGGGCGGGAGCGGCGTGGGCGGACCGGAGTGTCGCTGGGCATGGAGCCACCTTCGCCGGGGGTGATCGACGGGGTCCAACACCTTCTGGGTGCCGATTCACGCATCCGCGTTGCAGATTCCTGCGTTGTGGATTCCTGCGATGTGTATTCCTGCGATGTAGGTTCCTGCGATGACCGCAGAACCAGTCGTACGCGGCGGTGGCGTGCGCCGAGACGTGGACCCCCGGCTGCTGCGCGCGTTCGTCGCGGTCGCGGAGGAGCTGCACTTCACCCGGGCGGCCGCCCGGCTGTACGTCGCCCAGCAGGCGCTGAGCCGTGATGTGCGGCGCCTGGAGCGGGAGTTGGGGGCCGAGCTCTTCGCCCGTACGACGCGGCAGGTGACGCTGACCGCCGACGGGGAGCGGCTGCTGCCGTACGTGCGGCGGGTCCTGGCGGCCCAGGACGACCTGGCCGACGCGGTCACCGGCGGGGCCCGGCCGCTGCTCGTCGACGTGAACAGTCCCGGCCTCGTCTTCGGGCGCATCCTGGAACGGGCCCGTGCACTCGCCCCGGAGTGTGAGCTGATGGCCCGCTTCGAGAGCGGGCTCACCGGCGCGGCGGCCGAGATGATCGCAGGGCGCCTCGACGTCTCCTTCGGCCGGTTCGCGGGGCTCGATCCCGCGCTGCGGGCCGAACTCGCCCAACAGCCCGTGCGGTACGAGCCGATGGCCGTGCTGCTGCCGACCGGGCATCCGCTGGCGGAGCTCGCCGCGGTGCCGCTGGACGCGCTCGCGGGCGAGACCGTGTACGCGGGGGCGGGCAACCCCAGGACCCCCGAGTGGACCGACCTCGCACACCGGCTCTTCGAGGGGCGCGGCATCGAGATCGCGCCACCCGCACCGCTCGCCGTCGGCGTCGAGGAATTCGAACGAGTCATGGCGAAGAGCCGGAATCCGGTCCTGGCGGTGGTGGACTTTCCGGCCATGCCGGGGGCCGAGCTGCGGCCGCTGACCGATCCCGTCCCGCTCTCCCCGGTCTCGCTGGTATGGCGAAAAGGCCTTGTGCACCCGGGTTTCACCGCCCTGCGAGCGGCTGCCGCGGCGCTCGCCGCCGAGGAACGGTGGTTGGAGATGCCCGCGAACGCGTGGGTACCCGCCGCAGATTCACTCATCATGATGAGTCGGCGCTGACTGATAAGCACATCGCGATTCCACCGCGTACACATGTCTCAAGTGCACTGGCACAAGGCAGTGCACAAGGGGGAGCGCGCGGACCGGGTGGGGGCCCGGTCCGGACAGCGGACATTCATGGCCGCACACGCACCCCGAGCCAGTTATGTGGGGGTTTGTACGTGCGCATGGAAACGTGGCAAGAAGCTGCCCGACCAGGACATACCCATGATCCGAACGAAGTCACCGTGCAGATCGACGGCCTGGGGCGACAACTTGCGGACCTGCCCGCCGAACCCGGTCAGGAGGGCGCGGCCGACGGCCCGGTCTTCGTCGACGCGACGGGCCGGCGCGGCCGCAGGTACCGCCGGTTCGGAGTGATCGTCGGCATCGCCTGCGCGGTGTACGCGGCGGTCATCGTCGGCACGCTGTTCTCCGGCAACTCCAGCGCGCCCTGGCTGCCCATGCCGGGCCCCAAGGACGACAGGCCTGCGAGCACGGTGGACGTGCCGCCCGGCCGCTCGGCGGCTCCGGCCGGTCCGGGCACCCCGGCCCGTGCGGCCCCGTCGGCCGACGCGACGGACGACACCGGCGCGGCACCCGAGATCGGCATCGGCGGCGGGCCCGCCCCCTCCCGGTCCGAGGACGGCGACGCGACCGGCGCGCGGCCCGGCCCCGCCGCCGCGGACCGCGACGACAAGCCCGCCCCGGCCCCGGGCCCGACGGGCGGAGCCCCCGCCCCGGCCCCGACCGGCGGCACCGCGGGCCCGCACCCCGCCCCGACCGAGCCGACCGCCCCGCCCGCCGACCCGCCGCCGGGGCCCCCGGTGCCCGGGGCCGACGGAAGTGGCGGGAGCGGTGGGGGCGGCAGCGGAGGTGCCGGTGGGGGCGGTACGGGTGCTGGCGGTGGCTCTGGCGGTGGCAGTGGCAGTGGCGGGGAGGTTCCCGTGGTCTACACGCCTCCGGGTGCCGCCCGCGCCGCCGCCGCGGACACCGGGCCGTCCGCGGGGGGCGTGCAGCGATGAACTCCCGTACGGCCGGGAGCTGGTCGGACCGCTTCCGGATCGGCGGAACCCGGGCCGATCGTGCCCGGACCCGTCAGGCTCAGCCCCGTCAGACTCAGTCCCGTCAGGCTCAGTCCCGTCAGGCTCAGCTCCAACATGCTCAGCCCCGTCGTGCGCAGAGCCGCCGCGCCGAACGCCACGGTGAGGGTGAGGGGACACCCGTCGGCCCACCTGGCACGTACTCCAGTACGCCGGGCCCACCCGGCGCACCCACCCCGCCCAGCCCACCCGGCGCACCCACCCCGCCCGCAGCGCCCCGTCGCAACCGCCGCCGTCGCCTGCCCCTGCGCTACCTGCTGCCCTCCCTGCTCCTCGTCGCGCTGCTCGCGATGCTGATGCTGCGCGGGTACGTGCACAGCGAGATACTCGCCGACCACCGCGTCAGGCCCCCGGCGCCCACGGACCACGTACCGCGCAAGATCCTGGAGGGCGGCCCGGTCATCGACACCCGGGGCGGGCGCGAGGCCACGCTGAGCGTGCCCGACCACCGGCTCGTGCTGACCTTCGACGACGGCCCCGACCCGAAGTGGACGCCCAAGATCCTCGACGTCCTCGAGGAGCACCACGCCCACGCCGTCTTCTTCGTCACCGGCACCATGGCCTCGCGCCATCCGGACCTCGTCCAGCGCATGGTGGACGAGGGGCACGAGGTCGGCCTGCACACGTTCAACCACCCTGACCTCTCCTACCGGTCGACCGGCCGCATCGACCGGGAACTGGCGCAGAGCCAGCTCGCCCTCGCGGGCGCCGCCGGTATCCGGACCTCGCTCTTCCGCCCGCCGTACTCGTCCTTCGCGTACGCGATGGACGACAAGTCGTACCCCGTCACCCGGTACGTGGGCGGCCGTGGCTACCTCACCGTCGTCAACGACACCGACAGCGAGGACTGGAAGCGCCCCGGCGTCGAGGCGATCGTCCGCCGGGCCACGCCCCGGGGCGGCGAGGGCGCCGTGGTCCTCATGCACGACTCCGGCGGCGACCGCTCCCAGACCGTCGCGGCGCTCGACCGCTTCCTGCCCGAACTGCGGCAGCAGGGCTACGAGTTCAGAAACCTCACCGAGGCCCTGGGCGCGCCCAGCGCCCACACCCGGGTGACCGGCGTCGAGCGGTGGAAGGGGAAGGCGTGGGTCCTCCTGGTCGGCGCCTCCGAGCACCTCACCGACGCGCTCGTCGTGGCACTCGTCGTCATCGGCGTGCTGGTCTTCACCCGCTTCGGACTGATGCTGCTGCTCTCCGCGGTGCACGCGCGCCGAGTACGGAAGCGGAACTTCCGCTGGGGCCCGCAGATCACCGAGCCTGTCTCGGTCCTGGTCCCGGCCTACAACGAAGCCAAGTGCGTCGAGGCGACGGTCCGTTCCCTGACGGCGGGCGACCACCCCATCGAGGTCATCGTCATCGACGACGGCTCGTCGGACGGCACGGCGCTCCTCGTGGAAGGGCTGCACCTGCCGGGCGTACGCGTCATACGCCAGGAGAACGCGGGCAAACCCGCCGCCCTCAACCGCGGCATGGCCAACGCCCGCTTCGACATCATCGTGATGATGGACGGCGACACCGTCTTCGAGCGATCCACCGTCCGCGAACTCGTGCAGCCCTTCGGCGACCCGTGCGTGGGCGCCGTCGCGGGCAACGCGAAGGTCGGCAACCGCGACTCCCTCATCGGCGCCTGGCAGCACATCGAGTACGTGATGGGCTTCAACCTCGACCGCCGGATGTACGACGTGCTGCGCTGCATGCCGACCATCCCGGGCGCGGTCGGCGCGTTCCGGCGCTCCGCCCTTAAGCGGGTCGGCGGCATGAGCGACGACACGCTCGCCGAGGACACCGACATCACCATGGCGCTGCACCGCGACGGCTGGCGGGTCGTGTACGCGGAGCGGGCGCGCGCCTGGACCGAGGCCCCGGAGTCGGTCCAGCAGCTCTGGTCCCAGCGCTATCGCTGGTCGTACGGCACGATGCAGGCGATCTGGAAGCACCGCAGGGCGGTCGTCGAGTCAGGCCCCTCCGGCCGGTTCGGCCGGGTCGGCCTGCCGCTGGTGTCGCTGTTCATGGTCCTGGCCCCGCTCCTCGCCCCACTGATCGACGTGTTCCTCCTCTACGGCCTGGTCTTCGGCCCCACCCAGAAGACGATCGCCGCGTGGCTCGGCGTGCTCGCGGTGCAGGCGGTCTGCGCGGCATGGGCCTTCCGCCTGGACCGCGAACGACCGTCCCACCTGATCGCGCTGCCCCTCCAGCAGATCCTCTACCGGCAGTTGATGTACGTCGTGCTGCTCCAGTCCTGGATCACCGCACTCACCGGAGGCCGACTCCGCTGGCAGAAGCTCCGGCGTACGGGGGCGGTGGCGGCGCCCGTCGCCATTCCTCGCCGACGGCCGGGCGTTCATGAGCGGAGGCCGGTCGGATGAACCATGGCTACGTACCGGAACGCGTACCCGAACGTGCTCCCGAGGCTGTGTCCCAGGTCGCGCCGGAGACTGCGGCCGTGCCCGTGCCCGTGCCCGTGCCTGTGCCTGTGCCCGTGCCTGTACCTGTACCTGTGCCTGGGAAGCAGCCGGGCGGCCGCGACCGCTACCTCGACCTCCTCCGCTCCCTCGCGCTCGTCCGCGTCGTCCTGTACCACCTCTTCGGCTGGGCCTGGCTGACCATCGTCTTCCCCTCCATGGGGGTGATGTTCGCGCTGGCGGGCTCACTGATGGCGCGTTCCCTGAAGCGTCCGGCGCGGGAAGTGATCAAGGGCCGCGTCCGCCGCCTGCTGCCTCCGATGTGGGTGTTCGGCGCGGCGGTGCTCTTCCTGCTCTTCGCGGGCGGCTGGGACGTCTCCGAGGACCCCGACCTCGGTGGCACTTGGGGCCTGCTGTCGTTGGCCAACTATGTGTTCCCGGTGGGCGCGCCGCCGTACCCCTGGCACCTTGGCTCTCCGACGGGCCTCCTGGAGGACACCTGGGCGGACCAGGCGGTGGGCCCGCTCTGGTACATCCGCGCGTACCTGTGGTTCGTCATCGCGTCCCCCCTGCTGCTGCGGGCGTTCCGGAAGCTTCCGTGGGCGACGCTGCTCGCACCGCTGGCGCTGACGGCGGTGGTCGGCACCGGCGTCGTCACGATCCCCGGCGAGACGGGCAACGCGATCTCTGACTTCGCGGTCTACGGCAGCTGTTGGGTCCTTGGCTTCGCACACCAGGAGGGTCTGCTGGCCCAGGTCCCCCGCTACCTGGCGGTGTCGGCGGCAGCCCTCGTCATGGCGTTCGGCCTGTGGTGGGCGTCGGGCCATCCCGGTCCGGACGGCTGGGATCTGAACGACATCCCGCTGGCGCAGGCGACGTGGTCGTTCGGGTTCGTGGTCATCCTGCTCCAGTACGCGCCGTCGTGGCGGGAGTTGCTGGGAAGGCTGGCGAAGTGGGACAAGCTGGTCACGCTCTCCAACAATCGCGCGGTCACGATCTACCTCTGGCACAACCTCCTCATCATGGCGACGGTGCCGATCATCGACATGGCGTACGACCTGCCGCTCATGGCGGACGAACGCTGGAGCGCGGCGCTCGACTCGACGTACATGCTGTGGATGACCGTGCTG
The DNA here is from genome assembly GCF_040646035.1 of Streptomyces sp. NPDC046465. Classification (NCBI taxonomy): domain Bacteria; kingdom Bacillati; phylum Actinomycetota; class Actinomycetes; order Kitasatosporales; family Streptomycetaceae; genus Streptomyces; species Streptomyces sp. NPDC046465. Next base: position 101,952 of record NZ_JBEYZK010000010.1, read on the forward strand.
GTCTGGCCGTTGATCGGCCTGATGGTGGTGGCCGTGGGCTGGGTCGAGGACCTGGCGGCGAAGCGGAAGCCGAGGTTGTGGCCGTCCGTCTCCCGGCCCTCTTCGCGGTGTTAGCGGTGTTAACGGAGGCTCAGCAGCGAAGTGGGGCGGTTGTCGGGATATCGGTGACCGATCCAATGCGTTGCGCGACTGTTACGTATGAATTGGCGACCGCATTCGGCTGAAATGCCGTGGTAAATGCGGTCGTTGGGAACTCCTGACCCATGGGCCACGGCTGCACCACAGGCCCCAGAATTCACTCCAGCGAACGCCGCCCTCGGCAAGAACTGCTGCCCCTGGCGCGATCGGACTGCATTCCGCGCAAAGCGTTGCATTCGCCAACACTCGGTCGGTGGCGGACCGTAACGATCTCGACGCCCACTGGAGCCGACTCCTAAGCTGACGGCTCTCCCTGCCGCTTGCCGGTCCATCATGTGCCGAGCGGTGGACCCACCTCTGCCAGGAGATCTCTTTGCTTTACAGGAAGACCGCGCTGCGCGTCGCCGCCCCCGTCGCCGTACTGGCCCTCGCGCTCACCGCCTGCGGTGGCGGTGACGACAAGAAGTCGGACGACAAGAAGGCGGACGCGCCCAAGTCCCAGAACAAGCCGGCGGAGCCCACCGCGCTGAAGGCCGGGGAGACCACCACGGGCAAGGTCAAGGAGGGCGACGCGACCGTCACGTACGACGTCGCCGCCCAAAAGGTCGACGTGGGCACGGAGGCCGAGACCAAGAAGCTGGTCTCGGACCCGAAGGACGCGAAGGGCCTGGTCGTGGCCACCGCCCACATGAAGATCACGCACAAGGGCGGCGCCCCGCTCAAGGACACCCCGGACGTCGCGGAGACGACGGAGATCTACGCGGACGGCACCCGCGGCGGCCTGCTCATCGGCGCCGCCGAGGACGCGCCGGGTTGCGAGGACGAGTTGGACCTGGAGGGCTGGAAGACGGGCGAAAGCCACGTGCTCTGCGAGACGTACCTGGTTCCGGCGGGTTCGAAGTCTCTTGAGGTCCACTGGGCCGAGAAGGAGGACGGGAAGCCCGTGATCTGGAAGCTTGCGGGAGCGTAGTGATCGAGCGGGGAGTGGCCGGGCGGCGGCCCGGCCACTCCCCGTTCCCGTTGTCCCCTTCCTTGCACCCGTTTTCCTTGCCCCCGTTGTGCCCGTTGCTCCCATTCCCGCCCGGTGAACCCGCCGCTGGCATGGCTCAGCGCTCATGGATAGCTTGGTTCACTCCACCCACTCCACCCCCCCCACAGGAGCTGACCGTGAAACGCCGCCCCACCTTGCTCGCCGCGACCGCCCTGGCTGCCGTCGCAGTCGTCTCGCTGTCGGCCTGCGGAGGGAGCGACGGAGACGCGAAGGACAGCGACAAGATCGCGGGAGCGGACTCGGGATCGGGCTCGGGCTCGGGTGACAAGCAGAGCAAGTCGCCGTCCGCCGGGGCGTCCGACGACGGGGTCGCTCGTCCGGAGGTCAAGTTGCCCAAGGGCGTGAAGAACGTCTTCGAGGGTGGCAAGACCGGGGATCCGAAGAAGGACGCCGTGCTGGCGGACAACGCGCGGTGGGTCGATTCGCTGATCGAGGCGGTCACCGTCCAGGCCAAGGACCACCCGGCGCTGAAGTTCTACGCGGCGGGCGACGGTCTGATCTCGTCGGCGGAGTACATCCAGGGGTTCCAGGAGAAGAAGAAGACCTTCGTCGGGACCATTCGGTACTACGACCGTAAGGTCACCTTCCTCAAGGACGGTGTCGCGGCGGTGTCGTACTGCAAGGACGGCACCAAGACGTACCCCAAGGACCTGAAGACCGGTACGGTGGACAGGTCGATCAAGGCCTCGCCGAGCGACTACGCCTTCGTCAACACCCGTGTGAAGAAGAACGGAAAGGGCGTGTGGCAGACAGATTCCGTCACGTCCACGACGGCATCTGAGAAGTGCACGCCGTGAGGGTTTGGAAGGCGTCGCCCAGCTGGCTCGCCCCTGGCCTCGCGGTGGCTGTGGCGCTGATCCCCGCAACTGCCCACGCCGGAGGCGGCGACACCGTGGGCGGCGGCGACATCGGGCACCAACAGCAGTCCCAGGGCACTCGCCAAGGCAAGAACCTCGGCATCCAGACCAAGATCCAGACAACGGTCGAAGGCAGCCCGCAGTCCGCGAAGACCGGCACGCTGACGCCCGCCAACAGCAACTGGGACCCGCCGGCCTGCTGGTACGAACCCGCCTACACCCCGAAGCAGATCGAGGCCACGGTCAAGGCGATCCGGCACGTGAAGGTCTTCGGGATCGGTGACCTCGTGGGCGGGATCTTCGACTCGTACTTCAAGGAAGGCCACCCCTACAAGGGCTACAACCTCGACAAGCAGGGCGACGGGCAGTTCTGGGCGGCGGCCGTCGACGACAAGCGCAAGGACGAACCCGGCGCCAAGGCTTGCGACCGACTCCCGTTCTGGGTGGCGGACGGCGAGACGCCGAAGGAGCCGCTGGCGGTCACGCCCAAGATCCTGGCCGAGTACGCGTACGGTCAACTCCCGGTCCCCGACACCGAGATCAAGATGGCGCCCGAGGGCGAGACGAAGGTCAACCTGCCGACCTGGGTGTGGCTGGACAAGGCCAGGTTCAAGAAGGTCGCGGTGACCGCGAGTCTCCCGGGGACGGACCTGTCCGCGACGACCACCGCCGAGCCGGTCTCCCTGAAGATCGAGCCGGGAACGGGCGACGCCGAGACGTACCCCGCCTCCGGCGAGTGCCCCATCGAGAACGGCCGCATCGGCTCGCCCCGCGCCAAGGGCACGCCTGCGGACACGGATCCGCCGTGCGGAGTGCGGTATCTGCGGTCGTCGGGCGACGGCCCGTACGAGCTCCAGGCCACCCTCACGTGGAAGGTGAGCTGGACGAGCACGACGGGGGAGGGCGGCGATCTGCCCGCAGGTGAGTTCGGTGCGGCGCAGGATGTGCTCGTACGAGAGGTTCAGTCGGTCAATCGGTAGGACGGGCGAGGCTGGTCGCGGGAAGTCGACCAGAGGATGGGGACGTCGTGGGCAGCGGGCGGGTGCGGGTCAGTAGTGGTCAGGTGCGGAGGATGTTCCGGCTGATGGCGAGCGGGGAGCCGGTCGTGCTGACCAGCCCCATGTCCTCGCTGAAGAAGGTGTCGAGACTCGCCTTCGTCGCCGAGCAGTTCGGCTACCAGTACGTGGACGCCCGCTACTCCGGCGGCCGCAACGCCCAGCTCCAGCTGTTCATCGCCCCCGACCCGAGCCCTCAGGCGCGGCGGCGGGCGGCCCAGTCCTGGGCCATGTACCCGCACGCCGCCGAGGCCGGTGCGCTTCCTCCCTTGCAGCCCGAGGCAGTGGAACTGCTCAAGGCCCGCGCCAAGTTCGACCTCACCGGCAAGAACGCCGAGCAGCGCATGCTGTACGGCATCGGCGGCGTCACCTTGGCCTCGGTGATTCTGGCGTTCCGCTTCGGCGGCGAGAGCGGCGACTTCGTCATCGCGGGGGTCATCTGGGCCGCCCTGATGGTCCTCGTGGGCATCGGCTTCGTCGTCAACCGCCATCGCAACGCGAAGTTCGCGGCGCGGTTGCAGGGGATGGGGTTCGTGCCGGTGACGGATGAAACGGGTCGGCTTCGCTATCTGCCACCGGGTTCGCAGGTGGGCCCGCCTTTGGGGACGCCTCTGGGGGCGCCGGTGTACCCGAGTGCTTATCCGCCCTCGACCCCTTCTCCGTATGCGCAAGGGCCGTACGCGCCTCAGATGCCACAACAGTACGGACAGCCGCAGCAGCCGTACGGTCAGTACGGTCAGCCCAACCCCAACCCCAACCCCTACACCGCTCCCCACCCCGGCCCGCAATATCCTCCGTCGGCTTAGCGGGGCGTGGGCTGCTGCCTGGTTTCCTTGAGCGCTCGTAGGAGGGCGTGCAGGGGAGTGGGGGTTTGTGGTGAGGATGGTCTCGGGGGTGTCGCTTTCGCGGAGGCGGATCGTGGTGGGGGTGGGGGCGGCTACGTAGACGCAGTTCGAGGAGTCGCCACTGAAGGTCGACTTCTGCCATTGGGGTCGCATGAGGGCTTCTCTCAGGGTTGCTGGGCGAGGTGGTGGATGAGGTCGCGTGACGCGCGCGGGGTGAGCGCGCCGTGCTCCAGCCGGTCCAGTACGGTGCGGTACTTCGCCAACTGTGCCTCCCCGTCCAGGAACTCGCACCCGTGGTGTGTGTCCAGCTGCACCGTGTCGAGTTGTGGAACGGCTCCGGCGAGGTAGTCGACGGACTGTCCGGTCCCAGGGAAGGCGGCGTTCCCGAAAGGGATGACCCGGATCGTGACGTCGGGCAGCTCGCTCATGTCGACAAGATGGCGCAGCTGGGCGCGGCTGGTGGTGGGGCCGCCGAAGCCCATGCGCAGGGCGGACTCGTGGATCGTCGCCGCGTACGGGGTGGGGGAGTCCCTGTGGAGTACTTCCTGGCGTTTGATGCGGTGTGTGAGGCGGTGCTCGATCTCGTACTGGCGCATGGGCGGGACCACGGTGCGGAAGAGGGCGCGGGCATGTTCCGTGGTCTGTAGGAGTGCGGGAATGTGGATGACTAGCGCGACTCGGAACTGCCGTGCGTGGTGCTCCAGTTCGGCCAGGTCGATCAGGCTGACGGGGAGGTGTTCCCGGTACTCGTCCCACCGGCCCCGTTTACGGCGGGAAGAGCGCCGCATCACGGCGGCATCGCCCCCGTCGGACGCCAAGAGGGCCCCCTTCCTCCCAGGAGCCATCCATGGTCACCGTAGCCCCACCCGAAGGCTGGTCCTACGCGCTTCATCTGCCCCACGACCCCCGTGCCCCGCGCGTCGCCCGTATGACTCTGCGGGCAGCCCTCGTCGGGCACGTCATGACCGAACTCGGAGACGTCGCAGAGCTGTTGACGTCCGAGCTGGTCACCAATGCCTACCGGCATGCAAAAGGCCCCGCCTCGCTGCGGCTGCGTTCCGTGCGGGCGGGGCGGCTTCGGGTGGGGGTGTGGGACACCAGTTCCCATATTCCGGCCCCCTTCGACAAGCCGCCCGGATCCCTCGGGGGTCACATGGCGGCGCCCCCCTCGGAGGACTCCGGTGGCGGGCGGGGGCTGCATCTCGTATGCGAGTGTGCCGATTCGTGGGGTGGGTGGCTGCTGGGACAGGAACTCACCGGCAGCGGAGGCAAGTTGCTGTGGTTTGAGCTGGAACGCGGAAGGGATCGTAGAGAGGTCAGTATCCGACCGTGAACCGTGCGCGGTGGTGGGCCGGGCTTTCCGCCTCGTCCAGGAGCGCTATCGCGTAGTCCTCCATCGAGATGGCCGAGTTGCCGTCCGCGTCCACCAGCAGTTCGTCCTTGGCGAGGCGGAACGTGCCTGTGCGGATGCCGGGCTCGAAGAGGGCCGCGGGGCTCAGATACGTCCAGTCCACGTCCGTGTCCGTCGTGCGGAGCGCGTCGTACTGGGCGTTGGATGCCTCGGCTATGTGGCGCCAAGCCGCGGGGACGTAGCGCGGGACGTCGATCGCGAGGACCCCGTCCGTGCCGGGCACCGTGAGGCTGCCCGCGCCGCCGACCACCAGCAGGCGGACGCCGGTGCCGGACAGGCCCGTGAGCAGTGACTTGGAGATGGCGGCGTGGTCGCCCTCGCGGCCCGGAGCCGGTCTGGTCGCATTGACCATCAGGTCCTGGTGTGCGCTCAACTCCCTTACGTCGTACGGGTTCCCCGCGTCGCCCGTGCGGTGCTCGGCGCGGGGGTGCAGCTCCGTGAAGCGGGCGGCGTCGCGGGCCACGGCGGTGACCTTGTGGCCCCGGGAGAGCGCTTCGGTGACGACGCGGCTGCCGGTGTTTCCTGCTGCTCCGAAGACGGTGATGCGCAGGGGGTTCATGGGATTGCTCCTTGGGGCTGGGGCTGGGGCGGATCGGCGGGGATGGTCTTGGGGTTCTCGGGAACGTTCGAGGGAGGCGTCAGCTCGACTTGGGCTTTCGGGGGCCGGTGTTCCTGGCCTGGCCGAGGAGCACGCTGGCCAGTACCAGGGCCAGGCCCACGAGTTGCCACACGGTCAGCGTCTGGCCCAGGAGCAGCAGGCCCGCGAGTGTGGCGACCACCGGGTTGGTCAGGCCGAGGAACGAGACCGAGGACGCGGGGAGGCGTTCGATGCCGCGGAACCACAGGGCGTACGCGATGGCCGTGCCGATGATGCCGAGGTAGGCGTATCCGGCGATGTTGGCGCCGGTGAAGTGGTCGGGCAGGCCCTCGGCGGTGAGGGCGACGGGGGCCAGGACCAGGCCGCCCGCGGTCAACTGCCAGCCTGTCAGGGCCAGGAGCGAGACTCCCTCGGGGCGCCCCCACCGCTTGCTCAGCACTACGGCGAAGGCCATCAGTGTCGTGGCCGTCAGCATGGCGATGATCCCCGCGAGGTCGACCACCGCGCTGCCGCGCAGGACGAGGAGGGCGACGCCCGCGACTCCGACGAGTCCCGCGATCAACGTACGACGGGTGGGGCGCACCTTCAGTACGCCGACCCCGAAGCCCGCCACGAGGAGCGGCATGACCGCGCTGATCGTCGAGGCGACGCCGCCGGGCAGGTGGTAGGCGCCGAAGAAGACGAGCGGGAAGAAGGCGCCGAAGTTGAGCACACCGAGCACGGCGGCCTTCCACCACCAGTCGCCGCGCGGCAGTCGCCGGGTGAGGGCGAGGAGGATGAGCCCGGCGGGCAGTGCGCGCAGGGCGGCGGCGAGCAACGGGCGGTCGGCGGGGAGGAGTTCGGTGGTGGTGACGTAGGTGGTACCCCAGGTCGCGGGGCCGATGGCGGCGAGGGCGGCGATGCCTGCGGCGGCTTTGGCGGAGGGGCGGGATGCCGACGTCGGGGTCGGAGCCGGGGCCGAGGGCGGGGCCGGGGGCGGGGTCGAGAGGCTTCGGGCGCCGGTCGCACGGTGCGTGCCGGTGCCGGTGCCGGTGCTGGTGCTGCTGCTGGTGATGGACATGAGCTCCCCCTCGACGTTCCCTTGAACGCTGTTATTCTCAACGTTGAGATAAATATGAGCCCTGGGTCTGCGAACGTCAAGTATCTGAACGTTGAGAGATTGCGTCGACGGATCTGGCTCCGACGCAGGAGGAGGACGTCCATGGCTGCTCGGAAGGCCGTTGAAGCCGTTGGCCAGGTGGAAGCCGTTGGTCAGGTTGAAGCCGTCGGCCAGGTTGAAGCCGTTGGCCAGGAGGTCGCGGAGGCCACGTTCCCAGCGGAGGCCGCAGACGTGGCCGACTCCGCGGACGCCATCGACGAGTTGCGCGGTCAATGGCGCCGCGAACGCCCCGACCTGGACCTTTCCCACCTCGACGCGATGGCCCTGGTGGGCCGCATCAAGCGCGCCGACCACCTGCTGAGCAAGGGCATGAAGCGGGTCTTCGCCGAGTACAACCTGGAGTTCGCGGAGTTCGACGTCCTCGCCACGCTCCGCCGGGTCGGCGCCCCGCACGAACTGACCGCGGGCGGCCTCCTCAAGACGGCGATGGTGACCTCCGGAGCCATCACCAACCGCCTCGACAAGCTGGAACGCAAGGGCCTGATCGAACGCCGCCCGGACCCCGACGACCGCCGCGCCATCCGCGTCCGCCTCACCGACGCGGGCAAGGACCTGGTCGACCGCGCGGTGGTCGACCACGTGGCGAACGAGAACGACATGCTGGCGACTCTGACCCCGGAAGAACGCACGACCCTCGACGGGGCGCTGCGCCGCCTGCTGATCTCGCTGGGGGACACGCATCTGGGCTGAGGCGGGACTGCGTCGAGCCGCGACAGGCCCGTGCACAGCTCTCACGGGCGGACAGCCGATCAGAATTGAAGCGATGGGTTTCGTGTTTGCCGAGCTTCCCGAAACTTCTGCGTTCCTACGTGTCGACGTGGGTCAAGAACCATTCCCGTGACGGAGTGCTGATGCCCCCGGGGGACCTGGACACGACTGAGGTTCCTTCCCGTGCCATGAGGTCGGCCATCAGCCGGTTGATGAGGGGCGGCTTTCACCAGGACTGCCTGGACCTCTTTCCGGACCGCGACGCTGTGGTGGACGGCTACTTCGTGGGCGAGCAGCCCGAATACGCTCGCGAGATGCTGCGTGACATCGAGGCGCTGCGGTCCGTCGCTCCGACCGATGACGGGTTGGAGGAGGCTTTGTCCGGGATGGACTGCGGGTTGCTCGCGCCGCCGGACATGACCTCATGGGAGTGGATGCGGCGCATTGAGGACCGGCTCCGGCGCAAGGTGAGGGAGTGGGAGGGGCGGGCGTGATACCGCTGGCGTGATACGCAGCCCCGCCCCTCCCGGGCCCCCGGGCCCTTTCGCCCCCCGCCCCCTCACCACCCCACCCCACCCCCCGTGAGAGCAACGTTCCCCCACGGTCACCGGAGGCCATGAGGGGGAAATGCGGGGTGCCTAGCTTGGGGAGGTGTTGGCCGGTGGCCGTGGGGCGGCTGGGGAGACCTCTGGAGGCGTGTGATGTGGATCGAGCGGTGGGACCCGGAGGATGAGGGGTTCTGGAAGGACGGGGGCGGGGAGCGGGTCGCGCGGCGGAACCTGGCGTTTTCCGTGCTGTCCGAGCACATCGGGTTCTCCGTGTGGAGTCTGTGGTCGGTGATGGTCCTGTTCATGGGGCCCGAGTACGGGATCGACGCCGCCGGGAAGTTCTTCCTCGTGTCGATGGCCACCCTCGTCGGGGCCGTCGTCCGCGTTCCGTACACCTTCGCCGTGGCCCGGTTCGGGGGGCGCAATTGGACCGTCATCGCCGCCACCCTGCTGCTCCTGCCGACCGTCGCCGCCTTCGTCGTCATGGAGCCGGGGACGTCGTACGGCACCTTCATGGTGTGTGCGCTGCTCACCGGCATCGGCGGCGGCAACTTCGCCTCCAGCATGACCAACATCAACTCCTTTTTCCCGCTGCGGCAGAAGGGGTGGGCCCTCGGGCTCAACGCCGGGGGCGGCAACATCGGCGTGCCCGTGGTGCAGCTCGTCGGGCTCGCCGTCATCGGGGCGGGCGGCGGTCCGCGCCTGGTGCTCGGGATCTACATCCCGCTCGTCCTCGTCTCCGCCGTCTGCGCCTTCCTCTTCATGGACAGCATCTCGTCCGTCCGCAACGACACGGGGGCGGTCAAGGCCGCGGCCCGGGACCCGCACACGTGGATCATGTCGTTCCTGTACGTGGGGACGTTCGGGTCGTTCATCGGGTACGGGTTCGCCTTCGGGCTCGTCCTGCAGACGCAGTTCGGGCGCACGCCCCTGGAGGCCGCCCAGCTGACGTTCGTCGGGCCGCTGCTCGGCTCGCTGATCCGGCCCGTCGGCGGACGCCTCGCCGACCGGTTCGGCGGGGCGCGCATCACCCTGGGGAACTTCCTCGGGATGGGGGCCGCGACCGGCGTGGTCGTCGTCGCGTCCGTACGGGAGTCCCTGCCGCTGTTCGTCGGCGCGTTCGTCGCACTGTTCGTGCTCACCGGGCTCGGCAACGGATCGACGTACAAGATGATCCCCGGGATCTTCCAGGCGAAGGCCGAGGCCAAGGGGCTCACGGGGGACGAGGCCGCGGCGTACGGGCGGCGGCTCTCCGGGGCGGCGATGGGGCTGATCGGGGCCGTCGGCGGGCTCGGTGGGCTCGGCATCAACCTCGCCCTGCGGCAGTCCTTCCGTACGGTGGGCTCCGGCACCGGGGCCTACGTCGCCTTCCTCCTCTTCTACGGGGTGTGCTCCCTCGTCACCTGGGCCGTATACCTTCGGGGAGCGGCGGCCCGCACGGCCGGTGCGACCGACACGCAGGAGAAGCCGCAGCTCAGCTACGCCGAAGTGTGACGTAACACGGCGGACATCGGGGCGAACCGGGTCCGTCACGCGCCGTTGACAGGCTCGGTCGTCCGCCGCCCACGAGCCACGAGCGGAACGAGAGTCACGAGCGGGACGAGACGAGACAGATATATGCACGACATCGACGCCGACACCTCAGCGCACGACGCCGACACCTCAGCGCACGCCACCCCCACCCCCCACTCCCCCCTCGCCGGTTTCACCGTAGGCGTGACCGCCGCCCGGCGCGCCGACGAGCTCGGCACGCTGCTCACGCGGCGCGGCGCCACCGTGCTGCACGCCCCCGCGCTCCGCATCGTTCAGCTCGCTGACGACAGTGAACTCCTCACCGCCACCAAGGAGTTGATCGACCACGCGCCGGACGTCGTCATCGCCACCACCGCCATCGGGTTCCGCGGCTGGGTCGAGGCCGCCGACGGCTGGGGGTGCGGGGAGGCGCTGATCCGCTGTCTGCGCGGCGTCGAACTGCTCGCCCGCGGGCCGAAGGTGAAGGGCGCCGTGCGCGCCGCGGGGCTCACCGAGGACTGGTCGCCGTCGTCCGAGTCCATGGCGGAGGTTCTCGACCGGCTGCTCGGCGAGGGCGTCGCGGGGCGGCGTGTCGCCCTGCAACTGCACGGGGAGCCGCTGCCCGGCTTCGTCGAGGCGCTGCGGGCCGGAGGCGCGGAGGTCGTCCTCGTGCCCGTCTACCGATGGCTGCCGCCGGAGGACCTCACCCCCGTGGACCGGCTTCTCGACGCGGCCGTCGGGCGCGGACTCGACGCGCTCACGTTCACCAGCGCGCCCGCCGCCGCGTCGCTGCTCGCCCGCGCCGAGGAGCGGGGCATGACGGCCGAGCTCCTCGCCGCCCTGCGCCACGACGTGCTCGTCGCCTGCGTGGGGCCCGTCACCGCGCTGCCGCTGCAGTCCCTCGGCGTGGACACCGTGCAGCCCGAACGCTTCCGGCTCGGCCCGCTCGTACAGGTGCTGTGCAGGGAACTGCCTGGCCGGGCGCGGGCGTTGCCCATCGGTGGGCGCCGCGTCGAGATCCGCGGGCACGCCGTCCTGGTCGACGACGAGCTGCGCCCCGTACCGCCCGCGGGCATGGCGCTGCTGCGTGCCCTCGCCCGGCGCCCCGGCTGGGTGGTGGCCCGCGCCGAACTGCTGCGCGCGCTGCCCGGCGCGGGGCGCGACGAGCACGCGGTGGAGTCCGCGATGGCCCGGCTGCGCGCGGCGCTCGGGGAGCCGAAGCTGATCCAGACGGTCGTCAAGCGGGGCTACCGGCTCGCGATCGACCCGGCCACCGGGTCGAAGTACACGGGCACGGAAACGGACACGGACACGGACGCCGACACCGACGCGGAATGAGCGCGAAGGGGTACGGCGGGCACGCGGCTTTCCGGGGCAACCTGGTACGCCGGGTTCCGGACCTGCCCGGGGAAGGGCACTGTAGGGGTACGCAACGGCATTCCCTCACCGGTGACCCCCAAGGCGGTGACAGACGCATGGCGTTGGGCACGGCCCCGGCCCCGTACGAGCTGCGATTCGACTCCGGGCGGAGCTGCCTGGACCTCGTGGCGACGAACCACCCCATGGAACGGCTCTACTCCGTGGAGAGACTGCGCGCCTGGCTCGCGGGCGCCGGTCTCGTCCCGCCGGGCGCCCCGCTGCCCGGCGCGGGACCGCAGTGGCTCGCGGCCTTCCGTGAACTGCGGGGCCACACCGCCCAGTTGGTGCAGGGCGAGATCGAGCACAGGCCCGCCGTCACCGCCGCAGCGCTCGACCGCGTCAACGCGCTGGCGGCCGCCGCGCCCCCGGCCCCCTGCGCCGTGCGCGCCCCCGACGGCACCCTGGTCCGCGTGCTGCGCGGCGACCCCGGCTGCGCGGGGCTCGTGGCCGCCGTCGCGCGGGACGCCGTCGACCTGCTCACCGACCCGGTGGCCCGCGCGCTGCTCCGCCAGTGCGAGGGCGACAACTGCCCCCTCGTCTACCTCGACACCTCCCGCGGCCGCCGTCGCCGCTGGTGCTCCAGCGAGGTGTGCGGCAACCGCGAACGGGTGGCCAGACACCGCCGAAGGGCCGCGCTCGCCCGTACGTGAGCGGGGCCCCGGGCGACGCAGCGGGACAGGTGGGGCGGGTGAGCTCAAAGACACGGGTGAGCTCAAAGACACGGGTGAGCTCACGGGCAAGAACGTACGCGGATGTTGAACGCCCGCCGCCCCCCGTACGTACCTCCGACGTGAGACCCGCCCGACCGCGCCAAAGCGCGGACACCGGAGGTGCGCGTGCGCAAGGATTCCGCCGTGGCCGATGAGCGCCCACAGCCGCACCGGCATCGCCTCGGCCGGCCCCCGGGCCCGGACGAGGAGCTGATGCGCGCCCTCTACCGAGAGCACGCGGGGCCCCTCCTCGCGTATGTGCTCCGGCTGGTGGCGGGGGACCGGCAGCGCGCCGAGGACGTCGTGCAGGAGACGCTCATCCGTGCCTGGAAGAACGCCGGTCAGCTCAACCGGGCGACCGGTTCGGTACGCCCCTGGCTGGTGACGGTCGCCCGGCGCATCGTCATCGACGGTCACCGCAGCCGGCAGGCCCGGCCGCAGGAGGTCGACCCGTCGCCACTGGAGGTCATTCCCGCGGAGGACGAGATCGACAGGGCGCTGTGGCTGATGACTCTCTCGGACGCACTGGAGGACCTGACTCCCGCGCACCGGGAGGTACTTGTCGAAACCTATTTCAAAGGGCGTACGGTCAATGAGGCGGCCCAGACGCTGGGTATACCCAGCGGGACGGTGCGTTCACGGGTGTTCTACGCACTTCGCTCGATGAAGCTGGCGCTCGAGGAGCGGGGGGTGACGACATGACCGGGTCCTACGGCCACCACGACGCGCGCAGGGACGACGAACTCCACGAGAGCGCCGGTGCCTACGCCCTCGGGATCCTGGACCAGGCGGACGCCACGCGGTTCGAGGAGCACCTCGCCGGGTGCGGCGGCTGCCGACAGCAGTTGGAGGAGTTCTCCGGCATGGAGCCGATGCTGGCGGCGCTCGCGGCGGGTTCGCCCGGCGTACCGGCGCCCGCCGAGCAGCTCGGCACCCGGCCGAGCCCCCGCCTCGCCGAACGCCTCGCCGACGAGGTCGCGGGCCACCGCGAGCACCGGCGCAGGCGCGGCCTCTACCTGGTCGCCGCGGCGGCCGTACTGATCGTCGGCGGCCCGCTCACCGTTCTCGCGCTGACCGGCGACGGCGGCGGCGGCTCGAAGGACGCGGTGGCCGACCCGCACCCCACCAGCCCCGCCGAGGACGCCTTCTTCCACCACATGTCGCGGAAGTCGCGCGCCACGGACCCGTCGACCAAGGTCAGCGCCACGGTCGGCACGGAGGAGAAGGCGTGGGGCACGCACACCGTCCTGGAGCTGAAGAACGTCAAAGGGCCGCTCAAGTGCTCGCTGATCGCGGTCGGCAAGGACGGCGAGAAGGAGACGGTCACCAGCTGGTCGGTGCCCGAGTGGGGGTACGGCATCAAGGACAGTCCGAACAAATGGGCACGCAGCCCGCTGTACGTCCACGGGGGCGCCGCCATGGACCGCAACGACATCGACCACTTCGAGGTGACCACTTTCGACGGCAAGCGCCTGGTCGAGGTGGATGTGTAGCGCACGACAAGTGCACAGGAGGGGCCCCTTTCGCCTAAGGTGGACGGCTGCTCGTACGGGCAGCAGCACGGTGCGAAAGGGGCCTCGGTGGCCGACGTCAACGCAGTAATGCCGTCAGGCACACGCGACCACGAGATCAGCGTCGAACAGGACCATCTCGACCAGGTCTACCGGCGCCTCGAAGAGAAGATCCACGAGGCCGAGTTCCTGATGAACGACGCCGCCAAGCGCTCCCAGGTCGGTACGCCGGGTGCGCTCGCCGAGCGCGACGCGCAGGTCTTCCGGGCGGGTGTTCATCTCAACCGGCTCAACAACGAGTTCGAGGACTTCCTCTTCGGCCGTATCGACCTGCTCCAGGGCAAGGACGGCAAGAAGGGCCCCGACGGCGCCTACACGGCCGTGGAGCCCGCCGACGGCGCCGTCCGGGAGGACGAGAGCGGCAAGCACGCGGACATCGCCGAGACGCTGCACATCGGCCGTATCGGCGTCCTCGACGCGGACTACTCCCCGCTGGTCATCGACTGGCGCGCGCCCGCCGCCGCGCCCTTCTACCGCTCGACCCCCGTCGACCCGGGCCGTGTCGTGCGCCGCCGCGTCATCCGCTCCAAGGGCCGTACGGTCCTCGGCGTCGAGGACGACCTGATGCGCCCGGAGCTCACCGCCCGCCTCGACGGCGAGGAGCTCCCGGTGATCGGCGACGGCGCCCTGATGGCCGCGCTCGGCCAGGCCCGCAGCCACTCGATGCGGGACATCGTGGCGTCGATCCAGGCCGAGCAGGACATGGTGATCCGGGCGCCCGCCGCGTCGGTGACGTACGTGGAGGGCGGCCCCGGCACCGGCAAGACGGCGGTGGCCCTGCACCGCGCCGCGTACCTGCTCTACCAGGACCGCCGCCGGTACGCGGGCGGCATCCTCATCGTCTCCCCGACCCCGCTCCTGGTCGCCTACACGGAGGGCGTGCTCCCGTCCCTCGGCGAGGAGGGCCAGGTCGCGATCCGCGCGGTCGGCTCGCTGGTCGACGGGGTGGAGGCCGATGTCTACGACTCCCCGGCGGTGGCCCGCGTCAAGGGTTCGTCCCGGATGCTGCACGTGCTGCGGAAGGCGGCGCGGGGCGCGCTGGAGGGCTGGTCGGGGCCTGCCCCGCGGGAGCGTTCGCGACAGCCGGAGGGCCAGCTCTCCTTCGGCGACGCGGGCGACGGGGACGACGCGGGCGATGAGGGTGACGAGGGAGGCACCGGAACCGTTACGGGGCAGGCTCACGGAGCCCCCACCCGCCTCCGCGTCGTCGCCTTCGGGCGCCGCCTCGAACTCGACGCGGGCCACCTGAACCGCATCCGCCGCAACGCCCTCGGCGGCACCGCCCCCGTCAACCTCCTGCGCCCGCGCGCCCGCAAGCTCCTCCTGGACGCCCTGTGGTCCCAGTCGGGCTCGGCGGGCCGCCACACGGACCCCGAGCTCGCCGCCGAGCTCCGCTCCTCCTTCGACGAGGACGTCTCGTCCGAGGACGACTTCATCCACTTCCTCGATGCCTGGTGGCCGGAGCTCACCCCGCGCGGGGTGCTCGCCGCGATGGGCGACGAGCGGCGCCTCGGCCGCTGGGCCCGCCGCGTCCTGAACCCCGGCGAGGTCCGCAAGGTCGCCCGCTCCCTCAAGCGCGACGCCCTGTCCGTGCACGACGTGGCGCTCCTCGACGAGCTGCAGGCGATCCTCGGCACCCCGCACCGGCCGAGGAAGAAGCGCGAGCTCGACCCGCTCGACCTGCTCACCGGCCTCGAAGAGCTGATGCCGCAGCGCGAGGAGTCCCAGCGCGAGCGCGCCGAGCGCCTCGCGGCGGAGCGCACCGAGTACGCCCACGTCATCGTCGACGAGGCGCAGGACCTCACCCCCATGCAGTGGCGGATGGTGGGCCGCCGCGGTCGGCACGCCACCTGGACGGTCGTCGGCGACCCGGCCCAGTCGTCCTGGTCGGATCCGGACGAGGCGGCCGAGGCCCGCGACGAGGCGCTCGGCAGCCGCCCGCGCCGCCGCTTCACGCTCACCGTCAACTACCGCAACCCGGCCGAGATCGCGGAGGTCGCCGCCCGGGTCCTCGCGCTGGCCATGCCGGGCTCCGAGTCCCCGTCGGCCGTGCGTTCGACCGGCGTGCGGCCGCGCTTCTGTGCCGTACGGGACGGGGATCTCGCCGCGTCGGTGCGGGAGGAGGCGGCCCGGCTCCTGGAGCGGGTCGACGGCACGGTCGGCGTCGTCGTGGCCATGAACCGGCGCGAGCAGGCGGCCCGCTGGCTCGCGGGGCTCGGTGGGAGGGTCGTGGCGCTCGGCAGTCTGGAGGCCAAGGGTCTGGAGTACGACGCGACGCTCGTCGTCTCGCCCGCGGAGATCGCCGACGAGTCCCCGGCGGGCCTGCGCGTCCTGTACGTGGCGCTGACGCGGGCGACGCAGCAGCTCACGGTCCTGTCGGGGGAGCGGGACGAGCCGGACGCGGACGGGGTCGCGGATCTGCTCCGGGACTGATCCGGGCCGGTCGGGGGAGCGGCTCCGTGGCCCGGTCGCGGAGCCGCCGCGAGATTGACCTGAGCGGCTTCGCGGGACGGGAATTGCCTTACGGGGATCGTTTGTTACCTTGGATGTGGCACCGGCCCGATCCAAGCCCCCGGGCCCAACCTTCGTCGCTACGAGCGACCACTTGCCGCGAGGCGAGCATGGCGGGTCGGTGTCACTAACGTACGAGAGAGGCCCACGTCACCGAGTGACGTGGGCCTCTTTCTGTTTCGTTCAACTTCTCGTATGGTGGAAACCAGTTTCCAAAAATGCAGCGCACTGGCCGGTGAACAAAACGTTCTCAATCCGGGGCGGCTACCACGTACTCGGCGGTAGGTGCGACCATCGGACGGCAAGAGCTACAAGGTGAAAGCAGAGGAAGTCGGCCATGGCAACGGCGCCCAGCGTCTCCTACTCGATGACGGTCCGACTGGAGGTGCCCGCGAGCGGAACCGCGGTCTCCCAGCTCACCACGGCCGTCGAGGCATCCGGGGGCTCGGTCACCGGCCTCGACGTGACGGCCTCCGGCCACGAGATGCTGCGGATCGACGTGACGATCGCGGCGTCCTCCACCACGCACGCCGACGAGATCGTCGAGCAGCTGCGCACGATCGAGGGCGTCACCCTCGGCAAGGTCTCCGACCGTACGTTCCTGATGCACCTCGGCGGCAAGATCGAGATGGCGTCCAAGCACCCCATCAGGAACCGTGACGACCTCTCCATGATCTACACCCCGGGCGTCGCCCGGGTCTGCATGGCGATCGCCGAGAACCCCGAGGACGCGCGCCGCCTCACGATCAAGCGTAATTCCGTTGCGGTCGTAACGGACGGGTCGGCCGTGCTCGGTCTCGGCAACATCGGCCCGAAGGCCGCGCTGCCCGTCATGGAGGGCAAGGCGGCCCTCTTCAAGCGCTTCGCGGGCATCGACGCCTGGCCGCTCTGCCTGGACACCCAGGACACCGACGCCATCGTCGAGATCGTCAAGGCCATCGCCCCCGGCTTCGCGGGCATCAACCTGGAGGACATCTCGGCGCCCCGCTGCTTCGAGATCGAGGCCCGGCTGCGCGAGGCCCTCGACATCCCGGTCTTCCACGACGACCAGCACGGCACGGCCATCGTCGTCCTCGCCGCGCTGACCAACGCCCTGCGCGTGGTCAGCAAGAACATCGGTGACGTGCGCGTCGTCATGTCGGGCGCGGGCGCGGCCGGCACGGCCATCCTCAAGCTGCTGCTCGCCGCCGGCGTCAAGAACGCCGTCGTGGCCGACATCCACGGTGTCGTGCACGCCGACCGCGAGGACCTGGTCTCCCACGAGGCGGACTCGCCGCTGCGCTGGATCGCCGACAACACCAACCCCGAGGGCCTCACCGGCACCCTCAAGGAGGCCGTCGTCGGCGCCGACGTCTTCATCGGCGTGTCGGCCCCGAACGTGCTCAACGGCGACGACGTCGCGGCCATGGCCGAAGGTGCCATCGTGTTCGCGCTCGCGAACCCGGACCCCGAGGTCGACCCGGCAATCGCTCGCCAGACGGCGGCAGTTGTGGCCACCGGACGCTCGGACTTCCCGAACCAGATCAACAACGTCCTGGTCTTCCCCGGCGTCTTCCGCGGCCTCCTGGACGCCCAGTCGCGCACGGTCAACACCGAGATGATGCTGGCCGCCGCGGGCGCCCTCGCGGACGTCGTGGCCGAGGACGAGCTGAACCGGAACTACATCATCCCCAGCGTCTTCAACGACAAGGTCGCGGGCGCCGTGGCCGGTGCCGTGCGCACCGCCGCGAAGGCCGCGGGAGCCGCTGTGACGGGTGCCACGGCCTGACGCCCACGGCGCGTCGCAGAACCCGGGCCGGAAAGGCCCCTCTAGGGTGGCTTGGCAGCAAGCCCCCCGGCCCCCGCCATTCAGGGGCGGCGGAAGCTTTTCGTGTGACCCCCCAGGGCGCCGGATTGGCTTTCCCGCCGCAGGTGGGGGCAGGATGCGTAATCGGGCGCGAGGGTCTGACGTCAGACCCGGGTCCGGGGACTGTCCGAGGACCCTGGCAGCATCGTCTTCGCTGTGCCCATCATGCGGCCCTGCCGCGTGGCACGCCTCAACGGCAAAAGAACACGGGAGTACAAACATGAACCGCAGTGAGCTGGTGGCCGCGCTGGCCGACCGCGCAGAGGTGACCCGCAAGGACGCCGACGCCGTGCTGGCCGCGTTCGCCGAGACCGTCGGCGAGATCGTTGCCAAGGGCGACGAGAAGGTCACCATCCCCGGCTTCCTGACCTTCGAGCGCACCCACCGTGCCGCTCGCACCGCCCGCAACCCGCAGACCGGTGAGCCGATCAACATCCCGGCCGGTTACAGCGTCAAGGTTTCGGCTGGTTCCAAGCTGAAGGAAGCGGCGAAGGGCAAGTAGCCCCGAGCAGCCGAAGAGGGGCGGTCACCCGGTTGGGTGGCCGCCCCTCTTCGTGTGTCGGGCTTTCTCTCCCTAGCCGAGCGCCGCCTTGCCCGGGAGTTCGACCTTCGCGCCGAGCTCCTGGAGCTTCTCCATGAAGTTCTCGTAGCCGCGGTTGATCAGGTCGATGCCGTGGACGCGGGACGTGCCCTGCGCCGCGAGGGCCGCGATGAGGTACGAGAAGCCGCCGCGGAGGTCGGGGATGACCAGATCGGCGCCCTGCAGCTTCGTGGGGCCGCTGACGACCGCCGAGTGCAGGAAGTTGCGCTGGCCGAAGCGGCAGTCGGAGCCGCCGAGGCACTCGCGGTAGAGCTGGATGTGCGCGCCCATCTGGTTGAGCGCGGAGGTGAAGCCGAGGCGCGACTCGTAGACCGTCTCGTGGACGATGGAGAGGCCCGCGGCCTGCGTCAGGGCCACGACGAGCGGCTGCTGCCAGTCCGTCTGGAAACCGGGGTGCACGTCCGTCTCCAGGGCGATCGCGTTGAGCGAGCCGCCCGGGTGCCAGAAGCGGATGCCCTCGTCGTCGATCTCGAAGGCACCGCCCACCTTCCGGTAGGTGTTCAGGAACGTCATCATCGAGCGCTGCTGGGCGCCGCGGACGTAGACGTTGCCTTCGGTCGCCAGGGCCGCGGAAGCCCACGAGGCGGCCTCCAGGCGGTCCGAGAGGGCGTGGTGGGTGTAGCCGCCGAGGCTGTCGACACCGGTGACCCTTATGGTCCTGTCGGTGTCCATGGCGATGATCGCGCCCATTTTCTGCAGGACGCAGATCAGGTCCTCGATCTCCGGCTCGACCGCGGCGTTCGAGAGCTCGGTCACACCCTCCGCGAGGACGGCGGTGAGCAGCACCTGCTCGGTGGCGCCGACGGAGGGGTACGGGAGCTTGATCTTCGTGCCGCGGAGCCGCTGCGGGGCCTCCAGGTACTGGCCGCCCTCGCGCTTCTCGATGGTCGCGCCGAACTGGCGGAGCACCTCGAAGTGGAAGTCGATCGGCCGGCCGCCGATGTCGCAGCCGCCGAGACCGGGGATGAAGGCGTGGCCGAGCCGGTGCAGCAGGGGGCCGCAGAAGAGGATCGGAATGCGCGACGAGCCCGCGTGGGCGTCGATGTCGGCGACATTCGCGCTCTCGACGTGCGACGGGTCCATGATGAGCTCGCCCGGCTCCTCACCGGGGCGGACCGTCACGCCGTGCAGCTGCAGCAGGCCGCGTACGACGCGGACGTCCCGGATGTCGGGGACATTGCGCAGCCGGCTCGGAGCGCTGCCGAGCAGCGCGGCGACCATGGCCTTTGGCACGAGGTTCTTCGCGCCGCGGACACGGATCTCGCCCTCCAGCGGGGTTCCGCCATGGACAAGCAGTACGTCTTCGGTGCCGGTGACGGTCATGAATCTCGCGTTCCGATTGGATGGACAGGGGGACCAAAGGGCCAAGCGTAATGGCCGTGTACCCCCCTTCCGTAAGGCCAAGGGCGTGCACAACGGGTCAGGAGTTCGCGACAATACGAACCGTGCGGAACCGGGCACTCCGGGTCACTGCCCTTTCCGGGCGCTCGACCTGCCCCTTCGGCCCCTGAGCTGCATCCGAGCCGCATTCACTCCGGTATGCGTATTGGCTCCCCGCGCAGGGCAAAGATGCGGGATCATGTGCACCATGACCGAGGTGTCCTCGCTCACAGGGCGGCTGCTCGTGGCCACACCGGCCCTGGCGGACCCCAACTTCGACCGCGCGGTGGTGCTGCTCCTCGACCACGACGAGGAGGGCTCGCTCGGCGTGGTCCTGAACCGCCCGACCCCGGTGGAGGTGGCCGACATCCTGGAGGGCTGGGGAGACCTGGCGGGCGCGCCGGGCGTCGTCTTCCAGGGCGGACCCGTCTCGCTGGACTCGGCGCTCGGGATCGCGGTGATCCCCGGCGACGAGAAAGCCGCGCAGGGCGCCCTCTCGCGCGCGAGAGGTGAGGACCCCGTCGGATTCCGGCGCGTGCACGGCGCGATCGGACTCGTCGACCTGGAAGCCCCGCCGGAGCTCCTCGCCGCGGCCCTCGGCTCCCTGCGGATCTTCGCGGGCTATTCGGGCTGGGGACCGGGCCAGCTGGAGGACGAGCTGGTGGACGGCGCCTGGTACGTGGTCGAGTCCGAGCCCGGCGACGTCTCGTCCCCGGACCCCGAGCGGCTGTGGCGCGCGGTGCTCAGGCGCCAGCGCAGCGATCTCGCGATGGTCGCCACCTATCCGGACGACGCGTCGCTGAACTGATCGGCGCTGAACTGATCGGCCTCCCGGAGGTACCGCTCGGCCAGCGGATGGGCGTCCCGCGCGGGGACGGCCAGGTGCACGGCGACGGGCGGGGCGTTCTTCAGGCGTACGTGGCGCAGGGCGGGGTGGGAGTGCCTGCGGGCCACCGGCTCGGGGGCCACGCCGATCCCGTGCCCCGCCGCGACCGCCTCCAGCCACTCGTCGAAGTTGTCGGCGGTGCAGGCGAGGCGGGGGCGGCGGGCGGCGGGCCACAGGTCGGGGCGGGTCGTGCCGGTGACGGTGTTCACGACCAGGGGGAACTCCGCGAGCTCCGACCAGTCCACGACGCGGCGGCCCGCGAGCTCCGCGGCGCCGCGCGCGACGACCGCGATGCGCGGCTCGTGCAGCAGCAGCCGGGTGCGGGCCGCGGCGCCGGACGGCGGGTCGCCCCGGACGACCGCGACGTCGCACGCGCCCGACGCGAGCCCGGCCAGGGGCGCGTCGCGCCGCACGAGACGCACGCCCGCACCGGTCGCCGCCTTGAAGGCGGCGGTGAGGCCGACGCAGGCCTCGGGCAGTACGGAGGTGAAGCCGAGCCGGAGCAGGGGCGGCTCGGCGCGGGTCGCGCGCAGGGCGGCGTCGAGGCGGGTGAGGAGCGGGGCGAGGTCGTCGCGCAGCCGGTGGCCCGCCTCCGTGAGGGTGACGCGGCGCGTGGTGCGCTCCAGGAGCCGGGTGCCGACGGCCTCCTCCAGGGCGCGCACGGTCCGGGTGAGCGCGGGCTGGCCGATGCGGAGCCGGTCGGCGGCGTGCGTGAAGCTCAGCTCGTCGGCGACGGCGGCGAATCCCCGTAGGTGGCGCAGCTCGACGGCGTCGAGGAGCGGTGCCGGGGCGCCTTGCGGGGCGTATTCGTGGTCCGCCGGGGCGCGTTCTTGATCCATGCCGCCTCAGCATAAATGGGCGCCGGGGGCATTTCCCCCGGGATGCGGAGGCTCCCTACGTTTCCTTCTCCAGACGGAACGGACGAGGGAGCTGAGTGGCGTGCGCAAGGTGTGGCTGCTGATGTTGGGGGCTTTCACATTGGGGCTCGATGCCTATGTGATGGCCGGACTGCTGCCGGTCGTGGCCGAGGATCTGGGGACGACCGTGTCCCTCGCGGGGCAGATGGTCACCGTCTTCACCCTCGCCTACGCGGTGAGCGCGCCCCTCGTCGCGGGGATGGCCTCAGGCGTACGCCCCCGCGCACTCATCATCGGCGCGCTCGGTGTCTTCACCCTCGGCAACGCCCTGACCGCGCTCGCGCCCGGCCTCGCGGTGCTGCTCCTGTCCCGGGCCGTCGCGGGCGCGGGTGCGGGCGTCTACTCCGCGCTGTCCACCGCGGCCGCCGCCGCCCTCGTGCCCCGGGAGCGGCGCGGCCGCGCGCTCGCCCTGGTGATGGGCGGCATGAGCTCGGGCACGGTGCTCGGGGTGCCGATCGGTGTGCTGCTCGCCGAGCGCGCCGGGTGGCGCGCCACGATGTGGGGCGTGACCGGGCTCGGGGCGCTCGCCCTCGCGGGGCTCGCCGTGTGGCTGCCGACCGTGCCCGCCGACCCGCCGGTGCCCGCGCGGGCCAGGCTCGCCGCGCTCACCGACCGGGGTGTCCTCCCCGTCGTCGGCGTCTCCTTCCTCGGCGCCATCGCGAGCCTCGGCCTGTACACGTACCTCGCGCCGGTCCTCGAATCGGCGGGCGGCGTGGGGGAGGGCGACATCGCCCCCTACCTCTGGGCCTGGGGCATCGGCGGAGTCATCGGGAGCGTCCTCGCGGGCCCGCTCGTGGACCGTACGGGCAAGGCGGTCGCCCTGGTCGGCGGGCTCATGGCGGCCCTGGCCCTCGCCATCGGCGCGCTCCCGCTGCTCGGCGCCGCCGCCTTCCCCGCGCTCGTCCTGTGGGGCGCCGCGGGCTGGGCGCTCCAAGTCCCGCAGCAGCACCGCCTCCTGGCCCTGCGCGCCGAGCGCGGCACGGTCGCCCTCGCGCTCAACAACTCCGCGCTCTATCTCGGCAGCGCGGTCGGCTCCGCGGTGGCCGGGCTCGCCCTCTCCGCGGGGCTCGCGCCGCGCGATCTGCCGTGGGCGGCGGCCGCGGTGGCGGGGGCGGGGCTCGTGCTGCACCTGTGCGCCACGCGGGGCGGACGGGGCGGGCGAGGCAGGTGGGGCGGGCGCGGTCCCGGCCGTCGTGAGCCTGCCGCTGCCGGGGCGCGGCGCGCGTGAGTACCCTTGGCGCTTATGAGCACTCTAGAGCCCGAGCCCGAGCGCGGGGCAGGTACGGGGACCCTCGTAGAGCCGACGCCGCAGGTGTCGCACGGTGACGGCGACCACGAGCGCTATGCGCACTACGTCCAGAAGGACAAGATCATGGCGAGCGCGCTCGACGGCACGCCCGTCGTCGCGCTCTGCGGCAAGGTGTGGGTCCCCGGCCGCGATCCGAAGAAGTACCCCGTCTGTCCCATGTGCAAGGAGATCTACGAGTCCATGAGCGCCGGAGGCGACAAGGACAAGGGCGGCAAGGACGGCAAGGGCGGCAACAAGTAATCCCTTTCGGTCCCCTGTGGGGGCCTTTCGGTCTCCTGCGAGACCTCTTCGCCCGAGGGGCGTTGCGCCTGCCGCAACGCCCCTTTTGCGTTGTGCAATCGCGTGACAGCCTACGGTTTCATGACCTTTGAGCACCTCATCCCGGCGCCCGCACGCGCCGAGGCCACGCAGAGCTCCTCCTTCGTCATCGACGCCTCCACCACCCTCCACGGCGGTCCCGGCACCGAGTCCACCGAACGGTGGCTGCGCGCCGCGCTCGGCCCCGCGCTCGGCCTGCCGCTCCCCGGCGGCACCGAGGGCGCGGCCAACTCCCTCTCCCTGCGCGTCGACGACTCCCTGGAGCCGGAGGCATACCGGCTCACCATCGACAGCGACCGCGTCGAGATCCGGGGCGGTGCGAGCGCCGGTGTCTTCTGGGGTGCTCAGACGCTGCGCCAGCTCCTCGGCCCCGACGCGTACCGCCGCTCGCAGCTGCGGCCCGGCGCCGAGCACACCGTCCCCGCGGGCGTCATCGAGGACGCCCCCCGCTTCGGCTGGCGCGGCATGATGCTCGACGTGTCACGGCACTTCATGCCGAAGGACGGCGTCCTGCGCTACCTCGACCTGCTCGCCGCGCACAAGCTCAACGTCTTCCACTTCCACCTCACCGACGACCAGGGCTGGCGCGTGGAGATCAAGCGCCACCCGAAGCTCACCGAGGTCGGCTCGTGGCGGGCCCGCTCCAAGTGGGGCCACCGCGCCTCGCCCCTCTGGGAGGAGCGCCCGCACGGCGGTCACTACACGCAGGACGACATCCGCGAGATCGTCGCGTACGCCGACTCCCTGCATATCGCCGTCGTCCCGGAGATCGACCTGCCGGGCCACTCGCAGGCCGCCATCAGCGCGTACCCGCACCTCGGCAACGCCGACGTCATCGACACCGAGGCGCTCACCGTCTGGGACACCTGGGGCGTCAGCCCGAACGTCCTCGCCCCGACGGAGGACGTACTCCGCTTCTACGAAGGGGTCTTCGAGGAGATCATCGACCTCTTCCCCTCCACCTTCATCCACGTGGGCGGCGACGAGTGCCCCAAGGACCAGTGGAAGGCGTCGGCCACCGCGCAGGCCCGCATCAAGGAACTGGGCGTCGACGGCGAGGACGGCCTGCAGAGCTGGTTCATCCGGCACTTCGACAGCTGGCTCACCGCCCGCGGCCGCCGGCTCATCGGCTGGGACGAGATCCTGGAGGGCGGCCTCGCCGAAGGCGCGACCGTGGCGTCCTGGCGCGGCTACCGGGGCGGTGTCGCCGCGGCCAAATCCGGCCACGACGTCGTCATGTGCCCCGAGCAGCAGGTGTACTTCGACCACCGGCAGCACGGCGGCCCCGACGAGCCGATGCCCATCGGCTTCATCCGCACCCTGGAGGACGTCTACCGCTTCGAGCCCATCCCCGCCGAGCTCACAGAGGACGAGGCGGCCCACGTCCTCGGCACCCAGGCCAACGTCTGGACCGAGGTGATGGAGCACCAGGAACGCGTCGACTACCAGGTGTTCCCGCGTCTCGCCGCGTTCTGCGAGGTGGCGTGGCGGAAGCTGCCCGCACCGGCCGAGCGGGACTTCGCGGAGTTCGAGCGCCGAATGGCCGCGCACTACCCGCGACTTGACGCACTGGGCGTCGACTACCGCCCGCCGAGCGGTCCTCTGCCGCGCCAGCAGCGTCCCGGCGTGCTCGGACGCCCGATCGAGGGGGCGCCCCCGAACGTGTGAGACACCCTCCGGCCGGGTGTTCCCGGCGGCCCGCGCCACGAGCGTGGGCCGCCGGGCCTCCGAAACCGGCACATCCCCCCGGACTATGGACGAATGCCTCCTAGCGGACCCCCGCGTCGGGGCCCTGCGAAGATGTGCCAGAGTTGCCACGTCCGGGTTGTGAGCACGTACCGTACGGCGGAACAGGCGTAACGGTGACACGTCGCGAAACGGCGAGCACTTCACATACACGTCGTACGTGGAGCAGGCGGCCGGACATCGGGAAGGGGCAGCCGGTTTTGAGCACGCACGCACCGCAGGCGGCACAGACACCGCATTCGGTGAAGCTGCCCGCCACGCTGGACGAGGCGGTGGCGGCGCTCACCGCCATGCCCGCCGCCGTGCCCGTCGCCGGCGGCACGGACCTGATGGCCTCGGTCAACTCGGGACAGCTTCGCCCCGCCGCCCTCGTCGGCCTCGGCCGCATCAGCGAGATCCGCGGCTGGCAGTACCAGGACGGCCACGCCCTGCTCGGCGCGGGCCTCACC
This sequence comes from Streptomyces sp. NPDC046465, assembly GCF_040646035.1. Classification (NCBI taxonomy): domain Bacteria; kingdom Bacillati; phylum Actinomycetota; class Actinomycetes; order Kitasatosporales; family Streptomycetaceae; genus Streptomyces; species Streptomyces sp. NPDC046465. Next base: position 127,497 of record NZ_JBEYZK010000010.1, read on the forward strand.
CACGCCCGCATGGGCCGCCCCGACTTCGCCGCGCTGATCCCCGCCCTGGCCGCCGCCGCGCGCGCCGCGGGCCCGCCCCAGATCCGTAACGCGGGCACCCTCGGCGGCAACATCGCGTCGGCCGCGCCCACCGGTGACGCGCTGCCCGTCCTCGCCGCCCTCGAAGCCGTCCTGATCATCGCGGGACCCGGCGGCGCACGCCGTGACGTCCCCGTATCGCACCTCCTCGCCGGCCGGGAGATGCTCCGCCCCGGCGAGCTCATCGGCTTTGTGCGGGTACCGCTCCTGCACGCCCCCCAGGTCTTCCTCAAGGCGACCGGACGCACCGGCCCCGGCCGGGCGACGGCCTCCGTCGCGCTGGTCCTCGACCCGGCGCGCCGCGGCGTGCGCTGCGCGGTCGGCGCCATCGCGCCGATGCCGCTGCGGCCCCTGGAGGCCGAGGAGTGGGTCGCCTCCCTCATCGACTGGGACGGCGAGCGGGGCAGCCTCGTCCCGGAGGCGGTCACCGCCTTCGGCGAGTACGTCGCCACCGCCTGCATCCCCGAGCAGCCCCCGGCGGCCGACGGCACCGAACGCCCGCTGTCGCCCGCCGTACTGCACCTGCGGCGCACCGTCGCCGCGCTGGCCCGACGAGCACTGGGGAGGGCGCTGTCGTGAGCGACGACCAGAACACCCACAACGGCGGCGGCTGGCAGCCGCACCCGCAGGGCGAGTACGACTCCGACGCCACGGCGTTCGTGCAGCTCCCCGAGGGCATGCTGGACGCCCCGCTCGCCGCGCCGGGACACGGCTACGTGCCGCCGCAGATAACGGTCAGCCCCACCACCGCCGACGCCACCGACCCGGCGGCCACCGGCGCGTGGGTCATGCCGCCCGAGGTGACGGGAGCGCCCGGCGGCGGACGCGCGGTGCGCTGGCCCGAGGCGGGCACGGCCCACGAGCAGAGCCCCGGGCCGGAGAGCCACGGGTACGACCCGCGGGCGACCGGCCAGTGGAGCTTCCCCGAGGCGGAAGCGGCGCAGCCGCCGATGTACGGGCAGGGGCAGGGGTACGAGCAGGGGCAGGGGCAGGGGTACGAGCGGGACTACGGCCACCAGTACGAGCAGCAGCCGCAGCCGCACCAGCAGTCGCACCAGCCGCAGCACTCCGACGTCACCGGTCAGTGGTCTATCCCGGTCGCCGACGGCGATCTGCCGGACGAGTCGGGCGAGTTCACCGCCTCCTCGCTCGCTTCCCAGTGGGGCGGCACGCCCCCCGCGACCCTGCCGGGCGGCGCGCCCGCGCCGTGGGCGACGGGTGCGGGGGCCGGTGCGCCCTGGGGGGCGCAGGCGCAGGAAGCGCTGCTTGCGGCTCCGCCGGAGAGCGCTGTCCAGGAGTCCCTGGAGCCCCAAGAGCCCTCCGAGCCCGAAAGCCGGTTCGAGAAGACGCAGTTGCTGCGGGCGATCCGGTTGCCTTCCGAGGACGGGCCCGTTGAGGAACCCGTCGCGGAGGCTGAGCCTGCGGACGAGCCTGCCGAAGAGTACGTAGCCGAGATCACCGAGGCACCCGAGGCACCCGAGGCACCCGAGGCACCCGAGGTCGAAGAGGTCGACGAGGTCCCTGAGGCCGTAGAGACGGCAGAGGCCGAAGAAGTCGATGAGGCACCGGAGATCCCCGAGATCCCCGAGATCCCCGAGGCCCCCGAGCCCGCCGACGTCATCGTCGCAGCCGCCCTCGACGCCGACGACCCGGGCGAGCCCGCCCCCGTCCCCGCCCCCATGCCCACGCCCCTCCACGACGACCACCCCCTCGTCTCCTACGTCCTCCGCGTCAACGGCACCGACCGCCCCGTGACCGACGCCTGGATCGGCGAGTCCCTGCTCTACGTCCTGCGGGAGCGGCTCGGTCTCGCGGGTGCCAAGGACGGCTGCTCGCAGGGCGAGTGCGGGGCCTGCAACGTCCAGGTGGACGGTCGGCTCGTCGCGTCCTGCCTGGTTCCGGCCGCGACCACCGCGGGCAGCGAGGTCCGTACCGTCGAGGGCCTTGCCGAGGACGGCAGGCCGTCCGACGTGCAGCGCGCGCTCGCCGCGTGCGGCGCCGTGCAGTGCGGCTTCTGCGTACCGGGCATGGCCATGACCGTGCACGACCTCCTTGAGGGCAACCCCGCCCCCAGTGACCTGGAGGCCCGCCGCGCGCTGTGCGGCAACCTCTGCCGCTGCTCCGGCTACCGCGGTGTGCTCGACGCCGTGCAGGAGGTGGTCGCCGAGCGCGAGGCGACCGCGAACGCGGCGGAACCCGCCGCGCCCGCCGCGCCCGCCGCGCCTGCCGCGCCCGCCCCGCGCGCCCCGCAGGAGGAGCACGGCGGCACACCCCGCATCCCGCACCAGGCGGGCCCGTACGACGGACCCGGACCCGGACTCGAAGCACCGCAGGGCCCCTACGGCCAGGACGGAGGCCACGCGTGAGCACCGAAGCCACCACCACCGCGACGACGCCCGCCGCCCCGGAGGGGGCCGAGCCGCCGCACGGTGTCGGCTCGTCGCTGCCGTCCGCGGAGGCCCGGGTCAAGGCGGAGGGCACCTTCCCCTACGCGTCCGACCTGTGGGCCGAGGGCCTGCTCTGGGCGGCGGTGCTGCGCTCCCCGCACGCGCACGCCCGCATCGTCTCCATCGACACCAGCCACGCCCTGGAGATGCCGGGCGTGCACGCGGTCGTCACGCACGAGGACGTGCCGGGCGAGGCGCTGCACGGCCGCCGGACGGCCGACCGGCCGGTCTTCGCCTCCGATGTCGTACGCCACCACGGCGAGGCCATCGCCGCCGTCGCCGCCGACCACCCCGACACCGCGCGGATGGCCGCCGCCGCCGTCATCGTCGAGTACGAGGTCCTCGAACCGGTCACCGACCCGGAGAAGGCCTTCGAGGCCGAACCCCTGCACCCCGACGGCAACTTGATCCGGCACATCCCGCTGCGGCACGGCGACCCGGAGGCGGCGGGCGAGCTCGTCGTCGAGGGCCTGTACCGCATCGGCCGCCAGGACCCGGCGCCGATCGGCGCGGAGGCGGGCCTCGCCGTGCCGCGCCCCGACGGGGGAGTGGAGCTGTACATCGCCTCCACCGACCCGCACGCCGACCGCGACCGGGCCGCCGCCTGCTTCGGCATCGCCCCGGACCACGTGAAGGTCGTCGTCACGGGAGTGCCGGGCGCGACCGCCGACCGCGAGGACGCGAGCTTCCAACTCCCGCTCGGGCTCCTCGCGCTGCGGACCGGCTGCCCGGTGAAGCTCACCGCGACCCGCGAGGAGTCCTTCCTCGGCCACGCCCACCGCCACCCCACGCTCCTGCGCTACCGCCACCACGCGGACGCCGAGGGTCGCCTGGTCAAGGTCGAGGCGCAGATCCTGCTCGACGCGGGCGCGTACGCGGACACGTCGTCGGAGGCGCTGGCCGCGGCCGTCTCCTTCGCCTGCGGCCCGTACATCGTGCCGAACGCCTTCATCGAGGGCTGGGCGGTCCGTACGAACAACCCCCCGTCCGGCCACGTCCGGGGCGAGGGCGCCCTCCAGGTGTGCGCCGCGTACGAGGCCCAGATGGACAAGATCGCCAAGAAGCTGGGGGTCGACCCGGCGGAGCTGCGGCTGCGCAACGCCATGGCGACCGGCGACATCCTGCCCACCGGACAGACGGTGACCTGCCCCGCTCCGGTGGCCGAACTCCTCGCCGCCGTACGGGACTTCCCGCTGCCCGACCTGCCCAAGGACACCCCCGAGGACGAGTGGCTGCTGCCCGGCGGGCCCGAGGGTGCGGGTGACCCGGCCGCGGTGCGCCGCGGCGTCGGCTACGGCCTCGGCATGGTCCAGCTCCTGGGCGCCGAGGGCACGGACGAGGTCTCCACGGCCACGGTGAAGGTGCACGGCGGCACGGCGACGGTGATCTGCGCGGCCGTCGAGACCGGCCAGGGCTTCACCACGCTGGCCCGCCAGATCGTCCAGGAGACGCTGGGCATCGACGACGTGCGGGTCGCCCCCGTCGACACCGACCAGCCGCCTGCCGGGCCGAGCTGCCGCGGCCGTCACACGTGGGTGTCGGGCGGCGCGGTCGAGCGGGCCGCGAAGATGGTCCGCACGCAGCTCCTCCAGCCGCTGGCCCACAAGTTCGGAATGTCCACCGAGCTGTTGCAGATCACCGACGGCAAGATCACCTCGTACGACGGTGTGCTCTCCACGACCGTCACCGAGGCCCTGGAGGGCAAGGAACTGTGGGCCACGGCCCAGTGCCGCCCCCATCCGACCGAGCCGCTCGACGAGGCCGGGCAGGGTGACGCCTTCGTCGGCATGGCGTTCTGCGCGATCCGCGCGGTCGTGGACGTCGACATCGAGATCGGTTCCGTACGGGTCGTGGAGCTGGCCGTCGCCCAGGACGTGGGCCGCATCCTCAACCCCGCCCAGCTGCGGTCCCGCATCGAGGCGGGCGTCACGCAGGGCGTGGGCGCGGCGCTCACGGAGAACCTCCGCACCCCGCGCGGCATCGTCCGCCACCCCGACCTGACCGGGTACGCGCTGCCGACGGCCCTGGACACCCCCGACATCCGCATCGTGAAGCTGGTCGAGGAGCGGGACGTCGTGGCCCCCTTCGGCGCGAAGGCGGCCAGCGCGGCCCCGGTCGTGACGTCCCCCGCGGCCATCGCCTCGGCGGTCCGCGCGGCGACGGGCCGCCCGGTCAACCGCCTGCCGATCCGCCCGCAGGCGGCCGTCGCGACGTGACGCGCGCCCGCCCGGCCCCGGCCCCCGGTCCACGAGTGCGACCGGGAGCGGGGGAGGCGACGGCGCCTAGCGCCGCGTACCCGTGGCCGACGCCTCGCTCGCCTCGGCCCCGGATCTGCCCGTGCCGGTCGGCGCCTCGAAGGACTCCAGGGCTTCCAGTACGTCCTGGACGCGGGTGATCTCGGAGTTGATGTCCTCGCGGCGCCGCGTCAGCAGGTCGAGCTCCCGATGGACCTCCTGCAGCTTCTCGTTTGCCGAGACGGTTGCCCGCCGGATATCGGCGCACTCGGCGTGCGCCTCTTCGAGCATGACCTCCCTCTTCCGCTCGACCGCCGCGAGCAGTTGCTCGGCCTTCTTCAGCGCCGCGTCCCGGATCGCCGCGGCCTCGTTCTCGGCAGGTGCCGGGGACGGCCGGTCGATATTTATGTCCTTGTCGACATCCTTGTCGACGTCCCGGTCGCAGAGGACGTCTTCAAGGACACGTTCGGCGCTGGTCACGTCGTACCGGCTCGCCGTCTCCAGCCAGTGCAGTGCCGTCCCGCGGGCCCCCTGGGCCAGGTGCTCCATGCCCAGTTCGTACGCGGAGAGGCCGATCTCCACTCGCTCGGCCGCACGTGCGAGTGCGTCGAGCTCGTGGGCGGGCGCGCGGTCGAGGTCGGCCATGACCGCGTCGAAGCCCGCGGCGAGCTCCCTCCGCGTCGGGGCCTCGTGGTCGTGCAGTTCACGGTTGCGCTTCACTTGCCCACCTCCTGGCGCTCGGCGGGGGTCGCCGGCCGGTAGGAGTCCAAGCAGGGTGTGCGGTTCAGTCTGTCCAGCGCCCGCCGCAGCAGCCGCTTGACCCCGTCTGCTGTGACGCCCATCATCTCGGCGGCCTCGGCGACCGTGAGGTCGTCGACGAAACGCAGATGGAGCGCCTCGCGCTGCCGCTGGGTCAGCGTGGCGAGCGCCTTCTCCAGGTCCACCCTGCGGTCGGCGTCGTGCCGGCCGTCGGACCCGGTCTCCATGCAGTGGGCCAGCGTCGTCAGGTCCTCGCCCTCCATGGGGGCCGGAAGTCTGCCGCGCCGCTCGCAGAAGTCCCTCGCCTTGTTCTTGGCGATGGCGAAGAGCACGCCCACCGGTTTCTGCCACGGGCCGCGCCGCCGCAGTCCCACGAAGTACGCCTTCCAGGCCTCCTGGCAGACGTCCTGCGCCTGTTCGGCGTCCCCGATGCGGCGGGCCACGAACGTCAGGAGCTTGGGCTGCTGCCTGTCGTAGAAGGCGCGGGCATCGGTGGCCCCGGCGGCCCCGTCGCCCCCGTCGTCGGGTGGCCCGCCGCCGCTCATTCGCGGTCCAGGTCGAGGGACCACTGGTCGCCGCGCATCTCCTGGCGCACCCGAGCGGGGCCGCCGCCCGCCGAGAAGGCCTTGGCGATCTCGGCCATCGCCCGGCGCCGCTCCCTGGCCTGGGCGACCCGGCCACGGACCACCGTCGCGCAGAGCCCCGCCAGTGCGGCCACCGCGGCAGCGGCCTCGCCGGGGCCCACCGATTCCAGCACGTGGAACCACCATCCTCGTCTCACGCCGAACTCCGTCACCCCATACGTCCGTCGGCGCACCAGAAACGGGTACTACCCGTACGGGTTTCTTTTCACGGGCGCGCGGCCCGCCGGAACGGAGGTTCCGACGGGCCGCGCGGGGTGGGACAGGGGTGGGGCAGGTGCGGAGCAGGCGCAGGACTACTTGCCGCGGTACGCGTCGTACACGGACAGCGTCGACTTGTTGCCGTCCTTGTCCGTGATCCTGGCGCGCAGGGCGACGCCCTTGCCCCTCGCCGGGTTCTTCACGGCGACCTTTCCGTCCCGGACCCGCGTCTTCTGCCAGGTCCTGCCGCCGTCGTAGGAGGCGTACACGGTAAGGGACTTGAGGTTGCCGGTGCCTGCCGCCGAGCCCTGGACCTTCACCGGGAAGGACTGGGTGGCGCCCGCGGGGGCGCGGCCCGTCAGGTCGAGCTTCGGGGTGAAGCGGGCGGTGGAGGCGGGGAGCCGGACCTCCGCCGAGCCGACGTTCCTGGAGCGGAACGTCCAGCTCGCGTCGACCCGCGACGAGGTCGCGGCCACCTTCGCATCGCGCCGCACGGAGGCCGTCAGGCGGTACTCGGCGTCCTGCGCCGGGACCGTGAAGGTTTCGGAGCCGGTCACCGGGTCGTCGTTCTCGGCGATCTTCGTGCCGTCGCGGTACAGGGCCGACTTCGCCGAGGAGTACGCGCTCCAGCCCCGGTGTCCCTTGCCGTCGGCGACGACGGGCAGTCGGCCGCCGATCCTGTCGCCCTCGCGGAAGAGGCCCATGCCCTTGCCGAGGGCGGGGCCGAAGACGCCGGTGTTGAACGTCCTGGCGTACGTACGGCCCGCCTTGAAGGTCCCGGGGGCCATCGAGTACGAGCCCTCAAGGACCGGGTCGCCGTCCGCGTCCTTGTCGCCGTACTGCTGGAAGTCGACGCCCCACAGGGTGCCGTCGAGCGCGGAGACGTGCACGGTCTGGGTGCGCGGCAGCTTCTGCGCGGGCAGGATCGGCGAGATGCCGCCCGCAAGGGGCAGGTACCCGGCGACGCCCAGGGAGCCCGAGCGGCCGGGCGACGAGGCGCCCATGCCGACCTTCAGGGTGGCGAAGTCGCCGCGCTTCAGGTGCCGCGTGTAGCCGGTCGCGAGCTTCTTGACGCTGCCGCCGATCAGCATGTCGTAGCGGGTGTTCGCGCCCTTCAGCCAGGTGCCGAGCCACTGCTGGCCGAGGCCTTCGGAGACCTTCGGACCGAGGTGGGCGGTGCGCATGCTCTGGAAGGAGGTGACGTTGAGGGCGCCGAGCTCGTACCCCTGGTAGGTGTACCGGCCGTCCATGAAGGTCAGCTTGGCGGCCGGGTCGGGGCCTGTGATGTCGACCGGCTTCGCCGTGCGGGCGTCGACGGTCACCGTCATGTCCTTGTCGACGGCCAGCTTCGGCCCGGCGAGCCAGTCGACGCCCTTGTCACCGTCCTCGGGGTCGACGTAGATCGCCGAGTCGAGCAGGTAACTGCCCTTGGCGACCCGGGCCTTGAAGGTTCCTGCCGAGCCGTCCGGGAAGAGGTTGAGGCCCTTGTCGGCCCCGGTGAGCGCCGAGAACGACGAGGAGTGGTTCTCGGCGGCCCGGCCGTCGCGGCCGATGAACTTCAGCGTGACGTCGTACCGCTCGATCTCGCGCTCGATCACGGCGGCGGTGCGTACGGACTGGTTCCCGCCGTTCGCCACGACGTACGCGGAGTACGTGCCGTCGAGCGTGCCGCCGGTCCTGGTGTCGGCGGTGAGGTCGACGGAGGCGGTGCCGCCCGCGGGGACGGTGAGCTTGTCCGCGCCGAGGGTGAAGGCTCTGGCGGGGGCCGGACGGCCCTTCGGGTCGGTGGCGGTCACCGTCAGGTCGAGGGTGACGTCGTCCTTGCCGAGGTTGCGGTACGTCACCTTCTTGGTGACCGGCTTGTCGTCGGTGTGCGGCCACGGCTGCGTGCCGAAGCTCACCGACACCGGGTCGGCGATGACGGTCTGCTCAATGGCCTTGTCGACCGCGATGCGACCCGAACCCTGCTGGAACGGCGCGTAGTCGCCCGCCTTGGTGGAGCCGGTGAGGGCGCCCTTGAGCTCGGGCTGCTTCCAGTCGGGGTGCTGCTGCTTGAGCAGGGCGGCGGCGCCCGCGACGTGCGGGGAGGCCATCGACGTACCGGAGATCGTCAGATAGCCCTCGGGGTTCTGGCCGACCTCCTTCTCGATGACGGAGCCGGGCGCGGCGGCGGCCGTGATGTCCACGCCGGGCGCGGTCACGTCGGGCTTGATCGCACCGTCGCCGACGCGCGGACCCTGGCTGGAGAAGTCCGCGAGCTTGTCGTTGTCGTCGACCGCGCCGACGGTCAGGGCGGCGTCCGCGCTGCCGGGCGAGCCGACGGAACCGGGCCTGCCGTCGTTGCCCGCCGAGATGGCGAAGAGGATGCCCTTGTCCTTGGACAACTTGTCGACGGCGGCTTCGAGCGGGTCGGTGCCGGGGGCGTCGCCGCCGCCGAGGCTGAGGTTGACGACATCGGCACCTTCGGCCGCCGCCCACTCCATGCCCGCGACGATCCCGGAGTCGTCGCCGAATCCGTCGTCGTCGAGGACCTTGCCGTTGAGGAGCTTGGCGCCGGGGGCGACGCCCTTGAACTTGCCGCCGGACTTGGCGCCCGTACCGGCCGCGATGGACGCGACGTGGGTGCCGTGGCCGTAGCGGTCCTTCGTGTCGGGGGAGCCGGAGAAGTTCTTCTCGGCGACGACTTGCCCCTTGAGGTCGGGGTGGGTGGCGTCGACGCCCGTGTCGAGCACGGCGATCCTGACGCCCTTGCCGTCGTACCCCGCGTCCCACGCCTTGTCGGCGCCGATCTGCTTGACGCTCTTGTCGAGGGTGGCCTTACGGCTGCCGTCGAGCCAGACGCGATCGATGTCCTTCTGCCCGGAGCCGTCGGTCAGGGCCTTCCACAGGTCGCCCGCGTCCCGCTGCGGGGTGGTGACGGCGTCGGCGTTGAGGGTCTTGAGGGACCTGCGGACGGTGGTGTCACCGGCGCCCCGGACGCTTGCCTTGGCGCGGGCGGCGACCCCCTCATAACCGACGATGACCTTCAGACCCTTTTCCTGGGCCGTGCGGTTGCGCTTCTTGTTCAACTCCGTGACGTCGAACAGCCGTTGATCGACCCGACCGTCGGATATCAGGCGTTGGGCATCCGCTGAGAGTACGAGGGTGTGGCCGCTCGGCGAGCGGAGCGTACGGACGGGGACGCGCTCGCGCCCCTCGGCCGGGGCGAAGCCCGTGACGCGCCCTTCTGCGTCGACGGTGACGTGGTCGCCGGTGATGAGGGTGAGCCGGTGGTGCGGCGTGCCCTGCGTGCCGCTGCTCTGCGTTCCGGCCGTCGCTGGGCTGGTCATGCCCGCCGTGAGGGCCATGGCGGCGGCCGTGGCGACGGTCGCCGCGCATGCTCTCTTCACGTGGTCGCGCAAGTTTCCTCCCTGGAACGGCGTGTCACCGTGTGGAATCTGTGAACTCGTGTGACACGAGTCCTGTTCCGGGAGTATGTCGGTGCAACTAGGCGTATTCCGAGGCCTGTTACAGGAACCAAACGTGAAGTGAGTTGCTGCGTACCAAGAGGCCGTGGCGGGATTCGAACCCGCGTTACTGGATTTGCAGTCCAGCCCCTGAGCCTCTCGGGCACACGGCCAAGTCGTTGACCTGACTTCTTGAAGGTAGCGGCGGCTGTGGGGCGGTCTCAAGTGATCAGGGGGTGCCGCAATGGGACTGCCATATGGCGTTCATGAAGGGGGCGGGCGTATCTGTGTGCTCAGGCGGGGGCGAAGACGGCCTCGTCGGCGCCGTCGAGGATGAAGCCGTTGTCGAAGCGGACCCGTACGGTCACGCGAGGCGCCCGTTCCTGGAAGGCGGTCCAGGCGGGTTCCAGAGAGGCGACGTTCTCTTCGAGCTGCTTCCTGCTCTCCGCGGGCATCTCGCCGCCGAAGGCGTCGAGCAGCGACTTGAGCCGCTCGTACTCGCGTACGTCCTCGCTCTCGTCCTGGTGGCCGACCACCTGCTCGACGGTCCCGCCGGTGCCCGCCGCCAGGGACAGGAACCCGATGACGACCCCCGACGCCTCGGCCGAATCGGTCAGCCGGGTGTCCGCTGCCAGCACCACTCGCTGGCCTTCCTTCAGAGTCATCTGCTTCCCATCTCTTCTGCGTCGGCTGCGTCCAGAGTAGGCCAGAACCTCTAGACGTTACGCAACGGTGCGTCTAGCCTAGGTCCATGACACTCACCAACACCCTCGAAGACCCCCGCGTCACCTCCGCCCTCGACCGGATGTTCCGGGACGCCGAGCAGGACGAGGCGACCAGCAGGCGGGTCCGGGAGGCGTGGCCCCAGGGTTTCGCGTCTCTCGGCCCGCAGGAGCAGGCGGACGCCAAAGCGGAGGTGTACATGCCGATTTCCGCCCAGGGCGGCCGTCTCCTCTACAACCTGATCCGGGCCATCCGCCCCGCCACCGTCGTCGAGTTCGGCACGTCCTTCGGCATCTCCACGCTCCACCTCGCCGCCGCGGTGCGCGACAACGGGACGGGGCGGGTGATCAGTACGGAACTGAGCGCCGCCAAGGCCGCGGCCGCCCGCCGGACGTTCGCCGAGACGGGCCTCGACGACCTGATCACGGTCCTCGAAGGAGACGCCCGCGAGACCCTCGCCGCACTCGACGGGCCCGCGGACTTCGTCCTCCTCGACGGCTGGAAGGACCTGTGCCTGCCCGTCCTGCGCCTCCTCGAACCCCGCCTCGCGCCCGGCACCCTCGTCGTCGCCGACGACGTCGACCTGGACGACCTCGCGCCCTACCTCGACTACGTCCGTGACCCCCAGAACGGCTACCAGAGCGTCACGTTCCCCGTCGAGGACGGAATGGAGATCAGCTGCCGCCTCTAGATCCGGTCCACGTCACGAGTGCCCAGCGAAAACACAGCGGGCCGTACCCGCCGATCGGCAGGTACGGCCCGTACGCAGGCGCGGTCTACACCCGGCGCTAGCGCACCGTGACGTTGAAGACCGGCGAGAGGGTGGCGCCGCTCTTCACGCGGAGCTCGTTCTTGCCCTTGAGGCCGAGCTTGACGCGCATCGAGTACGCGCCGGACTTGTTGACGCTCGTACCGGCGGGCAGCGACTTCCACGTGCCGCGCTGCTTCTGCTGCAGGGTCACCTTGCTGCCGGCCTTGATGCCCGTCGCCTTGCCGCCGACGCGCAGCTCCTGCCAGGCCTTCACGGAGGTCGCGGACGGCTTGGCGGTCAGCGCGGCCTTCACCTTCGCGGTGGGGCTGTTCTTCTGGGTGCCGAGGAGCTTGCCGGTCCTGACGTCCCAGATCGCGTACGGGGTGCCGCCGCCCTGCGTCTTGCTGTACAGGCGCTTGCCGTCGGCGCTCAGGTGCACGTAGATGCCGTCGTCGACGGTCTGGCCCGGCTTGATGACCTTGCCGTCGTAGTACGGCTTGCCGTCCTTGACGGTGATGGTGACGCCCGCGCCGATGTCGATTTTCGTCGTCTTCGCGGCGGCGGGCTGCGCGGCGGCGGGGCGCGCGGGGGCGGGGGAGCTCGCCAGGGCCGCGGCGGCCGGGGCCAGCAGGGCCGTACCGGCGATGACCGAGACGGCGGCGGTACGCAGGGCGCTGCGGCGGTGGGTGATGGTGCGCATAACGGCGTGTTCCCCTTCACGATGCGATGGTGTGCTCCCGTGCGGTACCGACCTTTTGCCCTCAGTCGTCCGGCGGGTGCGGAATAAAGGTAAATCACCCACCATTGCGACCGGTTGACGGTCTTGTAACGGTCGCCCGTAGATCACCGCACGGGTGTACGTCAGGGGTCCACTAGGCCAATACCTGTCCTATTGGGGTTCTAGCGTGACGCCTGTCCGACGGAGCAGCGGCAACGGAAGGTCGAAACCACGATGAGCGAGACGACGAAGACCCGCGATGACATGACCACCGGCGAGCGCACCGACCTGCTGGAAGCGCTCACCCATCACCGCACCATGCTGCGCCGCACCACCCGCGACCTCACCGACGAGCAGGCGGGCCTTCGCACCACCGCCAGCGCGCTGTGTGTGGGCGGCATCGTCAAGCACGTCACCTCGGTCGAGAGGGTGTGGGTCGCCTTCATCGAGGGCGGCCTTCCGGCGCTGGGCTCCGTCACCGACATGACCGACGACGACTGGGCCCAGCGGGCCGACGAGTTCCGGATGCTGCCCGGCGAGACGCTGGCGGGCGTCCTCGACGACTACGAGGAAGTCGCCGCCCGAACGGACGCGTTGGTGCGCGGACTGCCCGACCTCGACCTGTCCCATCCCCTCCCGGACGCCCCGTGGTTCGAGCCCGGCGGCCGGTGGTCCGCGCGCCGCGTACTGCTGCACGTCATCGGCGAGACCGCGCAGCACGCGGGGCACGCGGACATCATCCGCGAGTCCCTGGACGGCGCCCTCAGCATGGGCTGACCGTGCTGGTCAGCACCGCACCCGATACGACGTCGAAGAGGTGATCGGCGCGGGGTGCGAGCGAGGGCTGGTCGCCGAGCCAGGCGAGCATGGCCACCAGCGCGAACAGATCGGCGCCGTCGATGTCGCCGCGCGCCTCACCCGAGGCCTGGGCGCGGGCGAGGAGCCGCGCACCGGCCGCGCGCAGGCCCACACACGAAGCGTGGAGCGCGGATTCGGTGTCCTCGATGGCGGCTGCCATCAGCACGGTCACGCCCCGGTACGTCGTCGTCCACGCGACGCCGTCGCGCAGCCATGAGACGAGCGCGTCCCCCGGCGTACTCGACGTCTCAAGTTCCTCCGCCTTCGCCGTCAGGTCGTCGAAGTTCGTGCGGAGCAGGGCTTCGAGCAGCGCCTCGCGCGTCGGGAAGTGCCGCAGCAGCGTCGCGAGCCCGACGTCGGCCCTGCGTGCGATGTCGCGCAGGGCCACGTCGACGCCCTGCTCGGCGATGGCGGTGCCCGCTACGGCGAGCAGGTGGTCACGGTTCTTCCTGGCATCGGCCCGCATCTGTCCTCTTGCCTTCCTGCCCGCTTGCTTGACTATCCGGACCACTGATCCATATATTCGGATCAGTGGTCCATTTATGTGGATCGCTGGTCCGGATGAGCGTATCCCGCGGTGCGAGCAGGAGAGAAAAGCGATGGCGACCCACATGATGAAGGCGATCCGGCTGCACGAGTTCGGCGCCCCTGACGTCCTGCGTTACGAGGACGCGCCGATCCCCGAACCCGGGCCGGGGGAGGTGCTCGTCCGCGTGCACGCGGTCGGGCTCAACCCTCCCGACTGGTACGCCCGTGAGGGGATGCCCGACGTGCCTGCCGAGCTCAAGCCCCCGGTGCACCTCCCCCTGATCCCGGGGACCGACGTCTCGGGCGTCGTGGCATCCCTCGGCCCCGGCGCCGACGGCTTCTCCGTCGGCGACGAAGTCATCGGCCTCCTGCGCTTCCCCACGGCTCTCCAGGGCAGCGCCTACGCCGAGTACGTCACCGCTCCGGCGGCCGACCTCGCCCGTAAACCGACCTCCGTCGACCACGCGCACGCCGCCGGCCTGCCCATGTCCGGGCTCACGGCGTGGCAGTTCCTGATCGCGCTCGGGCACGACCATCCCTCTCCGTTCCAGGAGGCCCCACACCGCCCGATCGCGCTCGACAGCGGGACCACGGTGCTCATCAACGGGGCCGCGGGCGGTGTGGGGCACCTCGCCCTCCAGCTGGCCAAGTGGAAGGGGGCCCGCGTCATCGCCGTGGCCTCCGGCGCCCACGAGGCGTTCCTGCGCGAGCTCGGCGCCGACGAGTTCATCGACTACACCAAGGAGCGCCCCGAGGACGTCGTCCGTGACGTCGACCTCGTCCTGGACACGGTCGGAGGCCCCCACAGCAGGCGCTTCCTGCGCACCATCAAGCGCGGCGGCTCCCTCTACCCGGTCTACTTCGGCGAGTTCGACGACGAGGAGAACGCCGAGCTGGGCATCACGGTCACCCTCACCCAGGTCCGGTCGAGCGGCGCGCAACTCGCTGAACTGGGCCGCCTGCTCGACGCGGGCGCGGTGCGGGTCGCGCTCGACAGTACGTTTCCTCTCGCGGAGGCTCGGGCGGCGCACGAACGGGCTGCCCGAGGGCACATCCAGGGCAAGATCGTGCTCACCGTCGCCTAGGTGGGCAGCTGGGCCGGTGACGTTGACGGTTCCCGGGGCCGCCCGGCTTTTTGCGGAGTGTGGCGGTTCCGGGCCGCCAGTAAAGGGCGCTCCTACGTCGCGTCGGCTGCGCCGATTCCGCTCCGCTCCACCCTTGACTGCCGTCCCTCCACCGCACGTGAACTTTGACCCGGACGGCCAGGGGTGGGGGCTGCGGACTCCTCTGCTCGGGCCATCACCTTTCACTGCCGGGTGCGGACCGGCCCATCGTGAGCGCGGGCCCCAGAAGGCGCTCGGCCAGCCGCCCGGCTTCGCCGCTCGGGTCATCACCCTTCATCGCCGGGTGCGGACCGGCCCAACGTGGGTCCCCGTCACGGTCGAGACGCCGCCGGGCACGCGGAATGAATGGCGAGACCGGCCGCTCCCGGACATCTACTTTGGAAAAGTTGCGAAGCAGACCGCCGCGCGCCCCCCGCCGGAGGGAATGCGCCCCCTCGCCATCGGGTGTGCGGGCCCGTGAAAGACGGCCGGGGAGGGCGCGCGGGGAGTGATCGGGGGGGCGCACGGCGAATCCATTCGCAACTTTCCCAAAGTAGATGTCCGGGGGGCGGGGCCAGCCTGCTCGTCGGTGCCTCGACCCTCACGTCCGCCCACGTTGGGCCGGTCCGCACCCGGCAGCGGGCGGGGATGGCCCGAGCGGCGTGGCCGGGGACCGCGCTCAGACCGTAGCCGCGCTCACGTTGGACCGGTCCGCACCCGGCGATGAAGGGTGATGACCCGAGCGGCGAAGCCGGGCGGCTGGCCGAGCGCCTTCCGGGGCCCGCGCCCACGATGGGCCGGTCCGCACCCGGCAGTGAACGGTGATGACCCATCCCAGCCGTCCCCGTCGGCCCCACCCCTGGGCGTCCGGGTCAAAGTTCACGTGCGGTGGAGGGACGGCAGTCAAGGGTGGAGCGGAGCGGAATCGGCGCAGCCGACGTGGAGCGCAGCGGAGCGCCCTTTACTGGTGGCCCGGAGGCGCCACACTCCGCAAAAAGCCGGGCGGCCCCGGGAACCATCAAAGGCCCCGGCCCACCGAAGTCACAGAGGGCACGGCGGCGCGTCGATCTCCGCCCAGATCGTCTTGCAGGGGCTCAACGGCAACGTGCCCAAGTCCGTGCCCCACCGCGCCGCCAACGCCTCGACCAGGAGCAGCCCCCTGCCGGACTCCGCCTCGGGCGACGGACGCCGGGGGTGCAACGGTGGGCTCCGGTCGGCCCGCGCGTCCGTCACCTCGACACGGAGCGTGTTCGCTGCGATGAGCGTCAGCACAAGGCGGAAGCTCCGGCCCGGCACGTGCCCGTGCAGCACGGCGTTGTTCGCCAGCTCGGCGACGATCTGCTCCGCCGACTCGAACGGGTGCTCCCAGCTGTGCAGTTGCTCCCTCGTCAGGAGCCGGGCCAGGCGTGCGCCTCTTCGCGTCGCGGAAAGCAGGATCGTGAACTGGTGTACGGGTGTGGGGGTTTGAGCCCGAGTGGTTTCTTGGTTCACGTCACCCAGCGTGGCGGTCCGTGCGTACGGTGGGTAGCGGTGCGCGCTGTGCGTACCGCATTTGTCCGGTGCTTGTCCCGGCCTGTCCTGGCTGTCTCCGTTGCTGTTCGGGTACGGGTGCGCGTTGGGCTAGTACGGGACGGCGGAGGGCGGGCGCGTGGAGCGTAACGATGGTGTGGATGAACCCGGCTGGGACGTTGATCCTGAGGACGAGATCAGCGCGGTCGTGGAGATGGTCGGCCAGCAGTTGAAGTTGCGGCGGGAGGCGACGGGCATGCGGGTCGCCGAGTTCGCCGAGGCCATCGGGTACGGGGAGGACCTCGTCCGCAAGGTCGAGCGCGGGGCGCGGATTCCCCGCCCTGAGTACCTGGACAAGGTCGATGAGGTCACGGGAGCGGGTGGGCTGGTTTCCGCGATGAAGAAGGAGATGCGGGAGGCCCGGTATCCGAAGAAGACTCGGGGCCTGGCGAAGTTGGAGGCACAGGCGGTCGAGATCGGGCTGTACAGCAACCACAACGTCCATGGGCTGCTTCAGACGGAAGAGCACATGCGGGCACTGTTCGAGATGCGGCAGCCTGCATACTCGCGGGACCAGGTGGAGCGTGATGTGGCCGGGCGTGTGGCCCGACAGGTGATCTTTGGTCGCGATCCCGCACCGGCTCTCCACTTCGTCCAAGAAGAGGCGACTCTGCGACGCACCATCGGCGGAACGATGATGCTGCGGCGACAGCTCGAACACCTCCTGGAGGTAGCCCAGTTGCGCAGTGTCACCTTCCAGGTGATGCCACTCGACTGCGAGAGCCACGCGGGAATGGGAGGCCTGATCGAAGTGTTGAAATTCCGCGATGGCACAGCGGTCGGGCGATCCGACGGAGCGTTCGGCGGGCATCCTGTCTCTGACCCGAAGCAGCTCAGGATCCTTGAGTTGCGCTATGGCATGATCCGGGCCCAGGCTCTCACGCCACGGGAGTCGCTGGCCTTCATCGAGCAAGTGCTGGGAGAGACATGATCCGCAAGGCTTCTGCCCGGAACGACTCTGGACTCGACTGGTTCAAGAGCAGTTACAGCAGCAGTAGCGAGGGTGATGACTGCGTCGAGATCGCTCTGGAGTGGCAGAAGAGCAGCTACAGCAGCAGCAATGAGTCCGGCGACTGCGTCGAGATAGCCACCACCCCGGCCACCATCCACATCCGCGACTCAAAGACCCCCCGCTCCCCCCACCTCACCCTCACCCCCTCCACCTGGTCCACGTTCCTCACGTACGCCTCGCGCGACTGACGGACGTACGACCAAGGGACGAGCAAGCCCCCACCCCTGGACAGGGGTAAAACGGGCGCACGCCTCTTACTCTGGCGTGCATGACTGACGATGACACCGACGGCGTCCTGCGCAAGCCCTACCGCGCCCTGAGCACCGGCATCGTCTCCGTCGTGCTGCTGATCGCCTTCGAGGCGACCGCCGTCGGGACGGCGATGCCCGTGGCCGCGCGCGAGCTGGACGGCGTGTCGCTGTACGCCTTCGCGTTCTCCGGGTACTTCACGACCAGCCTCTTCGGCATGGTGCTCAGCGGGCAGTGGGCCGACCGGCGGGGACCGCTGGGGCCGGTCGCCACCGGGATCTCGTTGTTCGCGGCGGGGCTGCTGCTCAGCGGGACCGCCGGGTCGATGTGGGTGTTCATCGCGGGGCGGGCCGTGCAGGGGCTCGGCGGTGGCCTGGTCATCGTCGGGCTGTATGTGATCGTCAGCCGGGCCTACCCCGAGCACCTGCGGGCGTCGATCATGGCGGCGTTCGCGGCGAGCTGGGTCGTGCCGTCCGTGGTGGGGCCGCTGATCGCCGGGACGGTCACCGAACACCTCGGCTGGCGCTGGGTCTTCGTCGGCATCCCCGTCCTCGTGGCCGCGCCGCTCGCTCTCGCGCTGCCCGCGATACGGCGGACGGCGTCGGGGCCGGTGGTCCCGGACGCGCCCGTCGCCGCGTTCGACCGGCGGCGCATCCGGCTGGCGCTGGGGATCTCGCTGGGGGCGGGGCTCCTCCAGTACGCGGGCCAGGACCTGCGGTGGCTCTCGCTGCTGCCCGCTGCCGTCGGCGGAGCCGTCCTCGTTCCGGCGGTGCTCGGGCTGCTGCCCAAGGGGACGTACCGGGCCGTGCGAGGGCTGCCGTCCGTCGTGCTGCTGCGCGGTGTCGCGGCGGGGTCGTTCATCGCGGCCGAGTCCTTCGTACCGCTGATGCTGGTCACCCAGCGCGGGCTGAGCCCCACGATGGCCGGTCTTTCGCTGGCGGTGGGCGGGGCGACCTGGGCGCTCGGCTCTTACGTCCAGTCGCGGCCCCGCATGGAGCCCTACCGGTCGAAGCTCGTCGCCTCCGGGATGGTGCTCGTCGCGGCGGCCATACTCGCCGCGCCGACCGTCCTCATCGAGGCCGTGCCCGTGTGGGTCGTGGGCGTCGCGTGGGGCTTCGGGTGCTTCGGGATGGGCATGGTCATCGCCTCGACGAGCGTGCTGCTGCTCCGGCTCTCCGCGCCCGCCGACGCGGGGTCCAACTCGGCCGCGCTACAGATCTCCGACGGACTCTCGAACGTCGTCCTGCTCGCGGCGGGCGGCGCCGCGTTCGCCGCGCTCGGCGGCGGCACGGTGGGTGCCGCCCATGGGGCGGGGGAGGCCTCGGGCTCGCATCCGGCGGCCTTCGTCGCCGTCTTCCTGCCGATGGCCGCGGTCGCCCTGGTCGGGGCGTGGGTGGGGACGCGGCTGCACGGCGGACCGGTTCCGGAGGTGTCCGTGATGGACGAGCCGGGGGTGGGGGAGGTGCCGGAGGCGGCAGAGGTGACTGCGGTCGTGCTGACGGACGTACGCCCCGACACCTCCGGCTGAGTCGTGCCACCGGCGGGTGGGCCCCGCGTCCGGGCGGGAGCCCGGCACGTCGGGCCGCGAGAGACCGCACACCCGGTGTGAGACCCGTCGCACCGGCCTCCCGCGCCGCCTCGCCCTCGGTGGAACGTCAACGCATCACCGGTAAGGTGGCCCGGTTGTCATACGTGCCGCCGACCCGCGAACCCGGAGACCGTGACTACCACCAGCGCCGCCGCCAACTCCTCCCATCACCTCTCGCCCGCGTTCCCCGGGCGTGCGCCATGGGGCACCGCCAACAAGCTGCGTGCCTGGCAGCAGGGTGCGATGGACCGGTACATCCAGGAGCAGCCGCGAGATTTCCTCGCCGTCGCCACCCCCGGCGCCGGCAAGACGACGTTCGCGCTCACGCTCGCGTCCTGGCTGCTGCACCACCACGTCGTCCAGCAGGTCACCGTGGTCGCGCCCACCGAGCACCTGAAGAAGCAGTGGGCCGAGGCAGCCGCCCGTATAGGCATCAAACTGGACCCCGAGTACAGCGCGGGACCGCTCAGCAAGGAGTACCACGGCGTCGCCGTGACCTACGCGGGCGTCGGCGTACGGCCGATGCTGCACCGCAACCGCTCCGAGCAGCGCAAGACCCTCGTCATCCTCGACGAGATCCACCACGCGGGGGACAGCAAGTCCTGGGGTGAGGCGTGCCTCGAAGCGTTCGAGCCCGCCACCCGCCGTCTCGCGCTCACCGGTACGCCGTTCCGGTCCGACACGAACCCGATCCCCTTCGTGCAGTACGAGGAGGGGAACGACGGCATCCGGCGATCCTCCGCCGACTACACCTACGGATACGGCAGCGCGCTCGGCGACGGCGTCGTGCGGCCCGTCATCTTCCTCTCGTACTCCGGCAACATGCGCTGGCGCACGAAGGCGGGCGACGAGATCGCCGCGCGGCTCGGCGAGCCCATGACCAAGGACGCCGTCTCGCAGGCGTGGCGCACCGCCCTCGACGCGCGCGGCGAGTGGATGCCGAACGTCCTGAAGGCCGCCGACAAGCGGCTCAGCGAGGTCAGGAAGGCCATCCCCGACGCGGGGGGCCTCGTCATCGCCTCCGACCAGGACTCCGCGCGCGCCTACGCCAAGCTGATCCGCGAGATCACGGGCAGCAAGGCCACCGTCGTCCTCTCCGACGACACCGGCGCCTCCAACCGCATCGACGACTTCGCCGCGAGCACCGACCGGTGGATGGTCGCCGTGCGCATGGTGTCGGAAGGCGTCGACGTGCCGCGCCTGGCCGTGGGCGTGTACGCGACCACGATCTCCACGCCGCTCTTCTTCGCGCAGGCCGTCGGCCGCTTCGTACGGTCCAGGCGGCGCGGCGAGACCGCCTCCGTCTTCCTGCCGACCGTCCCCGACCTCCTCACCTTCGCCAACGAGATGGAGGTCGAGCGCGACCACGTCCTCGACAAGCCGAAGAAGGAGGGCGAGGAGGACCCCTACGCCGAGTCCGAGGCCGAGATGGACGAGGCCAACAAGGAGCAGGACGAAGACACCGGCGAACAGGAACAGTTCTCCTTCGAGGCGCTGGAGTCCGAGGCCGTCTTCGACCGGGTCCTTTTCGACGGCGCCGAGTTCGGCATGCAGGCGCACCCGGGGAGCGAGGAGGAGCAGGACTACCTGGGCATCCCCGGGCTCCTCGAACCCGACCAGGTGCAGATGCTGCTCCAGAAGCGGCAGGCCCGGCAGATCGCGCACAGCAAGAAGAAGCCGGACGACGAGGCGGACCTGCTTGAGCTGCCCGCCGAGCGTCGCCCTGTCGTCTCGCACAAGGAACTCCTCGGGCTGCGGAAGCAGCTCAACACGATGGTCGGCGCGTACGTGCATCAGAGCGGGAAGCCGCACGGCGTGATCCACACCGAGTTGCGGCGCACATGCGGGGGGCCGCCGAGCGCGGAGGCCACGGCGGGGCAGCTGCGCCAGCGCATCGAGAAGGTCCAGGAGTGGGCCACCCGCATGAAGTGACGTTCGAGTAGGGAGCCGGGGGTTCCGAGTGGGGAGGTCGTGTGCGGAGGTGGTGTGCGGGGCCTCCCGGGCGGCCGCCGCGTAACGGGGCAATGGGGGGCGCTAGGGGCGCCCCGGTGCCCGGATTCTGGACGAAGTCTTCCGCTGAGCGGGACGGCCTCGCTAATGTCCCCGCAAAGCACACGCCCCGTGGCAGCGCCGCCGCGGAGCGCAGCCGGTGTTCCGACCGGCGGCCTCTGACGCGCGTCGCCCACGGGACCGGCGACGCAACCGCCGCGTAGGGGGGCCGCCGACCCTCACCTAAGGAGTGGGCGTCGTGACCGCGGAGACTTCCCAGACGCTCGACCGAGGACTGCGTGTCCTCAAGCTGCTGGCCGACACCGACCATGGACTCACCGTCACCGAGCTGTCCACCAAGCTCGGGGTGAACCGCACCGTGGTCTACCGCCTGCTCGCCACACTCGAACAGCACGCCCTCGTACGACGGGACCTGGGCGGCCGCGCCCGCGTCGGTCTCGGCGTGCTCAGGCTCGGCCGCCAGGTGCATCCGCTGGTGCGCGAGGCCGCGCTGCCCGCGTTGCGCTCGCTCGCCGAGGACATAGGGGCGACGGCACACCTCACGCTCGTCGACGGCACGGAGGCCCTCGCGGTCGCGGTCGTCGAGCCCACCTGGACGGATTACCACGTCGCCTACCGCACCGGCTTCCGCCACGCGCTGGACCGGGGCGCCGCGGGCCGCGCGATACTCGCCGCCCGCCAGAGCCTGATCACCGACCCCGGCTACGCGCTCACCCACGGCGAGCTGGAGGCGGGCGCGAGCGGCGCGGCTGCCCCGTTGGTCGGGGTGACCGGGCTCGAGGGCAGCGTGGGTGTGGTGATGCTGGCGGACTCGGTGCCGGAGAGGGTGGGGCCGCGGGTGGTGGACGCGGCGCGGGAAGTCGCCGACGCGTTGCGCTGAGGCCGCGCGGGCATCCGGTCGCACGGGGCTCGGTCTGTCGCCGGCTGCGCCGAGCTCGTCCTCAAACGCCGGACGGGCTTGATCCGCCTACCCTCACGTAGATTGATCCCGTGTTCTCGTTCTCTCGGTTTACGCGCCCCCAGGCCCTCGCCGTCTGCGCCCTCCCCGTCGTGGCGCTGCTCGCCGTCACCGCGCTCGCGCCGCTGCCGTTCGCCGTGGCGCAGCCCGGCAGCACGGCGGACGTGCTCGGGGAGCACGAGGGCAAGCCGGTCCTCACGGTCTCCGGCGTGCCCACGCGCAAGACGAGCGGTGAGCTGCGCATGACGACGATCGTCGCGACGGGGCCGCAGATGGACAACTACCTCAGCGACGTCGTCGACGGCTGGTTCCGTACGGACCGTGCGGTCATGCCCAAGGACTCCGTCTACCCCGTCGGCGACGACGTGAAGGAAGTCGAGAAGCACAACCTCGGCGACATGAAGAAGTCGCAGGACGAGGCCACGGACGCGGCGCTGAGGTATCTGAAGGCGAACGGTGTCGACGGCACCGACAAGGTGAAGGTCAAGGCCGACCTCGGCAAGATCGGCGGGCCCAGCGCGGGGCTCTTCCTCTCGCTCGGCATCATCGACAAGCTGGACGGCGACGGCAGCGGCGGCGACCTCACGGGTGGCCGCAAGCTCGCGGGAACCGGCACGATCGAGGCCGACGGCAAGGTCGGCCCGGTCGGCGGTGTGGCCCTGAAGACGCAGGCCGCGCGGCGCGACGGCGCGACCGTCTTCCTGGTCCCCGAGGACGAGTGCTCGGACGCTCAGGCGGAGCTGCCGAAGGGCCTGCGCCTGGTGCCGATCACGACACTGAAGGGAACGGTCGACTCACTGCGGGCCCTGGGTAAGGGCGGGAAGGTCCCGAGCTGTTGATGAGACGGAGGCCCAACTCGACGAGGCTCCAGCCCAGTTGAGTACGGAGTCTTGGCCGGGGTCCTTGGGCGGGGGCGGCTCGGTGTAACTCCGCCGCGCGGGCGTTGTGCAGGACCAGGTGGATGTCGGAGTGCATGGCCTGGGGTCTCCTACTCGGTCGGTCGGGTCGGGAAGAGGTGGGTGTGCAGGCGTACTTGGGCGGACCCCGGGGTGTCCTCGTCCACGGCTCGCTCGCGGTAGCTCTCGACGAGGGCGTGCATCTTCTGATGCAGCTCGGCGGTGAGTTCGGGCGTGAGGCGCAGGGTGAAGTCGCTCAGGTCCGCACTCTCGGTCCATTCCTCCGACCACTCGTTCAGTGTGCCGAGATACGTGGTGAGTTCCTCGGTGTGGAACATGGCGTGCTCGTGCAGGTACAGGTTGGCGGCCCCTCGGACCACCGGGTCCGGGTCGTGCCGTAGCGTCTCGCTGAAGTGCGTGCCCTGATGGGTGGAGCGCCACCAACGCTCGCGGCCCTTGCCGTGGTCCGGATCGTCCTCGACGAAGCCGTGCGTCGCGAGCTGGCGGAGGTGGTAGCTGGTGGATCCGCTGGACTCCCCCAGGCGCGCGGCGAGTTGGGACGCGGTCGAGGGCCCGTCGAGCCGCAGCGAGGCCATCAACCGCATTCGGAGCGGGTGGGCGAGCCCTCGCAGGGAACGGGCGTCGAGCGTACGAACCTCAGGGGGCTGCGGCTGTTCCTTCATGCCCCCACCGTAGACATGCAAAGGCTCCGTTGCAACGGTTTCTTTGCAACGGAGCCTTTGTAACTGTTGAAGGAGAGCCGGGCTACTCCTTGACGAAGCCCTCCTCGATCAGCCACTCCTTGGCGACCTCGTGCGGGTCCTGGCCCTCCACGTCCACCTTGGAGTTGAGGTCCCGCGCCACCTTGTTGTTCAGCTTCTTCGTGATGGGGTCCAGGATCTCCGCCATCTCCGGGTGCTTCTCGAGGGACTTGCTGTTGATCTCCGGGGCCGCGTTGTAGTTGGGGAAGAAGTGCTTGTCGTCGTCCATCGTCGTCAGGTTCATCGCCTTGATGCGGCCGTCGGTCGTGAAGACCTCGCCGTACGTGCACGAACCCTTGGACGCCTGTGTGTAGATGATCCCGGTGTCCATCTTGGTGATGCTCGACGAGGGGACCTTCATCCCGTACGCCTTCTGCATGCCCGGAAGACCGTCGTCCCGGGAGGCGAACTCGCTCTCCACGCACAGCGATACGGCCTTCGGATCGGACTTGGAGAGGGCGGCCACGTCCGAGAGCGTCTTGGTCTTGTACTTCGCCGCGTTCTTCTCGTTCATGGCCAGCGCGTACGTGTTGTTGAGCGCGGCCGGGGCCAGCCAGGTGACCCCGTTCTTCAGGTCCGCCTCACGCACCGCCTGCCACTGCTTCTGCGGGTCGGTGATCGGCTTGCTGTTGCCCTGGTACGTGATCCAGGCGGTGCCCGTGTACTCGTACATGGCGTCCGCGTCACCGCCCTTGACGGCCTCGCGCGCGCCGATCGAACCCTGGATGCCGGTGCGGTCGAGCACATCCGCGCCGGCCGCCTGGAACGCGATGCCCATGATGGCGCCGAGGATCAGCTGCTCGGTGAACTCCTTTGACGTGACGGTGAGATCGGCACCTTTCAGGGGCAGGCCCTTGCCGATGGAGCCGGGCTTGACGTCGTCCACCATCGGGCTGCCGCTGGTGAGCCCGCACCCGGCGAGCAGCGAGCCGCCGAGGACGGCCACGAGGGTCGTGCGCAGGCTGATCCGGCCGGTCCTCATGAGCTCACCTCCAACCCGCGCGGACGCAGGAACAGTTCGGCCAGCGAGGCCAGCCAGTCGACGAGCAGGGCAAGGGCGATCGTCAGGATCGAGCCGAGCATGAGGACCGGCATGCGCTGGTTGGTCATGCCCGTCGTGATCAGGTCGCCGAGGCCGCCGCCCCCGCCGAACGTGGCGAGGGTCGCCGTGCCGACGTTGAGGACGAGGGCCGTGCGCACGCCCGCGAGGATCAGGGGTACGGCCAGCGGGAGTTCGACCTTGCCGAGGACGCCGAGCGGCGACATGCCGATGCCCCGGGCCGCTTCCAGGAGCGTCGGGTCGTTCGCCTTCAGGCCCGCGATGGTGTTGGAGAGGACCGGCAGGACGGCGTAGATGATGATGCCGATCAGTGCGGCCTTCTCGCCGATGCCGAGCCAGATCACCAGGAGCGCGAGGAGGCCGATCGCGGGGGTCGCCTGGCCGATGTTGGCCAGGGCCATCGCGACCGGGGCGCCTTTGCGCAGCTTCTTGCGGGTCAGCAGGATGCCGAGCGGGATGGCGATGATGAGGACGAAGAACGTCGAGATCGCCGTGAGCTGGATGTGCTGGCGCAGCCTGAGCCAGACGTTCCCGTCCGCCAGCGCGTTCTTCGAGATCGAGTCGAGGTCGGCCTGCTCGAACCACCACCACGTGGCCAGCAGGACCACCGCGAGGACGGCGGGCAGGAAGGTCAGTTTCTGCCAGGTGACCTTGCGCGGCTGCTTGGCGGCGAACACCGTGGGAGGAGCTTCGAGCTCAGCCTCTCCTTCGTCGCGGAAAGCGAGGCCCTTGACCTCGTGCTCGCCCTCGGGGCGCTGGGTTTCCTTGGGGGACGGCTTGTGGTCCGGGATCCGGGGCGTGCCCCCGGCGGTGCCTGTCACGCCTGCGCCTCCCCGCCGTAGCCCTCCTGCTCGTGATGGGTCAGCCGGGACCGCTGCTCCTCGAGATCGTGCTGGTGCTCCACCGCTTCGAGCCGGTCGGCCTCAAGCATCTCGTGGACGGAGTTCATCAGCGTCTCCATGTCGACGACGCCCGTGTACTCGCCGCGCCGCCCGGTGACCGCGACCCGGCCCGCGTTGTCGGTGAGGACGGCTTCGAGCGCGTCGCGCAGGGTGGCGTCGCGGGTCACGGTGTCGTGGACGAGGGTGCCCGCGCGGGCCAGCGAACCCTTGGCGCGCATCAGGTCGCCGCGCCGCAGCCACTTGTAGGGGCGGCGGCGCTTGTCGAGCAGGAGCAGTTCGTTGGTGCCGCTGCCGCGCAGCTTGTCGAAGATGTCCTGCAGCGGGTCGTCGACGGTCACCGTCGGGATGTCGGCGATCTCCACATCCCGTACGCGGGTGAGGTTGAGGCGCTTGAGGGCCGCGCCCGCGCCGACGAAGCCGGAGACGAAGTCGTCGGCCGGGTTGGTGAGGATGGCCTCCGGGGTGTCGAACTGCGCGATGTGCGAGCGCTCCCGGAGCACGGCGATGCGGTCGCCGAGCTTGATGGCCTCGTCGAAGTCGTGCGTGACGAAGACGATGGTCTTGTGCAGCTCGTGCTGGAGCCGGATCAGCTCGTCCTGGAGGTGGTCGCGGGTGATCGGGTCGACCGCGCCGAACGGCTCGTCCATGAGGAGGACGGGCGGGTCGGCCGCCAACGCGCGTGCCACGCCCACGCGTTGCTGCTGGCCGCCGGAGAGCTGGCGCGGGTAGCGGTGGTGGAACTCGGCCGGGTCGAGCCCGACCAGGTCGAGCATCTCCTCGACCCGCGACTTGATCTTCGACTTGCCCCAGCCGACCATCTTCGGGACGAGGGCGATGTTCTGGGCGACGGTCATGTGCGGGAAGAGCCCGGAGGACTGGATCGCGTAACCGACCTTGCGGCGCAGCTTCACCGGGTCGATGTCGGTGACGTCCTCGCCGTCGATACGGATGCGGCCGCTGGTCGGCTCGATGAGCCGGTTGATCATCTTCAGGGTGGTCGACTTGCCGCAGCCGGACGGCCCCACGAGGATCACGATCTCGCCTGCCTTGATCTCCATGTTCACGCTGTCCACGGCGGGGTCGCTGCTGCCCGCGTAGCGCTTGGTCAGGTTCTCCAGCTCGATGGTCGCCCCGGAGGCGGTGACGGAGGCGGCGGCGGCCCGCCCGGCTGTGGCGCTTCCGGCTGTCGCGCCTTTGGCTGTCGCGCCCGCGACCGTCGCTCCCTGGGCTGTCGCGCCGCCGTTCGGCGCGTTCTCGCTGGCGGTGGTGTCAGGCACGGATCCCCCTCGAAATGGTCAGCCGTCCGATCAGGACGTAGGCGGCGTCGAAGAGCAGCGCGAGGACGATGATCCCGAGCGTGCCCGCGAGCACCTGGTTGAGCGCGTTCTTGGAGCCGAGCGAGCCGATGCCACGGAAGATCTCGTTGCCGAGTCCGGGGCCGGACGCGTATGCGGCGATGGCCGCGATGCCCATCAGCATCTGCGTGGAGACGCGGATGCCGGTCAGGATCGGCGGCCAGGCGATGGGCAGCTCCACCCGGAAGAGCCGGGCGAGCCGCGACATCCCGATGCCCTTCGCCGCGTCGATGAGCGAGGGGTCGACGCCGCGCAGGCCGACGATGGCGTTGCGCACGATCGGAAGCAGCCCGTACAGGGTCAGGGCGATGACGGTCGGCGCGACGCCGAGCCCGACGATCGGGATCAGCAGGCCGATCATGGCCAGGGACGGCACGGTGAGGATGGTGGACGTGACGGTCGTGGCGAGATTGCCCGCCCATTCGCTGCGGTACGTGAGGACGCCGATCAATACGCCGATGAAGGTGGCGACGACCATGCACTGGAAGACGGCGCTCGCGTGCTGGTACGCGTCCGTCAGCAGTTGCTGGTGGCGGTTGCCGAGGTAGTCCCAGAAATTCACTGAAGTGCTCACCTCGCCTTTCCGAAGGTACTCACAAGGTCGGTGACTCGGGTCGGTGACTCAGGGGTCTTCGGACGCCTGCTCCACCAGCGGGATGATCCGCAGCGGAACGGGGTTTTCCATGACGATCGCCGTGGAAGCCCGGACGATGCCATCAAAGCCGACGACCCGGTCGATCACCCGTTGGAGATCCGCGTTGGACCGGGCCACGAGGCGGCAGAGCATATCGCCGTGGCCGGTGATGGTATGTAGTTCGAGCACCTCGGCGACGGTCGCCAAATGCGCTCGTACATCGGCCCCCTGGCCCTGTTTGATCTCCAGCGTCGCGAACGCCGTCACGGGATAGCCGAGGGCCGCGGGATCGACCTCCGGGCCGAAGCCCCGGATGACTCCATTGGACTGAAGCCGGTCCATCCGCGCCTGCACCGTGCCGCGCGCGACGCCGAGCCTGCGCGACGCCTCAAGAACCCCGATACGGGGCTCACGCGCCAGGAGCACGATGAGCCGGCCGTCCAGATGATCGATCGACATGACGCCTCCGTGATGGTCATGATGTACAGATAGCCCGCTCATACTGGCCACTCACTGTGCAGATTGACCACTGAAAACGCGAACTATTGCGCACCTTGTGGTTCGGCGGGAGCCTCAAGCCATGACTGAGACCACCACCCACACCACCCCGGACACCGCGCGCGAGGCCGACCCCTTCCCGGTCAAGGGAATGGACGCGGTCGTCTTCGCCGTGGGCAACGCCAAGCAGGCCGCGCACTACTACTCCACCGCCTTCGGCATGAAGCTGGTCGCCTACTCCGGACCGGAGAACGGCAGCCGCGAGACCGCGAGTTACGTGCTCACGAACGGCGGAGCGCGCTTCGTCTTCACCTCCGTCATCAAGCCCTCCACGGACTGGGGCCACTTCCTCACCTCCCATGTGGCCGAGCACGGCGACGGCGTCGTCGACCTCGCCATCGAGGTCCCGGACGCGCGCGCCGCGTACGCCTATGCCGTCAAGAACGGGGCCCGTGGGATCACGGAGCCGTACGAGGTCAAGGACGACAACGGCACGGTCGTTCTCGCCGCCATCGCCACGTACGGCAAGACCCGCCACACGCTGGTGCAGCGCACCGACTACAACGGGCCGTATCTGCCCGGTTTCGAGGCCGCGAACCCGATCGTCGAGCCGCCGGCCAAGCGCACCTTCCAGGCCATCGACCACTGCGTGGGCAACGTCGAGCTCGGCAAGATGAACGAGTGGGTCGGCTTCTACAACAAGGTCATGGGCTTCACGAACATGAAGGAGTTCGTGGGCGACGACATCGCGACCGAGTACAGCGCGCTGATGTCGAAGGTGGTGGCCGACGGGACGCTCAAGGTCAAGTTCCCGATCAACGAGCCCGCCATCGCCAAGAAGAAGTCGCAGATCGACGAGTACCTGGAGTTCTACGGCGGCGCGGGCGTCCAGCACATCGCGCTCGCCACGAACGACATCGTCCAGACGGTGCGGACGATGCGCGCGTCGGGCGTCCAGTTCCTGGACACGCCCGACTCGTACTACGACACGCTCGGCGAGTGGGCCGGTGAGACCCGCGTCCCCGTGGACACCCTGCGCGAGCTGAAGATCCTCGTCGACCGCGACGAGGACGGCTACCTGCTGCAGATCTTCACCAAGCCGGTGCAGGACCGGCCGACCGTGTTCTTCGAGATGATCGAGCGGCACGGGTCGATGGGGTTCGGCAAGGGGAACTTCAAGGCGCTGTTCGAGGCGATCGAGCGGGAGCAGGAGAAGCGAGGGAATCTTTAAGCGGAGGCCATCGCGGGCTGCGCCCAGCTCGTCCTCAATCGCCGGACAGGCTCCATGACCAGTCGCCGGACAGGCTCCCCCCTGTCCGGCGATTTCGCGTTCCGCGGGTTAGTGCTCTCCGGGCAGCCCTTGTCGCCGACAGCCCTTGTCGCCGACAGCCCTTACCGTGTCCGCCACTCGTGGTCCGGCAAAAAGCTCACGTCGAACTGCTCGGGGACGCTTCCGAACGTGTGGGGCTCGGGGATCAGTGGCCGGTGCGGCAGGCCGTGCTGCTCGGTGGGCGCGCCGAGGGTCTCGAAGAACCGCTCGAAGGTGGCGCCGGGGCCCGCCGCGACGCCGACGACCTGGCTGTGGTGGCGCTCCATGCGGTACGCGTGCCGACAGTTCTTGGGTACGAAGCCGAAGTCGCCGGGGGTGAGCAGCTTCTCCTGCTGTACGCCCTCGGTGTCCTCGACGAAGAGGCGGACCGCCCCCTGGGTGACGTAGAAGACCTCGTGGGTGTCGGCGTGCACGTGGGCCGGTATGAGGTCGCCCTTGGGGCCCTCGACGGTGAAGAAGTTGAAGGTGTTCTCGGTCTGCTCGCCGCCCGCGTAGACGGTGATGAGGTCGCCGAAGAGGTGGGCGCGGTCGCCCTCGCCCTTCTCGATGAAGTAGGGCTTGCCGGGCTCCGGGGGGATGCGGGAGGCGCGGCGGTAGCGGGTGGCGTACTCGATGGTCATGGGGGTCCTCCATTAATGTCAGGTACCCTGACATTAATGACCGAGAAGCCTGTCCACCGCAACCTCCCCCAACTCCTGGGTGAAGCCCGCCGCTGGTTCGAGGAGGGGCTCCTCGCCGCCATGGAGGCCGCCGGGGCCACCCCTGTCTCCCCGACACAGGTCCAGCTCTTCGCCGTCCTCGACGACGAGGGCACCACCGTCTCCGAGCTGGCCCGCCGCATGGGCGTGACCCGCCAGACCGCGCACCAGGCCGTGCACGGCCTCGTCGGCGCCGGGCTCCTTGCACAGGTCCCCGACCCCGCTTCCGCCCGGCAACGCCTCATCCGGCGCACCGGGGAGGGCGAGCGCGCCCACGGTGCCGCCGGGGCCGTCCTGGCACGGATGGAGCAGCGGCTCGCCGAGCGCATCGGCGGCGCCTCGGTCGACGCCCTGCGCGCGGCGCTCGAAGCCCCGTGGGGCCCGCCGCCCGCACCGGACTCGGTGGTCGGCCCGGACTCAGACGCCGCGCGAAGATGACCCGCGCGACGATGACCCACGCGGCGCTGTCTGCCGCGGGGAGGTCCCGCGGGGCGACTGGGTCCGGGGCTGCTGCGTCCGGGGCTGCTGCGTCCGGGGCGACTGGCCCCGAGGCGACGTCCCGCGCGGCGCCGTCCGCCGGGGCGTGAGCGCCTGCGGACCCTGCGCTGCCGGACTCGGCGCGTACACCTCCTCGGGCCCGCCCTCCGACGGCTCGCCCAGCTCCTCCAGCGCCGCCTTCGCCGCGGGCACGCCGAGGGGTGAGAAGAACGGGTTGATCCGCAGCGCCTCGCCCAGGTGGCGGCGCGCGGCGCCCTCCCAGCCCAGCTCCCGCTCGATCTGGCCCCGGTGGAAGGCGATCAGCGGGCTGCGCGGCCCCTTGTCCATCGCCTTCGTGACCAGCTTCAGGCCCTTCTTGCTCTCCCCCGACCGGTGCAGCGCCCAGCCCAGCGCGTCCGCCGTCTCCGGACTGCCGTGCCGCTTGTACTCCGCGGTGAGCCGCTTCACCGCCGCGTCCGCGTCGCCGTGGTCCGCCTCGAACAGGCCCAGGAGCCGCTCGTTGTTGACGCCGCCCGCCTCCTCCTGCTTCACGTGCACCCGCAGCGCCTCGTACTGTGCCCGCGCGGCAGGCTTCAGCTTCAACGCCGCGTACAGCTCGCCCAGTTCGAGGTCGTACTCGGGCAGCGGCTGCCTGGTGCTCGCCGAGCGGTAGGCCTGCAACGCCTCCGAGTAGCGGCCGAGGGAGGCCAGGGCGCGGCCCCGGCCCGCCATCGCGGGGTGGTGGTCGGCGTCGGCGGCGAGCGCCGCGTCGTCGAAGCGCAGCGCCTCCGCGGGTTCGCCCCGCTCCCACGCGAGCTCCGCCACACGGTGCAGGCAGGCCGCCTTCTCCGCCGGGGACTCGGCGAGCGCCGCCGCGTCGGCCAGCTCGACGCCCGCGTTCTCGCGCCAGCCGCGGCTGCGGTAGACCTGCCCGGCCCGGCTCCGCACGGCAAGGCCGGAGCCCAGCTCCTGCAAGGATTCCAGGGCCTTGCTGACACCCTTCGCGTCACCGAGCCCGGTGTACGCGTCGATCAGCGCGGGGTACGACGTCCACCGCTTCGGCGCCTGCTCCGCCGCCTGCTCGCCCCACTTCTTGGCGGCACGGAAGTCGCGGCGCGCGTTGGCGAGTGTGGCGAGCCCCGTCAGGGCCTCCGGGTTCTTCTCGGGCTTCGTCCGGAGCGAGGTGTTCAGCGCCGTCTCGGCCTTCGGGAAGTTCGCGACGTCGGACGTGCGCACACCCCGCGCCACATATGCCGAGCCGAGCACCGCCCAGGACTGGTCGTCGCCGGGGTGCGCCCGCAGATGCGCCTCGCGCTCGCCGATGAGCACCGCCAGATCGGGCAGCGCGGCGGGCGTACCCGCCCCGACGGCCGCCATCGCCCGCCCGGCGGGCCCGAGGGCGGGCGGCGCCGCGTCCTTCCCGTCCGGGGGCAGCAGCACGAACACGCCGCCGAGCACCACGCTCCCCGCGACAGAGGCGACGAGCACACGCTTCACCGAAGGCTTCATGGCGTTCACTGTGCGTCAATACGAAGAGCACATCCCGGCATGTGGAAGGGCGTCGCACACGGGTTCACACCGATGGCCCCGGGTGCAAGGCTGTGATCATGAGCCGCACCCTGATCGAACTCCTCCTGGAGGGTCTCCCGGCCGAGGCGGTCCTCGCCGACCCGGACGTCACCTCCGCGTACGCGCACGACATGGCGAGCTTCTGCGACGCGGGCGCACCGGCCGTGGTGGTCCTGCCGCGCACCGTCGAACAGGTCCAGCACGTCATGCGGACCGCCACCGAACTGCGCGTCCCGGTGGTTCCGCAGGGCGCCCGCACCGGCCTGTCCGGCGGCGCGAACGCGAGCGAGGGCTGCGTCGTCCTGTCCCTCGTGAAGATGGACCGCATCCTGGAGATCAGCCCCGTCGACCGCATCGCGGTCGTCGAACCGGGCGTCGTCAACGCCGCGCTCTCCCGCGCGGTCGGCGAACACGGCCTCTACTACCCGCCGGATCCCTCCAGTTGGGAGATGTGCACCATCGGCGGGAACATCGGCACCGCCGCCGGGGGCCTGTGCTGCGTGAAGTACGGGGTGACCGCCGAGTACGTCCTCGGCCTCGACGTCGTCCTCGCCGACGGGCGGCTCATGAGCACCGGACGCCGCACCGCCAAGGGTGTCGCGGGGTACGACCTCACCCGGCTCTTCGTCGGCTCCGAGGGCAGCCTCGGCATCGTCGTCCGCGCCGTCCTCGCGCTCAAGCCCGAGCCGCCCCGACAGCTGGTCCTCGCCGCCGAGTTCCCCTCGACGCAGGCCGCGTGTGACGCGGTCTGCAGGATCATGGAGGGCGGCCACGTCCCCTCGCTCCTCGAACTGATGGACCGTACGACGGTGAAGGCCGTCAACGACCTCGCGAACATGGGCCTGCCCGAGACCACGGAGGCGCTGCTGCTCGCCGCCTTCGACACCGCCGACCCCGTCTCCGACCTCGCCGCCGTCGGCGCGCTCTGCGAGGCCGCCGGGGCCACCGAGGTCGTCCCGGCCGAGGACGCCGCCGAGTCGGAACTCCTGCTCCAGGCGCGGCGGTTGTCGCTCAGCGCGCTCGAAGCCGTCAAGGGCAGCACGATGATCGACGACGTGTGCGTGCCACGCTCGAACCTCGCGGACATGCTCGACGGCGTCGAGCGCATCGCCGAGAAGTACGGCCTGACCATCGGGGTCTGCGCGCACGCGGGCGACGGCAATACGCATCCGACCGTCTGCTTCGACGCGGCAGACCCCGACGAGAGCAGGCGCGCCCGCGAGTCCTTCGACGAGATCATGGCGCTTGGTCTGGAGCTCGGCGGCACCATCACCGGCGAGCACGGCGTCGGAATCCTGAAGAAGGAGTGGCTGGCGCGCGAGCTCGGGCCGGTCGGCGTGGAGATGCAGCAGGCCATCAAGGCCGCCTTCGACCCGCACGCCCTCCTCAACCCGGGCAAGCTGTTCTGACGGTTCTGACTGTTATGGCTGGTCTGGCTGTTCTGACTGCTCTGGCTGTTCTGATCGCGCTCCGCGTTCGCCCCCGTGGCGGCGGAGCTCACTCACCGTCCTTGGACTCGTCCGAGGGCCACGGGTCGCGCAGCCACAGCTCGTCGGAGCGGCCCGAGGCGGGCGCGAGCAGCTCGGCGAGGCCGTCGTCGATACCGAGCCGCTCGGCCTCAGAACCCGGAGGGACCACCCGCAGCGTTCGCTCGAGCCACGCGGACACGGCGGCGGACGGCGCCTCAAGGAGGGCGTCGCCGTCCGGCGAGCTCAGCGCCATCAGGACGACGCTGCGGCCCTCCACCTTCGTCGGCCACACCCGCACGTCCCCGTGGCCGCACGGCCTGAACACCCCCTCCACCAGGAGCTCGCGGGCGAACGTCCAGTTCACGGGGTGCTCGGATCCGACGTGGAAGGCGATGTGGACGGCGTACGGATCGTCGGTGCGGTAGCTGAGGCGGGCCGGGACGGGGATGGCCCGTTCCGGCGAGAGGACGAGTTTGAGTTCGAGTTCTCGTTCCACCACGGAGTGCATGTCGATGCCCTTCCAATCCCTGTAGGGGCCCTGGGAGCGGACCCGTACGAGTGGAGAGCGCGAGATCCCCGCTCCATTACGCGGGTTCGGAAAACTTTTCTCCGGACGGCGTCCCCGAAGTGTCCGCACGGGGCGTGACGGGGCGTGGACGACGCGGGGGATGTGTGGGGACCGTGCCCGGAAAGTGGTCCGTAGGGCGGGACCCGCCCGGTGGGACACGGAGGTCTGATAGATGTGTAGGCCCCAGAAGACCCCCGAGCAGATACGGGACGACGGACATGAGCGCCCCAACTCCGGCCCCAGGCGACGACCGGCCGCGCGAAGGCTACTACCCCGACCCGTCCATTCCCGGATATGTCCGGTACTGGAACGGTGCCGCCTGGGTGCCCGGTACGAGTCGTCCCGCGCCGTCCGACGGCGAGCCGCTCCCGGCCCCGCCCGGCGCGGGCGCCGACCCGGGTGCCGACCCGGGGGCGTTGCCGCCCGCCGTGGAGGAGACGGGTCCGCACTTCTTCGACGAGGAACCGCAGGCAGACCCGACCGGCCACGCCGATCCGGCCGGTTACCCCGATCCGGCCGGGCAGCACGGCGCGCGGCCCGAGCCCGCATCCGCGTGGGGAGCCGACGCGGGACGGCAGGCCGGTCTCGGCGGCGAGCAGGAGCGGCAGGTGTCCTGGGGCCACCCGGGCCAACCGGGCCAGCCGGGCCACCCGGGCCAGCCCGATCCGCGCGTGCCCGGCGAGGCGGCACCCCGCACGGAAGCCCCCGATGGCCCCCGTACCCCCGAACCCCCGCACGACGAGAGCAACCCCGGCACGGTCACCATCCGCGCCGTCGAGCCGGGCTCGGCCAAGCCCGCCGCGGGCGAGGGCACGGTGACGTTCCGTCGGCCGACGGGGCCGGTGCGGCCCGCCGCCTCGCCCGGCACCGACGGCACCATGTCGATCCGCGCGATCCGCCCGAAGTCCGCGCAGCGCGGCGCCCGAACGGCTGCCGCCGCCGAACCCTCCGTACCGCAGCAGCAGCAGCAGCCGCAGCCCCAGCCGCAACCGCAGGCCCCGCAGCAGAGCGGCATCCCCGGCCCCGTCACCTCAGGACCCGGCGGCGGCTCGCCCTCCTGGGCCCAGCAGGTGCACCAGCTCGCCCAGCCCGCACCCGCACCCGCACCGGGACCTGCCGCCGTCCCGCAACAGGGCGAGGGAGAGCCCGTCCTGCCGTGGAAGCCGGTCGCCGAGGACCCGTTCGCCGCGCTCGTCCGGAACCAGGCCGCCGCCCGCCCCGCCGGACTCGGCAGGCGCTTGGCGGCCCGCCTCATCGACACCGTCGCCCTCGCCGCCGTCACCGGCGCCGTCGCGCTGCCGCTCGGCACCAAGGCCGCCGACCACGTCGACAGCAAGATCGACGCGGCGAAGCTCGCCGGTGAGAAGACCACGGTCTGGCTGCTCGACGGCACCACCGCCGGTTACCTCGGCATCATCCTCGCCGTCCTGCTGCTCTTCGGCGTCGTCTACGAAGCGCTGCCCACCGCCAAATGGGGCCGCACCCTCGGCAAGAAGGTGTGCGGCATCGAGGTGCGGGACATCGAGGAGCACGAGAGCCCGACGTTCGGGGCGGCGCTGCGGCGCTGGCTGGTGTACAGCGTGCCGGGGCTGCTGGTGATCGGGGTCGTGGGCGTGCTGTGGTGCGTGTTCGACCGGCCGTGGCGCCAGTGCTGGCACGACAAGGCGGCGGGCACCTTCGTCGCGGGATGACGGCCGGGTAACCCGGTCAGCCGCTCGCCGGATGCGGAGCGGGGGCCGTCGCGGTCGACTCGGGCCATGAGCACCGAACCGCCGCAATACCCGCCCCCGGACGACGACCCGTTCAAGAAACAGCCGCCGCAGCAGCCCCCGGAGGGTGGCGGCTCCCCGTACGACACCCCGCCACCGGGCGGTGGCGCGCCCTACGGGACGCCGCCGCCCGGGGGTGGCTCGCCTTACGGAACCCCGCCGCCGCCCTACGGCGGCGACCCGTACGGCGGTGGACCCGGTGGCCACAACGGGCAGGATCCCCTCGCCGGAATGCCCCCGCTCGCCGACAGCGGCAAGCGGGTGCTCGCCCGCATCATCGACATGGTCCTGGTGGGCATCGTCGTCGCACTGCTGTCGTGGGCGTTCGGGACCGCGGAGTACGACATCGACCCGGACAATGTGAACACGGGCAAGTCGTTCGGCCAGTCCCTGCTGGCCGCCGTGCTCTACATCGCGTACGACACCTTCATGGTCGCCAAGACCGGGCAGACGCTCGGCAAGAAGTGGCTGGGGCTGCGGGTCGCGAACCTCAACGACGGGGCCACGCCCAGCATGCAGACCGCGCTCGCCCGCGCGGCCGTGCTCTGGCTGCCGTTCGCGTTCTGCTGCGCCTGTATCTGGACAGCCATCTGCGGCGGCTGGAGCTTCTTCGACAAGCCCTACAAGCAGGGCCTGCACGACAAGGCGGCCAAAACGGTGGTGGTCAGCGTCTGATCC
This sequence comes from Streptomyces sp. NPDC046465, assembly GCF_040646035.1. NCBI lineage: Bacteria > Bacillati > Actinomycetota > Actinomycetes > Kitasatosporales > Streptomycetaceae > Streptomyces > Streptomyces sp. NPDC046465. The sequence continues at coordinate 164,034 of NZ_JBEYZK010000010.1, forward strand.
GTCTGAACCGTGCTGAACTCCCCGGTCACCCGGGGCAGGTGGCGCCCGGTTGCGGCGGCGGCACCCTCATCCGGCGGGCTCGTGACTCACGGGCCCGCTGGTTCGCGTACCGAGTCGGCGAGCACGGGGCGCGGCGAGGGGACGCGCGCCTCGGCACGGTCCTCGGCGCGGGCCTCGGCGTGGTCCTCCGTCGAGGCGGCCGCGGGCAGGGGGCGGGCGGCAGGCGCCGCGGGCTGTTTGGGCAACGGCACCGTCATGGCGACCAGTAAGCCGAGGCCGAGCGCGGCCAGGGCTATCACCGCGATGCCGACTCCCGTACCGGTCTGGGAGAGCAGCAGCATCGCGAGGGTCGAGAAGACGACGGTGACCGCACCGTAGGTGATCTGTGCGGTGGTCGGACGTGGCATGGGACGAGGCATGACGTGATCCGTCCTCGGCGTGATCCCCCCACGTCTTGTGGACCACGGGGGCGAATGCGGATGTGGGAAGGGCTTTGCGAATCAAAGGGGGCCCGACGGCGGCGACTTGGGATGTGTCGCCTCGCGCGGTGGCGCACCGTCGATTGACTCTATTCGGCACCATGCCCGACGGGAACGGTTGGTAAGCGTGACCTAACCCACGGTGCCGGAGCACAGGGGGCGCACGGGTTCATGACGTCCAGCAAGTGGACGGTGCGGCGCACCGATCGGCCCGGTCCGTGAGGGGGTGCTCCGTGTCCGGATAGCGGTGCCGGGCGTCTGCATAGTGCACTTGGCCTGTCCAAGTCAAGGTCTGTCTTTTCTCCTGTACTTCCGGTCGAATGTCGTCACTTGTGACGCGTACATCGCGCGCGGACCTCCTCCGACCGGGAATTTCGGTCCGCCACATTCGCGCGGGCGCGGGGGAGGACAGCATCAAGTGACAGTCAGAACACGGACGTTCAGAGCCACCGCGGTGGCCGTGGCGGTGGCCGCGGCCGCCGCGACGTACTCGGCCACGACGGCTTCGGCCGAGGACGGCGCCTCGGGCGGGGCACCGTCCATCGACCGGCAGGACCCGTCGAGGCCCAAGGCGCAGGTCGACCACGACCTGGACGGTCCGTTCAGCAAGCAGCAGGCCCAGCAGCGCAAGGCTGCCCTGCAGCAGGTCATCGCCGGTGACGCCAAGATCCAGAAGAAGGGCGGCTCCCAGGTCGTCAAGCTCGACGACAAGAAGTACGTCGAGCTCGGCCGGGAGAAGACCGACAAGATCTTCACGATCCTGGTGGAGTTCGGGAACAAGGTCGACGACACGACCATGTACGACCCGGACGGCCCGGAGGGCCCCGAGCAGCCGGTCAAGAAGTACGGCGGCAAGCCGGGCCCGATGCACAACAAGATAGCCAAGCCGGATCGTGCCAAGGACAACAGCACGGCCTGGCAGAAGGACTACAGCAAGAAGCACTTCCAGGACCTGTACTTCGGCAAGGGCAAGGACGCCAAGGGCAAGGCGAAGCACTCGCTGAAGACCTACTACGAGAAGACCTCCTCGGGCCGGTACTCGGTCGACGGCGAGGTCTCCGACTGGGTCAAGGTCGACTACAACGAGGCCCGCTACGGCTCGAATTACTGCGGCGACACCAACTGCCCGAACGTCTGGGACGCGGTCAAGGACGGCGTGACCGCCTGGGCCAAGGACCAGAAGGCCAAGGGCCGCACGGACGCGCAGGTCAAGGCGGACCTGGCCAAGTACGACCTCTGGGACCGCAACGACTTCGACGGTGACGGCGACTTCAACGAGCCCGACGGGTACATCGACCACTTCCAGCTCGTGCACGCGGGCGAGGACGAGTCGGCCGGCGGCGGCGCCGAGGGCACCAACGCCCTGTGGGCGCACCGCTGGTACGCGTACGGCAACGACGCGGGCAAGACCGGCCCCGCCAACAACAAGGCGGGCGGCACCCAGATCGGCGACACGGGCATCTGGGTCGGCGACTACACGATGCAGCCGGAGAACGGCGGCCTCGGCGTCTTCGCCCACGAGTACGGCCACGACCTGGGCCTGCCCGACCTGTACGACACCACGGGCAAGGGCGACAACTCCGTCGGCTTCTGGTCGCTGATGTCGGCCGGTTCCTGGCTCGGCACCGGCAAGGAAGCCATCGGCGACATGCCGGGCGACATGACCGCCTGGGACAAGTTCCAGCTGGGCTGGCTCGACTACGCCAAGGCCAAGGCCGCGACGACGTCCGAGCACAAGCTGGGCGTCTCGGAGTACAACACCCGGCACCGCCAGGCGCTCGTCGTCGACCTGCCGAAGAAGGCCGTCACCACCACCGTCGCCAAGCCCGCCGAGGGCTCCAAGCAGTGGTGGAGCGACCAGGGCGACAACCTCAAGAACACCCTGACGCGCTCCGTCGACCTGACCGGCAAGTCCAAGGCCGAGCTCACGCTGCAGGGTTGGTGGGACATCGAGGCCAACTACGACTACCTCTACACCGAGGTCTCGACGGACAACGGCGCCAACTGGACGCCGGTGGACGGCACCGCGGACGGCAAGCCGATCACTCGTGACGCCGGCGACAAGCCCGCGTTGACCGGCGCCTCGGCCAAGTACCAGAAGCTGGCCTTCCCGCTCGACGCCTACGCGGGCAAGAAGATCGACGTCCGCTTCCGCTACGCCACGGACGGCGGCGCGGGCGGCAAGGGCTTCGCGGCCGACGCGCTCGCGGTCACCGCGGACGGCACCAAGCTGTTCGAGGACGGCGCCGAGGGCGACGACAACGGCTGGACGGCGAAGGGCTTTTCGCGCATCGGCGAGTCCTTCACCAAGAAGTACGACCAGTACTACCTCGCCGAGAACCGTCAGTACGTGTCGTACGACAAGACCCTCAAGGTCGGCCCGTACAACTTCGGTTCGAAGGTCCGCCCCGGCTGGGTCGAGCACTACCCGTACCAGACCGGCCTGATGGTCTGGCAGTGGGACACCTCGCAGAAGGACAACAACACGAGCGCCCACCCCGGCTCGGGTCTGATCCTGCCGGTCGACGCCCACGCGAAGCCGCTGAAGTGGAAGGACGGCACGGTCCTGCGCAACAAGATCCAGCCGTTCGACGCGCCCTTCAGCACGTACGCGACGGACAAGTTCACGCTCCACAACGCGGACGTCGCGCTGAAGATCAAGTCCCAGAAGGGCGTCCCGGTCTTCGACGACCACAAGGGCACCTACTGGTACAAGGAAAACCCCACCGGAAGTGTGAAGGTCACTGACACCAACACTCAGATCAAGATCATCAAGCAGCCGAAGGATGGCTCGACGATCACGGTCCAGGTGGGTCCCTCGAAGAAGTAATTAGCGTTTCCGCAGGTCAAGCCATGATCGGCCGTCGCCCTCTAGCGGGCGGCGGCCGATCGTGTTTAGGTGCGTGCTGTGGCTTTCTTATTGACGCGGGGTCCGGCCAAGACCAGTCCGGGCACCGTGCGACGTCTCACGGGGGTGTGACCCAGCATGTCCGCAGGAGGTTTCTGCAAGCTGCCGAACGGCAGTGTGGTGGTGGCGCTGACCCTGCCGAGCCCGTCGCCGGGCGGCGGCACGGTCAGGATGATCGTGCACGCCGTGAACCGGGCGAGGGCCCTGACGCGGCTGCGCAATCTGGGCATGCGCGCGGTGTACCTGCGGGGCAACGCGGAGCCCCCGACCCCGGACGAGGTCACGGCGGTGCTGCACCATCCGGACGGCCTGATATGGCGCACGGCGCCGGACGACGTCCTTGAGCTGTGGCATCCGATCAGGGCGCTGCGGAGACAGGGCCGGGGCGCGGCTCGCTCCAGCGGGTCAGGGGTGCGGTTCTGAGGCTGCGGGGCCGTTGTTGTCTGCGGGCGCGTCGTGGCTTGTCGCGCAGTTCCCCGCGCCCCTGAGTGGTCCTCCTTGCCGCCCGGCCGAAGGTGCTGTCAAGGGCGCGGGGAACTGCGCGACCAGCCCCCACCGGCCCGCAGGTCACAGCGTCCCGCAGGTCACACGACCGGCTTGCCCGTGAGCTCCACCCCGGCCGAGCGCAGCTCAGTGAGCGCCGCCTCCGTGGTCGCCCCACCGACCCCCGCGGTCAGATCGAGCAGCACCGTCGTCCCGAACCCCTCCCGCACGGCGTCAAGCGCCGTGGCGCGAACGCAGTGATCCGTGGCGATGCCCACCACGTCGACCTCGGTGATGTCCCGCTCCCGCAGCCACTCCGCCAAGGAGACCCCGTTCTCGTCGGCGCCCTCGAAGCCGCTGTACGCCGCCGAGTACGCCCCCTTGGAGAACACCGCGTCGATCCCGCCGGAGGCGACCGCGGGGGCGAAGTTCGGGTGGAAGCCGATGCCCTCCGTACCGGCCACACAGTGCGGCGGCCAGGAGTCCACGTAGTCGGGGTGGTCGGAGAAGTGGGCGCCGGGGTCGATGTGGTGGTCGCGGGTGGCCACGACGTGGCGGTAGCCCGCGGGGGCCTGGCCGATCAGCTCGGTGATTCCGGCGGCCACGTCCGCGCCACCGGCCACCGCGAGGCTGCCGCCTTCGCAGAAGTCGTTCTGCACGTCTACGACGATCAGTGCGCGGCGCATGAGAGGTGTCCTTCGGCTCGGCAGGGCGGGGGCAGCGGGGACTCGGCCGGATGAACCGAGCGTAGAGACTTGACGGCCGTTGCGGGAGGGGGCACCTGCCGGGCGGCCGGTGCGGGCCCCGCTCCCGACCGGGTTCAAGGACAGGCTCTCAGACGTACTCCGTGGGGATGACCGCCTCGCCGCGCGACAGCTGCGTCGCCGAGAGGGGCAGCCCGGCACGCGCCGCGGCGTGCCGGTCGCGGACGGTGTCCAGCGGCTCGCGGGCGACCACCTCGCCGCCCTTGACGAGCTCGACCAGGAGCTGGCGGTCGGCGAGCGCCGTCGGCACGGGCCCGGTGCCGACGACCTCGGCCTCGGCCACCCCGTACGCGTCGGTCCTGCGGGCCGCCCACTTGCGGCCGCCCAGCGAGGACTTGGCGCCGAGCGACTTCTTCGCGACCGGCTCCAACGGGGCCTTCGGGTCCGCGGAGTGGGCGCGGGCCACCAGTTTGTAGACCATCGAGCAGGTGGGGTGCCCGGAGCCGGTGACGAGCTGGGTGCCCACGCCGTACGCGTCCACGGGCGACGCCGCGAGCGAGGCGATGGCGTACTCGTCGAGGTCGGAGGTGACCACGATCTTGGTCTTGGTCGCGCCGAGCTCGTCCAGCTGCTGACGCACCCGGTGGGCGACGAGCAGCAGGTCGCCGGAGTCGATGCGGACGGCGCCGAGCTCGGGCCCGGCGACCTCGACGGCGGTACGGACCGCCTCGGTCACGTCGTAGGTGTCCACGAGCAGTGTGGTGCCGCGGCCGAGCGAGTCGACCTGGGCCTGGAAGGCGTCGCGTTCGTTGTCGTGCAGCAGGGTGAAGGCGTGGGCGCTGGTGCCGACGGTCGGGATGTCGTAGCGGAATCCGGCGGCCAGGTCGGAGGTGGTCGCGAAGCCGCCGACGTACGCGGCGCGGGACGCGGCCACGGCGGCCAGCTCGTGGGTGCGGCGGGCGCCCATCTCGATCAGCGGGCGGTCACCGGCGGCGGAGGACATCCGCGATGCGGCGGCCGCGATGGCCGAGTCGTGGTTGAGGATGGAGAGGATCACGGTCTCCAGGAGCACGCACTCCGCGAAGGAGCCCTCGACGCGCAGGATGGGGGAGCCGGGGAAGTAGACCTCGCCCTCGGGGTAGCCCCAGATGTCGCCGCTGAAGCGGTATGCGGCCAGCCATTCGAGGGTCGCCTCGTCGACGATGCCGCGCTCGCGCAGGAAGCCGAGGACGTCGGCGTCGAAGCGGAAGTTCTCCACGGCGTCCAGGACCCGCCCCGTACCGGCCACCACGCCGTAGCGCCGGCCCTCGGGGAGCCTGCGGGTGAAGACCTCGAAGACCGAACGCCGGTCGCCGGTGCCCGCCTTCAGCGCGGCCTGCAACATCGTCAGCTCGTACTGGTCCGTGAAGAGCGCTGTCGACGGAACATCCACCGGCAGGCCAAGGTCCGCTGTGTTCATATGAAGGATGCTACCCCCTATCTCGTCACTCTGACGATTTCGCGAGGCGCGCGGGAGGCCATTTGTGCGGGGGCCCTTCCGGGGTGGCAGCATGGGGCGAGTGAGTACCGCTCCCGCAGAGATCACCCGCCCGGAATCGGCCGAAGAGGCGCTCGTCGTCCCCGAACCGGACGTCCCCTGGATCACGCTCGTGCACAACGACCCGGTCAATCTGATGAGTTATGTGACGTATGTGTTCCAGAGCTACTTCGGGTACTCGAAGGAGAAGGCCACGAAGCTGATGATGGACGTCCATCAGAAGGGCCGCGCGGTCGTCTCCAACGGCAGCCGCGAAGAGATGGAGCGCGACGTGCAGGCCATGCACGGGTACGGGCTGTGGGCCACCCTTCAGCAGGACCGGAAGTAGCGACGCATCTGATGCCAGGACAATTCGAAGCGATCCCCGGGGGCGGCGCCGCCGTCGCACTCGACGAGGTCGAGATCTCGATCATCCGTTCCCTCGCCGTGCAGCTCCTGGAGCTGATCGGCCCCGGGCCGGGCGGCGAGGTCTCCGACGACCCGCTCGCGGAGCTTTTCGCCGAGGGGCCCAGTGAGCCGCCCGCCGATCCGGTGATGAAGCGCCTGCTGCCCGACGCCTACGGCGGCCCGGGGAGCGAGCAGGGGCCGGGCGACCCCGAAGAGACGCGGGCGTATTCGGCGGAATTCCGGCGCTTCACGGAGAACGACCTGCGGGCCAAGAAGCGTGACGACGCGCTGGTCGTGATCCGTTCGCTGGACGCGATGGCGGCGTCGGGCGACGGCGGAGCTGTCCTGAAACTGTCGGTCGAGGAGTCCCAGCAGTGGCTGGCGGCCCTCAATGACCTGCGGCTCGCGATCGGCACGCGCCTGGAGGTCAGCGACGAGGACGACGCCGATCTGCTCTACCGCCTCCCCGACTCCGACCCCCGCAAGCCAATGGTGATGGCCTACCTCTGGCTGGGCGGACTACAGGAAACGCTGGTCGGGACGTTGCTGGACTGATTCCGGGCAAGAATCGGTGCAGACGGCAGCGAAGTTTGATGTAGTAGACAGGTTCCGTTCGCCGAATGGGCCGTTCGCTCAGCGGATGCTCAAATCCGGATAACGATCGCGTCAAGGCGTTGCCTGCTTTTGCGGTGTCAAGGGCGCTTTGTCCGCTTCTTCCTGTGGTCTGCACCACAGGTGGCTCATTCCCTCACTGTTGCCACCGTGATAAATCTTCACGACCGCTCGGTGACGCCACCCATGTCGCCGAGGGCGCTTCAGCCGGCAGACCGCCGGTAGCACTCCATCCATATCCGGGGGGATCAGGACCTGGTCCGCAGCCACAACGCAGATGTGCGGGCGCGGATCAGCATGGAGAAAGGCGTCACCATGACCTCAGTGCAGGTCGAAGAGCACCACGGCGAGCACGGCGGCAATGGGGTCGTCCAGGGCTCGTCCGGCGAGGGCGAGGGGTACCAGCGCGGGCTCGGGGCCCGGCAGATCCAGATGATCGCGATCGGCGGTGCCATCGGCACCGGCCTGTTCCTCGGCGCGGGCAAGGCCATTCACAAGGCCGGTCCCAGCCTCATCCTGGCGTACGCCATCGCGGGCCTCGTCATCTTCTTCATCATGCGGGCGCTCGGCGAGCTCCTCATGTACCGGCCCGTGTCCGGCTCCTTCTCGGAGTACGCACGCGAGTTCATGGGCCCCTTCTTCGGGTTCGTGACCGGCTGGACGTACTGGCTCTTCTGGGTCGTCACCGGCATCACGGAAGTGACCGCGGCCGCCCAGTACATGCAGTACTGGACACACGACTCATTCCCACAATGGGCCTACGCGCTGGTCTTCACGGTCATCCTGTACGGCGCGAACCTCATCTCCGTGAAGCTCTTCGGTGAGCTGGAGTTCTGGTTCTCGATGGTCAAGGTCACCGCCATCATCGGCATGATCCTGATCTGCGTCGGCATCCTCACCATCGGCTTCTCCGACGCCGGTGACACCGCGTCCATGACCCACCTGTGGGACGAGGGCGGGTTCTTCCCCAACGGCATCGGCTCCACGCTGATGACCCTGCAGATCGTGATGTTCGCCTTCCTCGCCGTCGAGCTCGTCGGCGTCACCGCGGGCGAGTCCAAGGACCCGAAGACCGTCCTGCCCAAGGCCATCAACACCGTGCCGTGGCGCATCGCCGTCTTCTACGTCGGCGCGCTCATCATGATCCTGTCGGTCGTCCCGTGGACCTCGTTCAAGCCGGGTGTCTCGCCGTTCGTGAAGGCCTTCGAGGAGATGGGTCTCGGCGTCGGCGCCGCCATCGTGAACTTCGTGGTCCTCACCGCCGCACTCTCCTCCTGCAACTCCGGTATGTACTCCACCGGCCGCATGCTGCGTGACCTGGCGCTCAACGGCCAGGGCCCGAAGTTCTTCACCAAGCTCACGAAGAACGGCCTGCCCCTGACCGGCACCACCGTCTCGGCCGCGTTCATGCTGGTCGGCGTCTGGATCAACTACCAGTGGCCGGGCGAGGCGTTCAACTACGTCGTCTCCTTCGCGACCATCTCCGGCATGTGGGCCTGGATCATGATCCTGTGCTGCCAGATCCGCTACCGCCGCAAGGCCGACCGCGGCGAGCTGCCGCAGTCCACCTTCCGGGCGCCGGGAGCCCCGTACACCAGCTGGTTCGCCCTGCTCTTCATCGGCATGGTCATCGTGATGATGGGCGTCGACAAGGACGCGCGGATCTCGCTGTACGCCGCTCCGGTCTGGGCCGCGATCCTCACGATCTCCTACCTGATCCTCAAGAGCCGCAACCCGCAGGCCGCGGCGTTCACCAAGCGCAAGACCGCTGTCGACGGCTCCGTCACCTCCGACAGCACTCCGGTCGAGAAGGACTGACACCGGCTCTGTTCTGCCTTCGGACACCGGCTCTTCCCTGCGCCGTGTCCAGCATTCGGGCCCGCCCGTACCACACTTCGGTACGGTGCGGGCCCTCTGCTTATCCTGACTCCCATGCTGACCCTCACCCAGGCCCTCCACGACCAGATCGTCGCGCACGCGCGCCAGGACCACCCCGACGAGGCCTGCGGTGTGGTCGCGGGCCCGGCGGGCACCGGCCGCCCCGAGCGCTTCATCCCGATGCTGAACGCGGCCCGCTCGCCCACGTTCTACGAGTTCGACTCGGGCGACCTCCTCAAGCTCTACCGCGAGATGGACGACCGCGACGAGGAACCGGTGATCGTCTACCACTCGCACACCGCGACCGAGGCCTACCCCTCGCGCACCGACATCACCTACGCCAACGAGCCCGGCGCACACTACGTCCTGGTCTCCACGGCGGACACCGACGACGCGGGCCCCTTCCAGTTCCGCTCCTATCGGATCGTGGACGGCACGGTCACCGAGGAAGAGGTGCAGGTCGTCGAGGCATACTGACCTTCGACCTTGAGGCGGCAGGAACCAGGAAGCCGGTGCGAAACCGGCACGGTCCCGCCACTGTGACCCCGTCCCCTCCCGGCAAGCACCGGCCGGGGGCGGGGGAGTCAGGAACTGACCTGCCGCCTTGCTCCACGCAACGCAGGGGACGCGGAAATCCCCTGGAGGAGGCAGTTTCATCATGTCCCGCCGTCACACCGGCATACGCGCGCTCGCCGCGACCGCCCTGCTCGTCCCGCTCGCCGCGTGCTCCTCCTCCGGTTCGGACGGTGACACGAAGCCCGCCGCCAAGACCGCCGGATTCCCGTACACCGTCACCAACTGCGGCGTGAAGACGACGTACGACGCACCCCCGAAGCGCGCCGTCACCATGAACCAGCACGCCACCGAAGTGATGCTGGCCCTCGGCCTCAAGGAGCACATCGCCGGGACCGCCTACCTCGACGACAAGGTCCTGCCCGAGTACGAGAAGGCGTACGAGTCGATCCCGGTGCTCGCCAAGGAGTACCCCTCCTACGAGAAAGTGCTCGCCGCCGACCCCGACTACGTGTACGGCGGCTACGCGAGCGCCTTCCTCGCCGGGGACGGCCGCAGCCGCTCCGCCCTCGCCAAGTCCGGCATCGAAAGCCGCCTCAACGTCGAGGGCTGCGCACAGCACCCCGTCTCCATGGACGACGTCTACCGCGAGGTCCGCGAGGTCGGCGCCACGTTCGGCGTGCGGGCCCGCGCCGACAAGTGGGTCAGCGGCGCCCGCCGCGAACTGGCCGCCACCGCCGCCAAGTCCAAGGGCAAGAAGACCCGCTCCGTCTTCGTCTACGACAGCGGCGACAAGACCGCGTTCACTGCGGGCGGCCGCGGCATCAACAACGACATCATCGAACGGGCGGGCGGCCACAACGTCTTCGCCGACGTGAACAAGTCCTTCAGCGACGCGTCCTGGGAAAAGGTCGTCGAGCGCAAGCCCGAGACCATCCTCATCCTCGACTACGGCGCCACCACCCTCGCCCAGAAAAAGAAGCGCCTCCTGGACGACCCGGCCCTCCAGGACGTCCCCGCCATCAAGAACAAGAGCTTCGCGGTCCTGCCGCTCTCGGACGTGGTAACCGGCGTACGAGCACCGGAGGCGGTGAGGAAACTGGCGGCACAGCTGTGAGGTCCTTTCAGCCCGTCCGGCGTTTGAGGACGAGCCCGCAGGGCGATAGACGGGACGCACGGGGGCGCCGACTCCTCACGCTGGCAGTCCTCACAGCCGCCCTAGCGGGAGCGACACTCGCCGGGCTGGCCCTAGGCTCCGTCCGCATCCCCCCGAGCCAGGTCATAGAGATCCTCACGGGAAGAGCGGAACCCTCCCCGTTCCGAACCATCGTCCTTGACGTAAGACTCCCCAGGGTCCTGCTCGGCGCAGCCGTAGGCGCCGGACTGGCAGTCATCGGCACCGTCCTCCAGGCCCTCGTCCGCAACCCCCTCGCCGACCCGTTCCTGCTCGGCGTCTCCTCGGGCGCCTCCGTCGGCGCGGTCTGCGCCATCGTGCTCGGGAGCGTCTTCGGCCTGGGCAGCGCCCTGTCGACCACCCTCACGATCCCGGCCGCCTCCTTCGCGGGCGCCCTGGTCTCGCTGGTCCTCGTCTACGCCCTGGCCAGAAGCGGTGGCGGCGGCTTCGCCACCGGCCGCCTGATCCTCGCGGGCGTCGCCGTCTCGTACATCCTGTCCGCGCTGACCAGCCTCATCCTGGTCACCGCCGACAGCGCGGACCACCTCAAGGAGGTCCTGTACTGGACGCTCGGCGGCCTCGGCAGCGCCCGCTGGGACATGCTCGCCCTGCCCTGCGTCACGCTGGTCCTCGGTACGGCCCTCCTGATGGTCATGGCCCGCCCCCTCGACCTGCTCCTCGCGGGGGAGGAGGGCGCCACCGTCCTCGGCCTGGACGCCGCCCGCTTCCGCGTCGGCGTCTTCGTGCTCGCCTCACTCCTCACCGGCGTCCTGGTCGCCTACAGCGGGGCCATCGGCTTCGTCGGCCTGATGGTGCCGCACGCCGCCCGCATGCTGGTCGGCGCCGCCCACCGCGCGCTGCTGCCGGTCGTCGCGCTGATGGGCGCGGTCTTCCTGGTCGTCGCCGACCTCGCCGCGCGCACCGTCGCCGCGCCGCAGGACATCCCCGTGGGCGTGCTCACCGCGCTCACCGGCGGCCCGTTCTTCCTGTGGCTGCTGCGGCGGCGCACCGAAGGAGTACCGGTATGACCCACCCGACCCGGCCCGCCGGCGCACTGCGCACCGAAGCACTCTCGTACGAGGTGGCAGGACGCCTCCTCGTCGACGCCGTCGACCTCACCGCCGCCCCCGGCGAGACCGTCGGCGTCGTCGGCCCCAACGGCAGCGGCAAGACGACGCTGCTGCGCTGCGTGTACGGCACGCTGCGCCCCACCGGAGGCCGCGCCCTCCTCGACGGCGACGACCTGCACACGCTCAGCCCCAAAGCGCGCGCCCGCCGCCTCGCCACGGTCCCGCAGGACGGTCAGGCGGCGTTCGAGCTCACCGCCCGGGAGGTGGTCGCGATGGGCCGCTCCCCGCACAAGCGGTTCTGGGAGGCGGACACGGCGGCCGACGAGGAACTCGTCACGGCGGCGCTCGCCCGCGTCGGCGTCGAGGAACTCGCCCACCGCGCCTTCCCCTCGCTGTCCGGCGGCGAGCGCCAGCGCGCCCTGGTGGCCCGCGCCCTCGTGCAGCAGCCCACCCTCGTCGTCCTCGACGAACCCACCAACCACCTGGACATCCGCTACCAGCTCGACATCCTCTCCTTCGTACGGGATCTGGGCACGACGAACCTGCTGGCCCTGCACGACCTGAACCTCGCGGCGTACTACTGCGACCGCCTCTACGTCCTGGACGGCGGCCGCCTCGTCGCCTCCGGGCCGCCGAAGGACGTCCTCACCGCCGAGCTGCTCGCCACCGTCTACGGCGTGACCGCCGAGGTCAGCACGCATCCGCTGACCGGCGCCCCGACCGTCGTCTATCTGCCGCCGCCCGCATCCTGAGCGAATTCCGTCCACCAGCTGAGATCACATTCCGGGATCCGGACCGGGAATCGATACGATGACCGCATGGTTCCCCACGACGTGAGCGAAAAGACGCCGGGCGCACTGCTCGTTGCGCGGCTGCACGTCGATCTGTGCCGCCTCGCCAGCGCGATCTGTACCCGCTGAACCGTGCCGCCGCAGGCCGTGGGCCGCGGCGCCGTACTCCGTACACCCACGTACACGTACACCCGGGCACCACCGCAAGCACCGCGTCGCCGCGCGCCCACCACCCGCACTTCTCGACCCCTGACAGGAGCCCCAGCATGGCCATCGAGGTCCGCATCCCGACCATCCTCCGCACCTACACCGACGGCGAGAAGGCCGTCCAGGGCAGCGGAGACACCCTCGCCGAGCTCTTCACCGACCTCGACTCGCGCCACCAGGGCATCGCCGAGCGCATCGTCGACGACGGCAAGCTGCGCCGCTTCGTCAACGTCTACCTCAACGACGAGGACGTCCGCTTCCTCGACGGCATCTCCACGAAGCTCGCCGACGGCGACAGCGTCACGATCCTGCCGGCCGTCGCCGGCGGCATGGTCTAGGCCCGCCCCCGGATGCCTCGCTACGACTCCCCGCTCGCCGCGGTCGGCAACACGCCGCTCGTCCGCCTGCCGCGGCTCTCGCCTTCGGAAGACGTCCGCGTCTGGGCCAAGCTGGAGGACCGCAACCCGACCGGCTCCATCAAGGACCGGCCGGCCCTCCACATGGTCGAACAGGCCGAGAAGGACGGCCGGTTGACGCCCGGTTGCACGATCCTGGAGCCGACCTCGGGCAACACCGGCATCTCGCTCGCCATGGCGGCCAGGCTCAAGGGCTACCGCATCGTGTGCGTCATGCCGGAGAACACCTCGCAGGAGCGGCGCGAGCTGCTCACCATGTGGGGCGCCGAGATCATCTCCTCCCCGGCGGCCGGCGGCTCCAACACCGCCGTCCGCGTCGCCAAGGAGCTCTCCGCCGAGCACCCGGACTGGGTGATGCTCTACCAGTACGGCAACCCGGACAACGCGGGCGCCCACTACGCGACGACGGGCCCGGAGATCCTCACCGACCTGCCGTCCATCACCCACTTCGTGGCCGGTCTCGGCACCACCGGCACGCTCATGGGCGTCGGCCGCTACCTGCGCGAGCACAAGCCCGACATCAGAATCGTCGCCGCCGAGCCGCGCTACGACGACCTCGTCTACGGCCTGCGCAACCTCGACGAGGGCTTCGTTCCCGAGCTGTACGACGCCTCCGTCCTGACCACCCGCTTCTCCGTCGGCTCCGCCGACGCCGTCACCCGGACCCGCGAACTCCTCCAGCAGGAGGGCATCTTCGCGGGCGTCTCCACGGGGGCCGCGCTGCACGCGGCGATCGGGGTCGGCAAGAAGGCCGTCAAGGCGGGGGAGTCCGCCGACATCGTCTTCGTCGTCGCCGACGGCGGCTGGAAGTACCTGTCGACGGGCGTCTACACGGCGGAGACGACCGAGGCGGCGATCGAAGCGCTGCAGGGCCAACTGTGGGCTTAGCCGCAGGTTGAGCGATGCAGGAGGGGCTGGGGCACAACCCAGCCCCTCCGGCGATTGAGGAGCGGGGTCTGGGGCGGAGCCCCAGGAGACGGCGCGCCGGGGACAGCCAGGGCTACCCGGCCAGATACCTCACCTGATCCCACACCACCGGATCCACCACCCCGGCCCGGCGCCGGAACTCCCCCAGTGGAACGTCCCGCAGCTCGTCCGTCTCCAGGAAGCTCGGGCGGCCCTGCGCGTCGCCCACCGCCCCCGGCGGCAGCGTGATCACGCCCCGCCGCTCGTCGTGGTACTTGCTGGTGATCTTCGCGACGCGGGCGCTCCGGCCGCGCACGGAGCCGCGTACGGAGCCGCGCACGGACAGGACCAGGCACGGCCGGTCCTTGCCGCCGGGGCCGTCCTCGTACGGGACCCGCGCCCACCAGATCTCCCCGGGCCGCGGCGCGGGCAGCCGCCCTCGGGGACCCCGCGGCGGACGGGTCCTGCCCGGCGGCCGGGAGCTGGACACGCGCGGACCGCGCCCCCAGCCGTCCACCAGTGTGACGACGAGCGCGAGCACCACCACGGCGGCGAGCGCCAGCCACCAGGACGTATCCATGGGGTCGACCGTACCGGCGCGCACGCCCCGCCGCCCACCGCGCCCCGAGCGCCCCAAGAGACCCCCGAACCGGTGACAGTGCAGGTGAGTTCCCCCACAACGGCCCGCGACGGAGGAGCGACCAGGCCTTTTGCGCCTTACGCTCGACGAACCGCACACCACCCCCCAGCTCTCCTGCCAGCGCGGAGGTTCCAGCTTCATGAAGCTCACCGTCGTCGGCTGCTCGGGGTCGTTTCCGTCCGCGGACTCGGCCTGCTCGAGCTACCTCGTCGAGGCCGACGGCTTCCGGTTGCTGCTCGACATGGGCAACGGTGCCCTCGGCGAGCTGCAGCGCCACATCGGTCTGTACGACCTCGACGCGATCTTCCTCAGCCATCTGCACGCCGATCACTGCATCGACATGTGCGCGTACTTCGTCGCGCGCTACTACCGGCACGAGGGCGGCCGCTGCGCCCCCATCCCGGTCTTCGGCCCCGAAGGCACCGAGCAGCGCCTGACCACCGCGTACGCCGACACGCCCTCCGCCTCCTCGATGAGCGAGGTCTTCGACTTCCACACGGTCAAGCCCGCCTCGTTCGACATCGGCCCGTTCGCCGTGCGCACCGAGAAGATGTGCCACCCCGTCGAGGCGTACGCCATCCGCGTCGAACACGCCGGGAAGTCCCTCACGTACTCCGGGGACACCGGGCCCTGCGCCGCCCTGGACGAACTCGCCGCGGGCAGCGACCTCTTCCTGTGCGAGGCCGCCTTCACGCACGGCAAGGAGAACATCCCCGACCTGCACCTGAACGGCCGGGAGGCGGGCGAGTCCGCCCGGCGCGCCGATGCAGGAAGGTTGCTGCTCACGCACATCCCGCCGTGGACGGACCCCCAGGCCAACCTCGCCGACGCCCGCGCCGTCTACGCGGGCCCGACCGGCCTCGCGGCGCCCGGCGCGACGTACGAGATCTGACGGCTCAGGCCCCGCGGTGCCCGCGGCCGCCCAGCGCCATCCGGTTCCACGTGTGGCGGCGGCCGCGGATCGCCACCGAGTAGTCGTACATGACCTCCGGGTCGCACATCCCCGGCAGGAACGAGTCCCCGAAGTGGTGGGCGTCGATGCCCACCTCCTTCGCCGTCAGGGCGAGTTGGGGCACCACGTTCGCGTGGCTGCCCTCCTGGCTGGTGCCGATCGCGCCCATCACCACCGCGCCCGCGTCCTGCACCGCCGCCACCGCCTGCGCGGCCAGCTCCCTGGTGACGCCCGGCAGCGTGCCCGGCAGGGGCAGCACCACTCCGTCGGCGCCCGCGTCCACCAGTGACGTCAGCCGCTCCACCGTCACCCGCTCCGGATGGCCCGCGTGGTGCATCTTGCCGCTCCACAGCGCCACGTCGTCGCCGAGCCCCGCGCGCAGCTCCTCGGTGACCCGCGCCAGACCCTCGTACGAGCCGCCCGTGCCCGGATTCGCCGTCAGGCAGAGCATCGCCGCACCCATGTCGACGAGGCGTTTGGCGTACTCGGGCTTGGCGCGGCGGATCTCGGGGACGTCGCCGGGCTCCAGGTTGATGCCGACGGGGCGGCCGATGTACGCGGCGAGGTCGGCGATGGAGGTGAACGTGCCGAGGCCCGGCAGGTCGAGGCGCTCGCTGTCCCAGGCGCGCTCGATGAGGTTCAGTACGACGATGTCGGCGCCGAAGGCCGCGACGAGCTCGGCGTTGTGGACGCCCGGCATGCCCGGCATCGGGATCAGGGCGGCGCGGTCGGCGAAGACCTCGGCGACCATGGTGCGGCCCTCGGCGGCGGCCACGGAGGCGGTCAGGGCGCGGCCGCGCAGGGCGGCGAGGTGTTCGCGGTCGAGGTCGAGGATGCGGGGGGTCTGCTGGTCGTCGCTCATGCCTCGACCGTATGCCGCCGGGCACGGCGAAGCCCCTCGCCGTTGGTACTCATGGCGAGGGGCTTACGTCACTCAGGTGCGGCGGAGGCTACTTGCCCTCCGCCTTCAGGAGCTCGGCGAGCTCCTCGTCGGACTCGCGGCCCGGCGTCGGCAGGTTGAACTTGGTGATCGCGAAGCGGAAGACCACGTAGTAGACCGCGGCGAAGCAGAGGCCGACCAGGGCCAGGCCCCACGGGTTCTTCGCGATGCCGAGGTTCAGCAGGAAGTCGACCGCGCCGGCCGAGAAGCCGAAACCGTCCTTCATGCCGAGCGCCCAGGTCAGCGCCATGGAGACACCGGTGAGCACCGCGTGGATCGCGTACAGGACCGGCGCGATGAACATGAAGGTGAACTCGATCGGCTCGGTCACACCGGTCACGAACGCGGTGGCCGCGAGGGAGAACATCATGCCGCCGACGACCTTGCGGCGCTCTGGACGGGCGCAGTGCACGATCGCGAGGCAGGCCGCGGGGAGCGCGAACATCATGATCGGGAAGAAGCCGGTCATGAACTGGCCCGCGGAGGGGTCGTGGTGCAGGAAGCGCGCGATGTCGCCGTGGTAGTCCACGCCGCCGTCGGTGTGCGTGCCCGCCTGGAACCACGGGAAGGAGTTCAGGAGGTGGTGCATGCCGACGGGGATCAGCGCGCGGTTGGCGACACCGAAGACACCCGCGCCGACGGCGCCCGAACCGACCAGCCACTCACTGAAGTTGTGGATGCCGGCGCCGAGGACCGGCCAGATCAGACCGAAGACGATGCCCACGACCAGGCCCGCGAAGGCGGACAGGATCGGGACGAGGCGGCGGCCGCCGAAGAAGCCGGCCCAGTCGGGCAGCTTGGTCCGGTAGAACTTCTGGTAGAGCAGGGCGACGATGATGCCCATGACCACGCCGCCGAGCACACCGGCGTTCACCGGCGCCTCGTTCATGACTATCTTGCCGTCCACGACGGAGGCGACCTTCGGCAGGTTCTTGTCCGTGAAGGTGGCGAGCACCTTCTGGAAGACCAGGTAGCCGGTGACGGCCGCGAGGGCCGTCGAGCCGTCCGACTTCTTGGCGAAGCCGATCGCGATGCCGACGCAGAACAGCAGCGCCATGTTGTCGAGCAGCGCGCCACCGCCCGCCGCCATGTAGCTCGCGAGCTTGTTGATGAAGGTCGGGAAGGACTCCTTGCCGAGCATGTCGTCCTGGCCGAATCGGACCAGGAGGGCTGCGGCGGGCAGCACGGCGACCGGCAGCATCAGGCTGCGGCCGATGCGCTGCATGACAGCCATCACGCCGGCGCCCTTCTTCTTGTCGGCCGCGGGAGCGGAACTGGCCGTGGACACAACTTCCTCCAGTGGGCAAGGCGCCGCCTGGGGACATGGAAGTGGGGGACGGCGGCGTCTCCGGGGGACGCGGCGAGAAGGCCGCGTGGTCTACACCAATTACTGGTGTAGACCTGTTGTAGCACGGTGAAGGTGACGTAAGGAACCCGTGATTCCTGTGGGGTCGGCCATATCCGGATATGACAGACCAAAGACCCCCGGACCCGAGGTCCGAGGGCCGCTAAGCGGAATGCGAAGAGCCTGCCCCGTGAGCTCCCTGAGCTCTCCTCTGCTTCCCTCCGCTTTCCTTCGTTTCCGTTCGCTTGCCTCCGCTCCGGAAGCTACGCCTTCGTCTGCTCCCTGTCCAAAGCCTCTGCCTCTTCCTCCGGTTCGCGTCCCGGGGTGTGCAGATCGAACTTCGTGATGACGAAGCGGAATAGCGCGTAGTACACGACGGCGAAGCACAGTCCGATCGGGACGATCAGCCATGGTTTGGTCGCCAGACTCCAGTTGATGACGTAGTCGATCAACCCCGCCGAGAAGCTGAAGCCGTCCTTCACGCCCAGCGCCCACGTCACCGCCATCGACACACCGGTCAGCACCGCGTGGATCGCGTACAGCAGGGGCGCGATGAAGAGGAACGAGTACTCGATCGGCTCGGTGATGCCCGTGACGAACGACGTCAGACCGACCGAGAGCATCAGGCCGCCGACCACCTTGCGGCGCTCCGGGCGCGCGCAGTGCGTGATCGCGAGCGCCGCGGCGGGCAGCGCGAACATCATGATCGGGAAGAAGCCCGAGGTGAACTGGCCCGCCGTCGGGTCGCCCGCGAGGAACCGGTTGATGTCACCGTGCACCATCGTGCCGTCCGGCTTCGTGTAGTCGCCGAACTGGAACCAGACGAACGTGTTCAGGAACTGGTGCAGGCCGACCGTGAGCAGCGCGCGGTTGGCGACACCGAAGATGCCCGAGCCCAGCCAGCCGAGATCGACGAGCCACTTGGAGAAGCTGGTCAGCGCGTCGCCGATCGGCGGCCAGATCCACACGCAGAGGCCCGCGAAGATCAGGCCGACGAAGGCCATGATGATCGGCACGAGGCGGCGGCCGTTGAAGAAGCCGAGCCAGTCCACCAGCTTCACCCGGTGGAAGCGCTGCCAGAACCAGGCGGCGAGCAGCCCCATCACGATGCCGCCGAAGACCCCCGGATTCTGGTACGCGGCCTGTGCGACCGTCCCGTCCTCCGCCACGCACACCCCGCTCCACATGCCCGCGGCGCCGAACGTGGTGTCCTGCGGGCAGTCGTCGGGGAAGGCGCGGAGCACCGCGTAGAAGACGAGGAAACCCGCGACCGCCGCGAGCGCCGTGGAGCCGTCCGACTTCTTCGCCATGCCGATCGCGACACCGATGCAGAACAGCAGCGGCAGGCCGAGGGAGGAGTCGAGCAGCGAGCCGCCCGCTCCCGCGAAGACCTTGGCCACGCCCGTCCAGCCGAGGCCGTCCTTGCCGAACACGTCGGGCTGCCCGAGCCGGTTCAGGATGCCCGCGGCGGGCAGGACCGCGATGGGCAGCTGAAGGCTGCGGCCCATCTTCTGCAGGCCCTGGAACAGGCCGTTCCACCACATCTTCTGCGGCGCCTTCTGCGGCACCGCTGCGGCTGGGGAACTCATCGGCGTCCCTCCCGGAACAAGCCAGGTTTGGCGGTCGTTGAAAAGTGGTGTAGACCAGTTGCGGAACGGTGGGTGTGCCATCCGGTGGGGACGACACCTTGATCGTCATCATTGGGTACGACTGCCGTAACCGCCCGCGAAGATGGTCCAACCGTGCGTTACCGTGACAAAGCGGACCGACGGTGGGTCGAACGCCGCGACGATGGCTGCACCCCCGGGAGCGACCCCGGACCCCCCAGCCGTGAGAACAACAGGGAGAACACCATGGCCAGCAAGGCTGAGAAGATCGTTGCCGGGCTCGGCGGCATCGACAACATCGAAGAGGTCGAGGGCTGCATCACCCGCCTCCGCACCGAGGTCAAGGACCCCGCCCTGGTCGACGACGCCGCGCTGAAGGCCGCGGGCGCCCACGGCGTCGTCAAGATGGGCACCGCGATCCAGGTCGTCATCGGCACCGACGCCGACCCGATCGCCGCCGACATCGAAGACATGATGTGAGTTCCTGAACTCACCGTCCAAGGGGCCCCGACCTGCTCGCAGGACGGGGCCCCTCGGCGTCAGCGATCAAGCCCGTCCGGCGTTTGAGGACGAGCGCGAAGCGCGACAGGGAGGGCGACGTGGAGGGCGACGTGGAGGGCGGCGTGGAGGGCGGCCGCAGCCCTCACGTGCGGGGGACTCCGGGCCCTGCTCAAAGGCTAGGCTCAACGCATGTCCTCATCGCCCCGCATCGACGGCCGCACCCCCGAACAACTCCGCCCCGTCACCATCGAACGCGGCTGGAGCAAGCACGCCGAGGGCTCCGTCCTCATCTCCTTCGGCGACACCAAGGTCTTCTGCACCGCCTCCGTCACCGAAGGCGTCCCGCGCTGGCGCAAGGGCAGCGGCGAAGGCTGGGTCACCGCCGAGTACTCGATGCTGCCCCGCTCCACCAACACCCGCGGCGACCGCGAAGCCGTCCGCGGCAAGATCGGCGGCCGCACCCACGAGATCAGCCGCCTCATCGGCCGCTCGCTGCGCGCCGTCGTCGACTACAAGGCACTCGGCGAGAACACCATCGTCCTCGACTGCGACGTCCTCCAGGCCGACGGCGGCACCCGCACCGCCGCCATCACCGGCGCCTACGTCGCCCTCGCCGACGCCGTCACCTGGGCCCAGGGCAAGAAGCTGATCAAGCACGGCCGCCAGCCCCTCACCGGCACCGTCAGCGCCGTCTCCGTCGGCATCGTCGGCGGCGTACCGCTCCTCGACCTCTGCTACGAGGAGGACGTCAGGGCCGACACCGACATGAACGTCGTCTGCACCGGCGACGGCCGCTTCGTCGAGGTCCAGGGCACCGCCGAAGCCGAGCCCTTCGCCCGCAAGGAACTCAATGCCCTCCTCGACCTCGCCGTCGGCGGCTGCGAGGACCTCGCCACCTTCCAGCGCGAGGCGCTCGAAGCCACGCGATAGTCACTGGGGCACGGCAGGCAACCAACAACCCCTCGCTGGGCGTTGTAACAAGTACGGGCGCACGGGCAGAACCGCGCGCCCGTACGCACCCCGGGGAGGGACCGAACCATGGCCGCGCGCCACCGTCGTATCGTCACCGCTGTCGCCACAGCACTCATCGTCCTGCCGGCCGGCCTCGGTCTCACCGGCTGCGACGCCGTCTCCAAGGCCCTGGACTGCGTCCAGACCGCGGACGCCATCGCCGACAGCGTCACCGACCTCCAGCAGGCCGTCGAGAACGCCGGCGACAACCCCGCCGAGGCGGACCGCGCGCTCGACAACATCGGCAAGAACCTCGACAAGATCGGTGAGAAGACCGACGACACCGACGTGAACAAGGCCGTCGACGACCTCGACGAATCCGTCGACGACGTCCGCCGGTCCATCAAGAACGGCGATGCCACCCCCGATGTCGGCCCGATCACCGACGCGGCGGGCGAGCTCACCAAGGTCTGCACGCCGTGACGGGCGCGGGCCGCTCCCCGGGATACTGGGGGGCATGACCCGCCTCATCCTCGCCACCCGCAACGCCGGGAAGCTCACGGAACTCAACGCCATCCTCGCCGACGCGGGCCTCGCCCACGAGCTCGTCGGCGCGGACGCGTACCCCGAGATCCCCGACGTCAAGGAAACCGGCGTCACCTTCGCCGAGAACGCACTCCTCAAGGCCCACGCCCTGGCCAAGGCCACCGGCCTGCCCGCCGTCGCCGACGACTCCGGCCTCTGCGTCGACGTCCTCGGCGGCGCCCCCGGCATCTTCTCCGCCCGCTGGGCCGGCCGCCACGGCGACGACCAGGCCAACCTGGACCTGCTCCTGGCCCAGCTCGGCGACATCGCCACGGAACACCGCGCGGCCCACTTCGCCTGCGCGGCCGCCCTCGCCCTCCCCGACGGCACGGAACGCGTGGTCGAGGGCCGCCTGCGAGGCGTACTCCGCCACACCCCCGCAGGCACGGGCGGCTTCGGCTACGACCCGATCCTCCAGCCGGAGGGCGAGTCGCGCACGTGCGCGGAGCTGACAGCAGCCGAAAAAAACGCGATCAGCCATCGCGGCGAGGCGTTTCGGGGGTTGGTGCCGGTGGTGCGGGAGTTGTTGGGCTGACGCACGGACGCCGAAGGCCCGGATCGCGGAGTGCGAGCCGGGCCTCGACGGTGGTACGCCCGGTCGGATTCGAACCGACAAACACGTCGCCCTAAACGACGCCGCTCAGCCAGTTGGCGCACGGGCGCAGGACGAAGCACAGCCTACTATCCTCGTGGGCTCGACCGGGTGCGGTTGCCGAAGGTCGCCGTCTGGCTGTGGCACGACGGGCAGAGGTACCGCAGATTTCCGGGCCGGTTGTCCAAACGGTCCCCATTCACGTGGTCGATCTCCAGGACCAGCCGCTTGCCCTGCCAGATCTCACCGAGCCCGCATTCCGCGCACCGGCGTGGAACACGGGACTCGTCGAGGGCTCTGCGCAGAAGGCGGGTCCGCGTACGGGGCGAGCCGTCGTCGAGGCGGACCAGGATCTGGGCGGCGCTCTTCGTCGTGGCCGGGCGGAGGCCGATGCTGTGACCCTGCCCCACGAAGTGCTCGGTCGAGAGCCCGTACTCGTCGATGCTGCGCTTGGCCCTGGCACGTCCGGCTTGTCCGAACGCGGGAAGCCCGAGCCGTCTCATCAGGTCGGCCAGGCCGTGAGAGGCGGCCACGGCGCGGGTGAACTCCTCCTCCGGAAACAGTGCGGTGCTCTGAGCAGCGCGGGGCGTGACGAAGTGGCCGGTGTCGATGCCGAATTGCCGCAACTTCTTCGCGACGTGCCCGTAGGGCCCGTCCTCCGGCGGAATGCCCATGTGGACGAACATCTCGCGGATGCTGGTCGAGCAGGCCGCCGCTCGTGCAAGGACCTGCTGGGAGTACGACCGCGACGGCCGCTCGGGCAGTGCTTCCGCCACGAAGTGCGAGGTGTCGACGGCGTAGTGGATGAGTCGCTCACGGAGGTACGAGCGAGGTCCACTGCCCATGGGGGCGCCGAGGCGGCGCATCAGATCGACGAGGCTGGTGGAGACGGCCGCCGCCGTCACCAGCGATTCACGTGGGTACTTGCTCATGCCGCCCTCCGCTTGCGGCCTCGGTATGTGTCTGTCACCGCGTGGCAGTTGGGGCAGAGGAGACGGAGGTTGTCCGCCCGGTTGTCCCACCATTCCCCGTTGATGTGATCGACCTCCAAGCGGAGCGGGCGTCCGTTCCACTCCGTGCCGATCGCGCATTGGGCGCACTGCTCGGCCACACCGGTCCGCAGCAGTGCGCGGCGCAGCCGCTCACCCGGAACTCGTCCGGCTGCGGGGTCCCGAAGCGCGAGGACACCACCTGCCGCTCCTGGTTTCCTGGGACGGCCCGGGAGGAAATGCGAGGTGTCGATCCCCAGCTGTGCGATCCGGCGGCTGATGTGCGTCTGGTTGCCGCCGACGTTGTTGATCCCCAGCCGCCGCACCACATCGCGGATGCTGTGGGAGTCAGAGACCGCCGTTCGCAGCAGTTCCTCGGTGTGCCGCACCCCTCGCTGAGGAAAGTGCGAGATGTCGATCCCCGCTTCCAGCATCTTCTGTCGCACATAGCGCTTGCTGCACGGTGTGGGCTCACCCCCACACCACCGCACCGCCTCATCCCAAGTACCCGTCTCCCGAGCCGCCTCCTCCAGCAGCTCGCGGGTGTATCGCACCGTCATGCCACCCCTCCCCTCCCGGCCACGCGTTCGCAGCCCCGTACGGAGTAACGAACCGACAATCGGACCGTCACGTCCGATATGCGGAACGGCCCGCCTCACTTGAAGTGGGGCGGGCCGTTCCGCTAGCAGGTAGGGGGAGGCGGAAGGGGTCAGAACTTGGGGGCCAGGGCCTGGGACTCGACCATTTCCGCGGCCTCCTCCTTCGTTTCCACCGACGGCGGCGAGCCGGACAGCGGCTTCTGGGCCGTTTCCTTCATACAGGCCACCGCGATGACGCCGACGACCGCCGCTGCCATCGAGTAGTACGCCGGGATCATGTCCGTGCCCGTGAGGCTGATCAGGGACGTGATGACCAGGGGCGCGGTGCCGCCGAAGAGGGA
This sequence comes from Streptomyces sp. NPDC046465, assembly GCF_040646035.1. NCBI lineage: Bacteria > Bacillati > Actinomycetota > Actinomycetes > Kitasatosporales > Streptomycetaceae > Streptomyces > Streptomyces sp. NPDC046465. The sequence goes on from NZ_JBEYZK010000010.1 coordinate 188,141, forward strand.
GGCGGAGAGGTTGTAGCCGACGGAGAGGGAGCCGTAGCGGACGGAGGTGGGGAAGAGGGCGGGCAGGGTCGCCGACATCGTGCCGAGGAGGCAGACCAGGGAGAGGCCGAGCAGGAGCATGCCGCCGGAGACCGCGATCAGGCTGCCCTGCTTGATCAGGAGGAAGGCCGGGATGGAGACGACCAGGAAGCCGACCATGCCGGTCATCAGGAGCGGCTTGCGCCCGAAGCGGTCGGAGAGCTTGCCGATCTGGGTGATGATCAGCATCAGGATGATCATCGTGCCGATGAGGATCAGCAGGCCGTGGGAGTCGTCGTAGCCGAGCTCGTCGGAGAGGTACGTCGGCATGTACGACAGGAGCATGTAGTCGGTGACGTTGTACGCGCCGACCAGGGCGATGCACAGGACCAGCGGGGCCCAGTGGTCGCGGAAGATCTTCGCCAGGTCGCCCTTGGCCGTCGACTCCACGGTGGACGCGCCCTCGGACGCCGAGTGGAAGGTGGCGTCCTCCATCTTCTGGAACGCGGGGGTCTCGTCGAGCTTGAGCCGCAGGTAGAGGCCGACGAGGCCGAGCGGGCCCGCGACGAGGAACGGCAGGCGCCAGCCCCAGGAGTCCATGGCGTCGGAGCCGAGCGCGGAGTTCAGGATGAGGACGAGACCGGCCGCGCCGGTGTACCCGGCGAGGGTGCCCATCTCCAGGAAGCTGCCGAAGTAGCCGCGCCGCTTGTCGGGGGCGTACTCGGCGATGAAGGTGGAGGCGCCGCCGTACTCACCGCCCGTGGAGAAGCCCTGGACCAGGCGGAAGAAGATCAGCAGGACGGGCGCCCAGAAGCCGATGGTGGAGTAGGACGGGATGAGGCCGATGGCCAGCGTGCCGATCGCCATCATGATCATCGTCAGCGCGAGGACCTTCTTGCGGCCGATCTTGTCGCCCATGGGGCCGAAGACCATGCCGCCGATGGGCCGCACGAGGAAGGACACCGCGAAGGTGGCGAACGAGGAGACCAGCTGGACCGTGTCGTTCCCGGACGGGAAGAAGACGTGGCCGATGGTGACGGCCAGATAGCTGTAGATGCCGAAGTCGAACCACTCCATGGCATTTCCGAGCGAGGCCGCTTTGACCGCACGTTTGACGGCGGCTTCGTCGGTCACCGTGATGTCGGTACGGCGCAGGGGCGGGTTCCTGCGGCGTTTGACGGCCCGGAACAGGGCCCGGTGGCGCTTGACCGCCTCGGCATCCGCCTCGGTCGCTTCGTCGGCCGCCATGGAGTTGATCCTTTCGTTCTTCGTACATACCCCCTGGGATCACTTGCTCCAACTTGGCCGACGCAAACGAAAGCCCCCCGGGAGGGGGGCTTCGTCACAGTGCGATGGGGTACAGCTCGGGTGGCTCAGACGCCGAGGTCCCTGATGATCTTCGCCACGTGGCCCGTCGCCTTGACGTTGTAGAACGCGTGCTCGACCTTGCCCTGCTCGTCGACCACCACGGTCGAGCGGATCACGCCGGTCACCGTCTTGCCGTACAGCTTCTTCTCGCCGAAGGCGCCGTACGCCTCAAGGGTCTCCTTGGCGGGGTCGCCGACCAGCGTGACCTTGAGGTTCTCCTGCTCGCGGAACTTCGCGAGCTTCTCCGGCTTGTCCGGCGACACGCCGATGACGTCGTACCCGGCGGCGGTCAGCGCGTCGAGGTTGTCCGTGAAGTCGCAGGCCTGCTTGGTGCAGCCGGGGGTGAGGGCGGCCGGGTAGAAGTACACGATGACCTTGCGGCCCTTGTGGTCGGCCAGCGAGACGTCGTTGCCGTCGGCGTCGGGCAGGGTGAAGGCGGGGGCGGTGTCGCCGGGCTGCAGTCGCTCGCTCATGGTCGGTCTCCTCTTACGGGGTGTTGCGCGAAGGGCGTCGTGACGGAGTCGAGCGTAATAGGGGTGCCGTGGGGTGCGGTGAGCGCGAAGCTGACAGACTGTGGACCACAGATCCACGGATAGATCCACGGATAGATCCACGGGGTAGACCCGGATAGACCGGTTCCGATTTTCAGCTACGACCACGGAGGCAGCGCGGTGTCGGATGCCAGGACCCCTGCGCAGATCGAGGCGGACATCAAGCGCCGGCGCGACCAGTTGGCCGAGACCCTCGACGAGATCGGGGTGCGCGTCCACCCGAAGACGATCGTCGGCGACGCGAAGGCGAAGGTCGTGTCGGGCGTGGACAACACGCTGGGCCGTGCGTATGTCGGGGCGAACCGCTTCGTCTCGGACGTGCGGGGCCAGCTCGTCACCGAGGACGGTGCGCCGCGCATCGAGCGGATCGTGCCGGTGGCCCTGGTGGCCGTAGGCCTCGTGGGGCTCCTCGTGGTGAGCTCGCGGCGGCGCGGCGACTGAGGTCGCGGTGGGTGAGCGCCGACCCGGGACACCACGGCGGCGGCCGGGGCAGGTAGGTTCTGGGGCGTGAGCGAGAAGACCCCCCACGACGACAAGCTGCCCATCCGGATGCTGCACGACCGGGTGCTCGTACGGCAGGACACCAGCGAGGGCGAGCGGCGCTCCGGTGGCGGCATCCTAATCCCGGCGACCGCGGCCGTGGGTCGGCGGCTCGCCTGGGCCGAGGTGGTCGCCGTCGGGCAGAACGTACGTACGGTCGAGCCGGGTGACCGGGTCCTGTACGACCCGGAGGACCGCGCCGAGGTGGAGGTGCGGGGCGTGGCCTACGTCCTGATGCGGGAGCGCGATCTGCACGCCGTGGCCGCCGACCGGTTCGAGGGCTCCGAGGACTCGACGGGGCTGTACCTGTAGCCCGCGGGCCCGAAACGATGCTTGAAGCTGCCTGAGGGGCTGGTGACCATCGTCACCAGCCCCTTCTGCATGGCCTTTGCTACCTTGGAAGGACCCCGACGAGACGCGCCGTACCGGGATTCCGCAAAGACGACGCACCCCATCAGTAACGCGCCCTGCGCGTTCCACTCGTCGGAGGTGCTGTCATGGCCTGGGTTCTGTTGATCGTCGCCGGTCTGCTCGAAGTGGGCTGGTCGATCGGGATGAAGTACACGGACGGCTTCACGCGTCTGTGGCCGAGCCTGTTCACGGGTGTCGGCATCGTGGCCAGCATGATGCTGCTCTCGCAGGCCGCCAAGACGCTGCCGATCGGTACGGCCTACGGAGTGTGGGTCGGTATCGGCGCGGCCGGTGCGGCGGTGCTCGGCATGGTGATTCTGGGTGAGCCGGTCACCGCCGCCCGGATCTTCTTCGTCTGTCTGCTGCTCGTCGCCGTGGTCGGCCTGAAGGCGACCTCCGGCCACTGAGCCGCTGGGTCCGCCCGCTACCCGTCCGTGAGGCCCCCGAGGGCGCCGCCGTCATCGGTGCCGCCGTCGGTGGGCCCTCCGGTGTCGGTGCCGCCGTCGGTCGGCCCGCCCTGGACACCGCCGTCGGTGGGTCCGCCGGTGTCGGTGCCGCCGTCCGTGGGCCCGCCGGTGTCCGTTCCGCCGTCCTGGCCGCCCGTCTGGCCCCCTGTCTGACCGCCGGTGTCAGGACCGCCCGTCTGGCCGCCGTTCTGGCCGCCGGTGTCCGGGCCACCGTTCGTGGTGCCGCCCGTGTCCTGGTTGCCGCCGGTGTCCGGGCCGCCGTCCGTGCTGCCGCCGCCGGTCTCCGGGTCTCCGTCGCCGCCGGTCGTGTCGGCGGGCGGCGGCAGCGGCACGTCGGCGCCCTGTTCGAGCTCCAGGTCGAAGTCCGTGGCGGGCTTGCCCTCAAGGGCCGCCTTGGTGAACTGCGCCCAGATGCGGGCCGGGTAGGCGCCGCCGTTGATGCGGGGCTCGCCGAGCGCCCCGTAGAGCGGGGTGTGGGCGCCGGTCTCCGGGTTCTGGCCCATCACCGAGACCACCGTGGCCAGTTCGGGGGTGTAACCGGCGAACCAGGCCGCCGTGTCGTTCTCGGCGGTGCCGGTCTTGCCCGCGGCCGGGCGGCCCGCGCCCTGCGCCGCCGTGCCGGTGCCGCCCTCGACGACGCTCTGCAGGATGGAGGTGGTGGTGTCGGCGGCCTCGCGGGTCACGGCCTGCTCGGTCTTCTGCTCCGGCAGCTCGACCTCGTCGCCGTCCTTGGTGATCTTCTCGACGAGCGTGTACGTGCCGTGCTTGCCGTGGTTGGCCAGCGTCGCGTAGGCCTCGGTCATGTCGAGGACGCTCGCGGTGGACGGGCCGAGTGCGATGGAGGGCGACGCGGTCAGGTCCGGGGTGTTCTCCGGGACGCCGAGGTCGATCGCGGTGTCCTTGACCTTGTCGGCGCCGACGTCGACGGCCATCTGGGCGTACACCGAGTTCACGGACTTGTCGGTGGCGGTGCGCACGGAGACGTCGCCGTAGTCGACGTTGTCCTCGTTCTCGGGGGCGTACGAACCGCCGCTCCAGCCCTGCACGGGGCGCTTGTTGGTGCCGTCGTAGACGGTGTTCGGGGTGATCGGGCGGCCGTCCTGGGTGACCGAACCGTTCTCCACCGCGGAGGTGAAGACGAACGGCTTGAACGTGGAGCCGACCTGGTAGTCACGGCGCGTCGCGTTGTTGACGTACTGCTTGGTGTAGTCGATGCCGCCGTACATCGCGACGACCTTGCCGGACTTGGGGTCGATGGAGGCGCCGCCCGCGCGGACGTTGCGGTCGACCTTGCGGGCGTCCTTGTCGACCTTGGACATCACCTGTTCGTCGACGGCCTTCTTGAAGGCGTCCTGACGGTCCTTCTGGAGGGTCGTGGTGATGCGGTAGCCACCCTTGGCGAGGGTGTCCTCCTCGATGATCTTGTTGCTGGTGAGGTAGTCCTCGACGGCCTTGACGACATAGCCGCGCTGTCCGGAGAGCCCCGCCGCGCCCTTGGCCTCGTCGGGCATGGGGAACTTCGCCTTCGCCCGGTCGGACTTGCTGAGCCAGCCCTCCTTGACCATGCCGTCCAGGACGTAGCTCCAGCGGCCCGCCGCGCGCGGCTTGTTCTCGGGGTGCGTGGCGACGTCGTACGCGTTGGGGGAGTTGAGGAGGGTGGCGAGGTAGGCGCCCTCGGACGCGCTGAGGTTCTGGACGTTCTTTCCGTAGTACGCCTGGGCGGCGGCCTGGATGCCGTACGCGTTGCGGCCGAAGAAGCTGGTGTTCAGATAGCCCTCGAGGATCTCGTCCTTGCTCACCTCGCGGTCCAGCTTGATGGAGATGAAGAACTCCTTCACCTTCCGGGTGACGGTCTGCTCCTGGCCCAGGTAGTAGTTCTTCACGTACTGCTGGGTGATCGTGGAGCCGGACTGCTTGCCCTTGCCGGTGACGGTGTTCCAGGCCGCGCGGAGCATCGCCTTCGGGTCGACCGCGGACTCGCCGTAGAAGTCGCGGTCCTCGGCGGCGAGCGCCGCGTGCTGGACGACGAGCGGGATCTGCTTGAGGGGCACCTTCTCGCGGTTGACCTCGCCGTCCCGGGCGATCTGGCTGCCGTCGGCGTACAGGTAGACGTTGCTCTGCTTGGTGGCCGCGGAGTTCGCCTCGGGGATGTCGACCAGCATGTAACCCGCCATGAAGCCGCCGACGACCAGCAGGATCAGCAGGATGAAGCCGCCTAGGACCATGCGCCAGGTCGGGAAGATCCGCCGCCAGCCCTTGCGCTTGGGGCGCTTGGGCTTCTTGGCCTTGACCGCCCCGGCCCCGGCCCCAGCTTCGGCCCCCTTCCCGGCCCCCGCCCCCTCGCCGCCCTGGCCGTCCCCGGCCGCCGCCGTCTCCCCGGGAGTGCCCGCCGGTGCGGCGGCGGGCTTGTCCTGCGGCTCCCTGGGCGCCCAGCCCTTGCGCCCGGCAGAACCCTGCTGCTGCGGCTCGTCACTCATGTCGTGCGGAACTCCCGGTTAGCGTGGTACGTCCAGTACGCCTCGTAAACCCCATTGCCACCCCCATTGCACACCGTGGCCCCGGGGGTTCGTGACCAGGCCGCGCCCTCGCGCCGAAAATGCCTGGCACGGGCGCCCCCGATCGCACTAGGCTCCAGCGCTTTGGCCCGCTGCGGAACGAAGCTCACGCTGAAAGGGATGCACGTGCGTACAGGACGGTTCCGTTTGTACGCGGCCGTCGCCGGGGGCAGCTTCCGCAGATACGCCACGTACCGGGTGGCGACAGCGGCCGGAGTGTTCACCAACTCCGCCTTCGGCCTCATTCTCGCGTACACCTATGTGGCCCTGTGGGACGAGCGGCCGGGGCTCGGCGGCTACGACCAGTCCCAGGCGCTCACCTATGTCTGGCTGGCCCAGGGCCTGCTCACCTCGATGGCCCTGATGGGCGGCGGCTTCGAGAGCGAGCTGATCGAGCGGATCCGTACGGGGGACATCGCCGTCGACCTGTACCGGCCCGCCGACCTGCAGCTCTGGTGGCTGGCGACCGACCTCGGCCGGGGCGGCTTCCAACTGCTCGGCCGCGGCGTGCTGCCGATGGTCTTCGGCGCCCTCGTCTTCGACCTGACGCTGCCCCAGGACGTGGGGCGCTGGGCGGCGTTCCTGCTGGCCGTCGTCCTCGGCGCGCTCGTCGGCTTCGCGCTCCGCTATCTGGTGGCGCTCTCCGCGTTCTGGCTGCTCGACGGCGCGGGCACCCTCCAGGTGGCGATGCTCGCGGGCACCTTCTTCTCCGGAATGCTGCTCCCGCTGAACGTCTTTCCCGGCGCGCTCGGCGAGTTCGCCCGCGCCCTGCCCTGGTCGGCGCTCCTCCAGCTGCCCGCCGACGTGTTCCTCGGCACGCACTCCGGTACCGGCCTGCTGCGGGTGTACGCCTTCCAGCTCGGCTGGGCGGCGGTGCTGTTCACGGCCGGGCGGCTGCTACAGGCGGCGGCGACGCGACGGGTGGTGGTGCAGGGTGGCTGAGCAGGGAAAGGGGCGAAGGCTGGGACCGGGGCGACGGCTCGGGCCGGGGCGACGGCTGGGAAAGGGGCGAAGGCTGGGGCCGGGGCGACGGCTGGGGCAGCTGCGGGACGGAGTGCGCGCCTACCGGCTGATCTCCGCCATGTGGATCCGCTCCCTCATGGCCTACCGCGTCTCCTTCGCGCTGACCGCGTTCGGCAACTTCGCGGTGACCGCCTTCGACTTCGTGGCGATCCTGCTGATGTTCTCGCAGGTGGACCGGCTCGGCGGGTACGGGCTGCCCGAGATCGCCTTCCTCTACGGCATCTCGTGCACCGCGTTCGGGCTCGCCGACCTCGTCATCGGCTCCATGGACCGCCTCGGCAGACGGGTGCGCGACGGCACGCTCGACACGCTCCTCGTGCGGCCCGCCCCGGTCATCGCGCAGGTCGCCGCCGACCGCTTCGGGCTGCACCGGGTCGGCCGCGTCACCCAGGGGGCGCTCGTCCTCGCGTACGCGCTCGTGGTCCTTGACATCGGCTGGACCCCGCTGAAGGTCCTGATGGTGCCGGGGATGCTGGTGTGCGGCGCGGCGATCTTCGGGGCCGTGTTCGTGATGGGCGGCGCGTTCCAGTTCGTGGCGCAGGACGCGGCCGAGGTGCAGAACGCGTTCACGTACGGCGGCACCACCCTGCTGCAGTATCCGCCGACCGTCTTCGCCAAGGACCTGGTGCGCGGCGTCACCTTCGTCCTGCCGCTCGCCTTCGTCAACTGGCTGCCCGCGCTGTACGTGCTGGGGCGGCCCTACCCCGTCGACCTGCCGACGTGGGTGGCGTTCGCGCCGCCCCTGGTGGCCGCCGGGTGTCTCGCCCTCGCCGGACTCGCCTGGCGCGCAGGCCTCCGCTCGTACCGCAGCACCGGGAGCTGAACCACCGTGGACACCGACCTCATGGGCACGAACCTCATCGAGCTCGACGGCGTCGAGAAGGTCTTCGACGTCCGCAAGAAGACCGGCTTCCTGCGGCGCGAACGGCATCAGGTGCGGGCCGTCGACGGCATCTCCTTCACCGTGCCGCGCGGCGAGATGGTCGGCTACATCGGGCCCAACGGCGCGGGCAAGTCGACGACGATCAAAATGCTGACGGGCATCCTCACGCCCAGCGGCGGGCGCCTGCGCGTGGCGGGCATCGACCCGTCGCGGGAGCGCAGCCGTCTCGCGCGGCGCATCGGTGTCGTCTTCGGCCAGCGCACCACGCTCTGGTGGGACCTGCCGCTGATCGACTCCTACCGCCTGATGCACCGGATGTACCGGATCCCCGACCAGCGGTTCGCCGAGAACCTCGACCGCTGCGTCGAACTGCTCGAACTGGGGCCCCTGTTGGACGTTCCGGTGCGCCAGCTCTCCCTCGGCCAGCGGATGCGCGGCGACATCGCTGCGGCGCTCCTGCACGACCCGGAGGTGCTGTACCTGGACGAGCCGACGATCGGCCTCGACGTGATCAGCAAGGCGAAAGTGCGGGGCTTCCTGCGGGACTTGAACGAGGAGTCCGGCACGACCGTGCTCCTCACCACGCACGACCTGACCGACATCGAGCAGCTCTGCAAGCGCGTCATGGTCATCGACCACGGGCGCCTGATGTACGACGGTCCGCTGGCCGGGCTGCACGAGGTGGGCGAGAGCGAGCGCACGCTGGTCGTCGATCTGGAGCGTGAACTTCCGGCGATCGAGGACGAGTCGGCGCGGGTGGTCAAGGTGGAGGGGCCGCGTCAGTGGCTCGCCTTCCCGGCGGCGGAGTCGGCTGCTCCGCTTGTCGCGCGGATCGCGGCCAGATACCCGCTGGCCGATCTCTCGGTCAGGGAACCGGACATCGAGGCGGTCATCGCCAAGATGTACGCGGAGAGGCCGACCTCGTAGGCTGCCGACATGAGTGACGAACTTCCTGATCTGCGGGCTTCGGACAGTGACCGCGAGCAGGTCGCCGAGCAGCTCCGGGACGCGCTGGCCGAGGGGCGCCTGGACATGTCGGAGTTCGAGGAGCGCCTCGACGCGACGTACAAGGCACGCACGTACAGAGAGCTGGCGCCCCTCACCCGCGACCTCCCGTCGCACGGCACCGAGGCGTCCATAGTTTCCATGGGTTCCATGGGTTCCATGGTGAAGCGGCAGGTCAGCGACGATCCGGCCGCCATCGACTGGGGCGAGCGGATGGTGAGCGGCGAGCCGTCCTCCACCTTCGGGTTCGCCGTCTGGAGCGGGTTCAACCGCAAGGGCGGCTGGGTGGTCGGCCGGCACTTCAACGGGTTCGCCTTGTGGGGCGGCGGCGAGATCGACCTGCGCGAGGCGCGGTTCACGGAGCGCGACGTCGAGATCCGCTGCTTCACGATCATGGGCGGCATGCACGTCACCGTGCCGCCGGACATGACCGTCGTGGTCAAGGGCTTCGGCATCATGGGCGGCTTCGACGACCAGGCGACGGGCGAGGGCTCGCCCGGCTCGCCGCGCGTGGTGGTCAAGGGCTTCGCCCTGATGGGCGGCGTGGGGGTGGAGCGCAAGATCCGCAGGATGGAGCGGCTGCGCCTGAAGGAGGAGCGGCGCAGGGAGCGCCTGGAACGCCGCGATCAGCGGGACTGAGCCTGAGTCTGGGCCTGAGCCTGGGCCTGAGTCTGGGCCTGGGCTCGGTCCGCCGGGCGGGGGCTCAGAGCGCGGCGGCCGCCGAGCCCCTCAGGTGCGAGAGGTTGAACGCCTCCGCCATCCGGTGGTAGCCCGCGTCGGACGGGTGCAGGTGGTCGCCCGAGTCGTACTGGCCGCGCAGCTTGCGCGGGTCGTACGGGTCCTGGAGGGCCCGGTCGAAGTCCACGAACTCGTCGAAGACGCCGCCCGAGCGGATCTGCGCGTTCACCGCCTGGCGGACGTTCTCCAGGGTGGGCTCGTAGCCCCGGTGGCCGCCGAACGGCATCAGCGTCGCGCCGACGACGCGCAGGCCGCGGGTGTGCGCCTGGCGGGTCAGCTCGCGCAGGCCCTCGATGATGCGGTCGGGGTTGTTCTGGTGCGGGTTGCGCAGGATGTCGTTGACGCCGAGGGCTATCACGACGGCCTTGACGCCGGAGCGGTCCAGGACGTCGCGGTCGAAGCGGGAGAGGCCGCTCGGGTTGACCGCCGGGTTGCCGCGTCCGTCGGAGAGGATGCGGTTGCCGCTGATGCCCTGGTTCACGACGCCGTAGCGGGGCGCGCCGGACTCGTCGCGCAGCCGGTCGGCGAGGACGTCGGTCCAGCGGCGGTTGGCGCCCATCGTGGACGAGATGCCGTCGGTGATGGAGTCGCCGAAGACGACGACGGTGCCGTCGGTCTCGTTGCTGAGCACGTCCACCGCGGTGAGGTAGCGCCAGTACGGGCTCTGCTCGGTGTACGCGTCACCCAGCTGGTCCTCGGTGCGGTCGCCCTCGGCGACGTAGCTGATCTGGCGCGCGTGCGGGTGGTAGGTGACAGGACCGGACGGGGTCGGCGAGTACGTGGTGACGAGCAGGTCGGAGTCGTGCGGGACGCGCAGCCGGGCGGCGTCGCTCAGCACCTGCTGGCCCGGCGGGATCACCACCGAGGTGTTGCCGCCGAACGTGAGCCTGCGCAGCGTGCCGGCCGCGGCGGCCGGGTTGTTCGCCGCGGAGGCCAGTGCGATCGAGGCGTGCGTGATGCTCAGCGGCGTACGCCCGTACAGGTTCGAAAGGGTGATGCGGGCGCTGGTGCCGCCGATGCTGGTGTGCACGACGTTGCGCAGGGAGTGGCCGGCGAACCCCTTCTGCTCCGTGCCCGGTTCGGCCCCCGCGGGGGAGGCGGACCACGAGCCGACCCAGCTGCCGGAGGAGGCGGGATCGGCGGAGTTGTGGGAGTTGCGCGCACCGGCGCTGATGGTGTCCTGCGAGCCGTCGTCGGTCGCGACGCCGATGTATATGGCGCCGGAAATCACCACTATGACCGCGATGACCGCGGCGAGAAGGGCATAACCGTGTCGCTTGGTCATGCGGGCTCTTTCTCCTCGGGCAGGGGGAGCCCCGAGGCTCCGGTGTGATCACCCCATGATGCGGCATGGGCCGTGAGGCGGCCGACACTGCCCCCCTCCGTCCTGTGAGACGCCGGGAACTTGTCGTCCGTTCCAGGAGTCGGTCAGGAAGGGGCGTACGCCACACGGCACGGGGACAATCGGGACACGAGACGTGGCACGGCGAGGAAAGCATGCGGACAAGGACGAAGCGAACGGGCCAGGTGGAGTGAGTGGAACGCACAAACGCGGAGGAAGCGCCTGAATCGGCCAAGGGGGTCGAGGGGGCCAAGGAGGTCATGGGGGCCAAGGGGGCCATGGGAGCCCAGGGGGGAAGCAGCTCCTCGAACGGCCCATCTCCCGGAGCGGGCGGCTTCACCTACAGCCCCGCCGACGAGGAGAAGCGGCGCGGCGTCCGCCGGATGAAGATCACGGCGACGGGACTGCTCGTCCTCGTCGCCGTCGTCTACGTACTGGCGAAGTGGGCGCAGCACTCCGGCGCGGGCCCCTGGGCCGGTTACGTCGCGGCTGCCGCCGAGGCAGGCATGGTCGGCGCGCTCGCCGACTGGTTCGCGGTCACGGCGCTCTTCCGCCACCCCCTGGGCCTGCCCATCCCGCACACCGCGATCATCCCGAACAAGAAGGACCAGCTGGGCGCCTCACTGGGCGACTTCGTGGGGGAGAACTTCCTCTCCGCCGACGTCGTACGGGGCCGCCTGCACGCCGTCGGCATCGGCAAGCGCCTCGGCACCTGGCTCGCCGAGCCCGCGCACGCCGACCGGGTGACCGCCGAGCTCGCCACGGCGCTGCGCGGCGCCCTCACGGTCCTGCGCGACTCCGATGTGCAGGCCGTCGTCGGCGAGGCCATCACGCGCCGCGCCGACGCCCAGGAGATCGCCCCCGGCATGGGCAAGATGCTGGAGAAGGTCGTCGCGGACGGCGGCCACAAGCGGGTCGTCGACCTGGTCTGCGTTCGCGCCCACGACTGGCTCGTCGAGCACGCCGACTCCGTGATGGACGCGGTGCAGGGCGGCGCCCCCGGCTGGACCCCGCGCTTCGTCGACAAGCGGGTCGGCGAGCGGGTCTACAAGGAACTGCTCCGCTTCCTCACCGAGATGCGGGACATGCCGGGTCACCCCGCGCGCGGCGCCGTCGACCGCTTCCTCGCCGACTTCGCCGCCGACCTGCAGTCCGACACGGACACCCGCGAACGCGTGGAGCGGCTGAAGCGGGAGGTCCTCGGGCGCGACGAGGTCCAGGACCTCATCGCCTCCGCCTGGTCGGCCGTCCGCGCCATGATCGTGGCCGCCGCCGAGGACGAGCGCAGCGAGCTGCGCCTGCGCGTCCGTGCCTCGCTCCTTTCGCTCGGCTCGCGGATGGCGACGGACGGCCGCCTGCAGCGGAAGGTCGACGGCTGGGTGGAGGGCGCGGCGGTGTACGTGGTGACGACGTACCGCGACGAGATCACCTCGCTCATCACGGACACGGTCGCGGGCTGGGACGCGGAGCACACCTCGAAGAAGATCGAGGCGCACATCGGCCGTGACCTGCAATTCATTCGGATCAACGGCACGGTGGTGGGTTCGCTGGCGGGGCTTGCGATCTATACGGTGTCGCGGCTGCTCGGGGCGTAGGGCGGGGCGTGGGGCGGGGTGCGGGGTGCGGGCGTACCGGCTGGGGCGGGGTGCGGGGCAGGGGCGTACCGGCTGGGGGCGGCGCGCCGCGCGTACGACGTCTGCGTGGTCCTACCCGCCGCGCGTACGACGTTTGCGTGGTCCTGCCCGCCGCCCGTACGACGGCTCAATGGCCTCCTCGCCGCGCGTGGGACCGCGTTTGCCGGGCACTCTGGAGGAGCCCCCGGGAAGAGCCACGGGGCTCCCGGGAGGTGTCATGACCGCAGCCCACGACACGTCGACCGTCACCACCGCCGTGCCCGCCCGCCTCGACCGGCTGCCCTGGTCCCGCTGGCACTGGATGATCGTCATCGGCCTGGGCACCGTCTGGATCCTGGACGGCCTGGAAGTCACCACCGTCGGCAACATCGCGAGCCGCCTCTCCGAGGAAGGCAGCGGCCTGGCCATCTCCTCGGCCCAGGTCACCGGCATCGCGGCCGCCCTCTACGTGGCGGGGGCCTGCGCCGGGGCGCTCTTCTTCGGCTGGCTCACCGACAAGTTCGGCCGGAAAAAGCTGTTCATGGTCACCCTCGTGGTGTATCTGTCGGCCACCGCCCTGACGGCGCTCTCCTTCGACGCCTGGTGGTTCTTCCTCTTCCGCTTCCTGACCGGCTTCGGCATCGGCGGGGAGTACGCGGCCATCAACTCGGCGATCGACGAGCTGATCCCGTCCAAGTACCGCGGCCGCGTCGACCTGATCATCAACGGCAGCTACTGGCTGGGCGCGATCGGCGGCTCGCTGCTCTCGGTCCTCATGCTCAACACCGGCATCTTCCCCAAGGACATCGGCTGGCGGCTCACCTTCGCCCTCGGCGTCGTACTCGGCCTGGTGATCCTCCTCGTACGCCGTCACGTCCCGGAGAGCCCGCGCTGGCAGTTCATCCACGGCCGCGGCGAGGAGGCGGACGCCCTCGTCACGTCGGTGGAGCGGGAGATCGAGAAGGAGAAGGGCGAACGCCTGCCGCGCCCCGACCGCGAGATCACCATCCACCAGCGCAAGAGCATCGGCTTCGGCCTCATCGCCAGGACGGTCTTCCGCGACTATCCCAGGCGCGCGGTCCTCGGCCTGTCCCTCTTCATCGGCCAGGCGTTCCTCTACAACGCGATCACGTTCGGCTTCGGCGCGATCCTCACCAAGTTCTTCGACGTCCCGTCGGGCAGTACGGGCTACTACTTCGCCGTCATCGCCGCGGGCAACTTCCTCGGCCCGCTCTTCCTCGGCAAGCTCTTCGACACGGTGGGCCGCCGCATCATGATCTCCTCGACGTACCTCCTCTCCGGCCTCCTGCTCTTCGGCACGGCCTGGCTCTTCGGCCGGGGCTCGCTGAGCGCGGCGACGCTGACGGCGTGCTGGTGCGTGGTCCTGTTCTTCGCGTCGGCGGGCGCGAGCAGCGCGTATCTGACGGTCTCCGAGATCTTCCCGATGGAGACCCGCGCCATGGCGATCGCCTTCTTCTACGCGATCGGCACGGCGGCGGGCGGCATCAGCGGCCCGCTCATGTTCGCCAAGCTGACCGAGTCGGGCGTGGTCGGCGACACGGTGCTCGCCTTCCGGATCGGCGCGGGTCTGATGTGCGCGGCGGGCCTGGTGGCGGCGGTGTTCGCGGTCAAGGCGGAGCAGCGCTCGCTGGAGGACATCGCGACGCCGTTGTCGTCGGCGGCGGCTTCCCCTGAGTGAGGGTGTGCAATGGGGGAGTGCGGACACGAACGGTGAATCGAAGGCATGGGGTGGCGGTGCTCGTACGGGATGGCGTGCTGCCGATGGAACTGGGCCTGGTGCACCAGCTGTTCGGCGGCGCGCGCGACCCGTCGGGGGAGCGCCTGTACGAGGTGCGGACGTGCGCGGTGAACGGCCCTGGCCAGGTCCGTACGGACGCGGACTTCCCGATCGGCGCCCCGCACGGCCCCGAGGCGCTGACGTGGGCGGACACGGTGATGATCCCGGCCTCGCACGAGGAGGACGAGTCGCTGGCCCCGGACGCCCTGCCCGAGCCGCTGGCCGGGGCGCTCGCCTCGGTGCCTGCCGCCACCCGTATCGCCTCGATCTGCACGGGGGCGTTCGTGCTGGCGGCGGCGGGCCTCCTGGACGGCCGCACGGCGACGACGCACTGGCTGTCGACGGACCTGTTCGCCCGCACGTTCCCCTCGGTGACGGTGGACCCCGACGTCCTGTACGTCGACGAGGGCCGCGTCCTGACCTCGGCGGGGGAGGCGGCGGGAGTGGACCTGTGCCTGCACCTGATCCGCCGGGACCACGGCGCGGCGGTGGCGGCGGACGTGGCACGCCGCACGGTGGTGCCGCCGCACCGGGAGGGCGGCCAGGCCCAGTACATCCAACGCCCGGTGACGCCTGCGCAGTCGACGTCGACGGGCGGCGCGAGGACATGGGCCCTGGCCCACCTGCACGAGCCGCTGACCCTGCGGGAGATGGCCGACCGGGCGTCGATGAGCGTCCGCACGTTCAGCCGCCGCTTCCGCGAGGAGACGGCCCTGACGCCGATGCGGTGGCTGACGCAGCGCAGGGTGGACCGGGCGCGAGAGCTGCTGGAATCGACGGACCACACCGTCGACCACGTCGCGACGGACGCGGGCTTCGGCTCGGCGGCGTCGCTGAGGCAGCACTTCGTGGCGGGGGTGGGGGTGTCGCCGGGGACGTACAGGGCGACGTTCAGGGGGGCGTGCGGTGAGGCGGCGGCAGAGGCGGCGGCTGAGGCGCCGGGTCCGACGTCGGCCAGTACGGGTTCTTCGCACGCATCGAACGCATCGAACGCATCGCACGCATCGAACTCATCGAACTCATCGAATTCTTCGAATTCTTCGAACTCACGGGCGGTATGAGTACGCGTACTCTGTCGCGCGCTCAGGCCCGCCCGGCATCGTCGTACCCATGAACGCGATGCTGATCCCTCTCCGACAGACGAGGCCGCTCCCGAGGTACGCGACCCGCATCCTGGGCGCAGCCCTGGCGGGAACGGCCTACGTGGTGTGCCTCCCCTGGGACCTCCGCAACCGCGCGGAGACAGCAGGGTCGATCAACGAGACGTCACCGGTGACGGCGGCGGGGGCGGTGCTCCTCACGCTGTCCCTGCTGGCCCTGGCGTCCTACTTCGGCCTCAGGGACCGCCTGGCCTGGACGCTCCTGGTGGTAGCGGCCCCGCCGTCAGCACTCCTCTACGTATCCCTCTCCACGCATCCCACGCTGGACGCGGCCGCGTGGCCGGTGGCGTGGGCGTTCTTCACGCTGGTGGGGGCGGTGGGGGTGCTGGTTGCGGCGGCGGTGGCGAGGCACTTCAGGTCGACGAGGGCCTGAACGCCTCACCGGCTCCCAGCCCCTCGTTGCCCCATCCGCCCGTCAGGCGCGACGATCCGCCAAGGCCCAGGAGGCCGCCGCCACCCCACCGGCCACCCCGAGGACGGCAGGCCAGGCCCCGACCTTCTTGGCCAGCGGATGCGATCCGGCGAACCCGGCGACGTACGCGGTGGTGAGCGCGGCGGCGGTCTTCGCCCCGGCGGCCTCCCGCCACTGCCGCGCGGCGACGGCCCCGGCGGCCGCGAGCACGACGCCGCCGAGGGGACGCTTCTTGGTGAGGCGGGCGGTGGTGTACCCACCGATGAGCCCACTCGCAGCCACTGCCGCCGCCGGAATCCTCGCCATGTCACTCCGCCTCTCGGTAAGACGTCTCAAGACGCCCTACTGGGTGCGCCGAGACGTCAATACGCCCAAGTCATGTCCTTTGACCCGAGGCTAACGCGCGGCGATCACGGACCGCCCGCCGGGCTCACAACTTCGGCTCCACGGGGCCGGGCTGGGCGTCGGCCCACTCTTCCAGCACGCCGACGGCGGCGCCCCGCGCCTCCCCTCCGACGGCCACCTCGTCCAGCAGCCGCCGCTCCCCGTTCGGCAGGGCCAGCTCCCGATAGAACTGCAGGTCTTCGTGCCCTTGGGCGGCGGCGTCCTGACTGGTCGCGGCGTACACGAGCCGAGAGATCCCGGCCCAGTAACAGGCGGTGAGACACATGGGACAGGGCTCGCAGCTCGAATAAAGCGTGCCGCCCTCGAAGAGATACGTCCCGAGCCGCCGTCCCGCGTCCCGCAGAGCCATGACTTCGGCGTGGGCGGTCGGGTCACACGACTCGACCACGGAATTGCTCCCGGCCCCGACCACGTCCCCACCCATGACGACGACGGCCCCGAAGGGCTTCTTGGTACCGGGGGCGAGGGCTTGGCGGGAGAGGGCGATGGCCTGGTAGAGGAATTTATGGTCTTGGTCTTCTTCGGGGGCGTACGGCAACGGGGTCTCCCTCAGCTGTGGACCGACGGGGCCGCGTCGCAATACGGCCCGTACAGCTCACCTCGTAACCGCTCGAAGCTGTCGCCACACCCGGGTGCGAGATCGTCGGCGGGACGGGCTAGGGGCTCAGTAGGGAGTCCTCACCGCGGAATGCACTAAGCACGCGCGGCCGGGCATTCAGCGCACGGAAAGGGTGCCCCGGTGCGACCGGAGGCGGGTCCGGCGCTCTGGAGTTCCGAGAACCCCCCGGCCTCGTCGCGATAAATGACTCCGACATCGTGTTCCTCGAGGAGCGCTTGAATGTCGCCGTCGGGTAGCTCGGGGGAGAGGACCATGAGCCGAAGCGGCTGGTCGTGCTCCATCGTGCGGATGTACCTGCTGAGATCCAAGAGTTGCGCCAGAACGCTTCTCATAGCCTCGCGCGATGTGCTCTCCGCCGTTCCGTAGAGCGTGTTGTCGCTTTCATCGTAGAGGTCGCTTATGAGGGTAGATGTCTTATCTTTTACTTCGACCTGCAAGTGGCCGACCGAGTGGCCAACTGCAGCCAGGTGGTCCTCGTAACTCTCGCTCAACTCGTCGCGCCTTAGCGCGGCGGCGTCCTCCGGCGTGGGGTTGCGCTGCTGGCTTCGCTGCCTACGCTGTGCCCTTGCTAGCCGAGTCGCTTCTCTGGCACGAAAGAAGATGGGTCTCGTGGCTCTCGCCTTGGGGAGCATGTGGGCTTCGGAGCGAAAAACCGGGCCGGTTGGGCGCAAGCGGAAGACGATGACGCTACGGTCTGTCTGCTGCTCATCTGGGGCCTGACGCAACTGATAGGGCTCGCTCTCATCGACTCTGAATGCGCCTACGTAGCGATGCGTCCGAGTGCCGGAGCCCGGGACTCTCCCCTCAGCGATGAACAGGTGGAGGGTGCGCCCGCGCGCAGCGTGATCCAGCACCGCAGAGTTGCCCTTGCCGTAGAGCCCTCCGAAGGTCTGGTCACCTCGAGCACCCGCGCCGGTGTACGTGAAGATGGGGCCGAGGTCGTCTTCCTCTGCGAGCCATCCGTCGCGGTATCCGTATGACTCACCGGACTTGATGTCTGAGAAGAGGACGACGGTTCTCTTGGCCTCTGATGGACATATCCCGCCTTGAGGGCTACCACCTAGTACTTCACGGATCTCCGCACGTGTACGGATCTCCCCGGGCTCGATCACAGGGGCGGACGTCGTCATGACCTAGAGGCTAGTCCGCTCACCCGGCGTGGGTACTGCCAGGCCAACAGGACGTACAGTCCTGGACCTTGGTCGTCATCTTTGGCTGGGAGACGATGGAGGCATGGATCAGGGAGTAGCTGCAGTACTAGCGGGCGCCGTCGGCCTGGTGGGGGCCGTTGCTGGGGCCATCGCCGGCGGGGCCCTGGCCGTAAGGGGCGCAAAAATCGGCGGCAGTAAGGCAGTTGAGGCCGCACGGCTGCAAGTCGAAGGTCAGGCCGTCGCCGAACACCTTCAATGGGTACGAGGACAACGACAGCAGGCCTATGGGCGGCTACTTGATGCTCAATCTGCGGTCGAGGACACATTGGCGCGAGCGGCGCCAGCAATACGTGCCGGTGGGCGGCTAACCAATGAGGTACGCGATGAACTGGTGGAGCGTAACCTTGCCTTGCAGTCGTGCACGAGACAGATTGCGCTATGGGGCCCGGAAGAGGCCGTCCGCCTAGCGCATGCTCTTGCGTCCCATACGATCGAGGCTACTCAAGCTCTCCGGCGGGCGCAGGGATCCGGGGGCGCCTCTCCCAGGGGGCAGAGCCCAGAGTGGGCCCAGTGGGAAAGAGCAAACCGAGAGATGGCCGGGGCCCACTCTGTGTTTCTTGACCGAGCAGGGGCGATCATCCGCGACCCCAACCAGCCCGTTAACTAGTCGATGGCTGTGGCCCGCATTGCTGCCACGAATATCTGCCAAGCACGGGTGCTCGTAGCGATGTGAGATCCAAGCGGGTCCTTGGAGTCCCGCACGGCAACGGCGGTGCTACTCACGCCGACCTCGACGCACTCCCCGCCCATGCCGTTGCTGTAACTACTCCTGCGCCACTGCACACTTGGGTCCACCATCATCGGGAGTGCTCCTCCAAAACTCTCTTGATCAGCAATTCAGAACGTTGCGGGCTCAAAGCAAGCGCCCGGAGGTGGTCGAACGCCTTCCCGTAGAGGTCCACGTCTTTGGGGTCCTCAAGGTAGACGGAGTCTGTCAGCCCCTCGCGGTACACCACGTCCGGATCCTCTTGCTCGGGGAAGCCAAGGATCGTGAACGACCCCGTGGTGGGGTAAGCGCCCGCATCGAACGGCAGAACCTGGATCGTTACGGACCTCAACTCCGCCAATTCCAGCATACGTTCGAGCTGACGGGCCATGACTCCTCGATGGCCCACCACGTGCATCAGGGTGCTCTGGTGCACGACGGTCCAGAGGTCGGGTGCGCTGTCGCCCGTCAGGAGGTTCTGCCGTCGCATGCGGACCTCGACCATGCGCTGGATCTCGTCCGCGGAGTGGTCGGCCCAGGCGCGGCTCTGCTCCGAGGCGTAGTCGGGTGTTTGTAGCAGCCCGGGAATGAACTCGCTGTGGTAACTGCGCAGGCCGGATGCCGCTTGCTCCAGGCCGACGTACACGGAAAACCATGAAGGCACCGCATCCCCGTGGGCGTGCCACCAGCCCTTGGTCTTCGACTCCTTGGCCAGGGACTTGAGGAGCTTGCACAGCTCGTCGGGCGCCCCGTAGAAGCGACACAACGCGTCCACATCGGAGGGCTGGACGCGCCCTTGCCCCGTTTCCATGCGGTTGACCTTGGAGCTGCTCCAGTCCAGTTCGCTCCCCACGTGGCTGCACGTGAAGCCGTGCTCCTCGCGGAGCTTCTTGAGCTCGATAGCCAATCGGCGGCGGCGTGCAGTTGGAGACCCAGCCATGTCAACTCCCGGTGGTGTAGCGGAAGTCCCATCCCATCGGAAGTAGCGCGGCAGGCCAATCACTCCTTAGGGGGAATCCCTTCGTGCACGTTGCATGAGGGGATGTGCACTGAGACTCTCTTACTGAGAGTGATCCTCGATCACACAGCGCTGTGTGCGTTGCGGGAAGTGGGACGGCGATGATCTTTGTACGTGCAGGCTCCCGGCGGGCCCCCTGGGTGCAGCACTTCCTGGCCGATCCGCGCGAAGTGGCGCAGCTGCGAAGAGCGATGCAGCTTCACCTCACTCTGTGGGGGCTACCGGAGCTGACGGACGTGGCTCAGGTGTGCCTGACGGAGTTGGTGGCGAACGTCATCCGCCATGTCGGGGTAGGCACCCCTACGTCCCTCACGGTGATCGTGCGGGACGCCTGCATCCGGATCGAAGTACGTGACTCCGATGCTCGGGCGCTCCCAACGCTCCTTGATGCCACCCCTGATGGGGAGGCGGGGCGAGGGATGGCCGTCGTCGATGCGATGTCACAGCAGCGCTGGGGCGTCATTCTTGGCGGCGACTCGAAGACCGTCTGGTGCGAGTTGGCGTGCGAGCAGGACGTCCTCGAGGGGCTCAGTTGGGGACCGGCGGTAGGCCGAGCGGCGGAGCACTTGTCGCTCTCGGATGTGCGTCGAGGCCACCGCCAACCGGGGCGGGCCAGTGTCGCGGTCGCGGAGGAGGCGGCGATCGATCTGATCGCCGACCTCCTGCACTGGCTCCGAGCGCATGGCTGTGACCCTGATGAGGCGTTGGACCGAGCCCAGATGCACTTCGAGGCCGAGGGGTGAGTCAACGGGCCAATCAAGGCCTCGCTCTGTGGCGTTAGGACGAGGCGATTGCCGAGTACGTCCACACGTCGGCCGGCATTTCATGGTCGAGTTCCCACGTGATCGCCATGGGCTTGCTTCCTTCATGGGATACGTATCGGGCGGGCCCGAGCAGCATCCACGGCTCGGCCCCACCGATGTCCGTGTTCTTGTATCGGCGCACGAAGAGCAAGATGTGGCTACCGCGTTGGATGTGCTCCCGATACCTGCGCCCTGTCGTCGAATCTTCGTCGGTTTTGCCCTGGGACTCCCAGTGGAACCTGGTCGGACTCATCGCGTAGTCCTTGTACCGGACCGTAGGCGAGAAGTCCTTCTCGTCCTTCTCTAGCGTGATGAGGAGAGCATCAGAGTTGATCTCCTTAGCCTCAACCACTCCCTGCGCGAAGGACCGAGGCATCTGGCCCTCGAAACGGGCCACTCCGAGCGCCGCGAGGATCTCGGACCGGTTGTAGGAGCTGTGGATCTTCAGGGGGAGGCCGCTGTGTGGGCCCTCCAGCGAGAGGGGGAAGTGCTCCGCAGTAGCAAGGCAGTGATCGAGGACCTGGTGGAGCTCTTCTCGGACCGCCTTGTGCTCGCGCAATGCGGTCAGCCCCTCCTGGTACGAGGCGTAACCACCCGCCTGGTCCCAGAAGTTGAAGAACAGCATGCGTGCGTAGCCCTGCTCTGTCGGAGTCAGGGAGTCGTATGAGGGGGCGTCATCAGCCAGTAGCCGCTGGTACACCTCGATGCGCTCAAGGTCGTCCACGTGGAGAAAGGACGGGATGCGCTTCAGTAGCGCTGACTCGCCTTCGGGAGCGGTTTGGGGGAGTAGCTTGGCGCGGCGCAGCAAGCTGGTCCACGAGTTGCCGTTACCTCCGCGGTAGAGCTCCTTGAGCTCACGGCCGCTCTCCTCTAGATAGGGAGAGAGGCGCGGCTCGGAGTAGACGGCAACTTCACGGGCTAGCGCAGCCGCGTTGACGTTGAGCTGTTCCTTGATGTTCTTGATGATGGCCTGCTTGGCCTTCGCTTCCAGGATGATTTGGCAGCCTGACGGAAGCATCGGGAAGTCGTTGCTCAGGTTGTCGAGCAGACGCTTTCTTGTGAGATTCGTCAGGGCGCGAAACTGGTTCTCGAAGCGGAACTCCTTACGGTGCTGTCCAATGAAGTCGAGCACAGTAAGGACGGCCTTGTTCTCGGTCCGGCGTAGCCCGCGCCCCAACTGCTGTAGAAATACAGTGGCGCTCGCGGTGGGGCGGAGCAAGAGCAAGGTGTCGACATCAGGGATATCGAGGCCCTCGTTAAAGAGGTCGACGGAGAAGATCACCTGAATCTTGCCGACTTTTAGGTCGGTAAGAGCTTGTTCGCGCTCGTCGCGACGGCTTTCGCCCGAGAGTGCGACTGCATTAATACCTGCCGTTTGGAAGTATCGAGCCATGAAGCGCGCGTGTGGGACGGAGACGCAGAAACCGAGGGCGCGCATGGAGCTCGGGGAGCCTATCTTCTCCTTTACCGCTTTCACCACGAGGCGGGCGCGCATGTCATTGCCAGTAAAGACATTACTGAGGGAAGTTGAGTCGTAAGAGCCGCGCGTCCACTCCACTGAGCTCAAGTCAGTGTTATCGCTGATTCCGAAGTAGTGAAACGGGCTGAGCAGATCATTCTCCAGAGCCTCCCAGAGTCGCATCTCAGCCGCGATGTGCCCCTCGAAGAACTCATCCTGGATGTTCTTTCCATCCATGCGCTCGGGCGTAGCCGTCAGTCCGAGCAGCTCGCCAGGTGCGAAGTGATCAATGATCTTCCGGTAGGTGGGGGATGTTCCGTGGTGGAACTCGTCGATCACGATGACATCGAAGTGGTCAGGTGAAAGCTTGTCCAGCGTTCGGGAGGTGAGGGACTGCACACTCGCAAACACGTGTGTCCAGTCTCGTGGGATCTCGCCGCTATAGAAGAGCTCGCCAAAGTTCGCATCGTTCAGAACGTCTTGATACGTTCGCAGCGACTGGTCCAAGATTTCCTTGCGATGGGCCACGAAGAGAAGGCGTAGATCGCGCCCTGCATGACGACGTAGCTGCTTATAGTCGAGAGCAGCCATCACGGTCTTACCGGTTCCGGTAGCGGCAACTAGGAGGTTGCGGTGGCGACCTCGTACCGAGCGCTCAACTTCCAGGCGCTCCAGCATGTCCTTCTGGTGCGGATAAGCGGTTACTTCAAGGCCGGAGAGAGTGATGGTGTTCCTTCCAGTTCCATGAGTGCGCCCACTGGCTTGAGCTAGCGCCCCGTCCAACCGATCTGCATCATCCTCGGGGTGATACAGCTCGAATGTAGGTCGCTCCAGTAGGAGTCGAATGTGGCCTCGAACTTCCGCAGAACAGCAGGCGTAGCCACTGACGACATGCGGACATTCCATTCGAGACCGTCAAGAAGTGCAGCCTTGGAGAGGTTAGAGCTGCCTACGTAGGCCGTGTCGTATCCACTGTTACGGCGGAAGAGCCATGCTTTGGCGTGCAGTCGAGTGGATCGCAGCTCGTAGTTGATTTTGACTTCGGCGTTGAACTCGCTGACCAGGCGGTCGAGCGCCAGCCGCTCCGTAGCGCCGATGTATGTGGTGGTGATGACACGGATGGGAACTCCGCGGTCGCGGGCGGCGCGGAGGGACTGCTCAAGGACGCGGATGCCGTGCCATTTCACAAAGGCGCACAGGAGATCGACGCGGTCCGCTGTTGCAATCTCGGCACGCAACTCGAAGCCCAGGCTTGGGTCTTCGGGGGAGTTGGTGATCAGCGCGGTCTCGGACAGCGGGGTTGCGGGGCGGATGGCGTAAACGCCCTTGGCTTCTGGCTCAGCGATGGCGAGAAGATGACGTGGGCCTTCGGCCACGAGGTCGACCCACTCGCGGGCGCCAGCCAGAGTGTCAACCGACTCCAGGATGTGGTTGGCAGCATGCACCCGTTCAGCCTCGGGGAGATCCTGAAGCGTGCGGCGTACGGTCTCAGCTACGTGTCGGGCTAGGACGTGTGGAACCGACTCGGAGCCGATGACGCCATCGATGGCGTGCCGACCGTCCAAGTCGAGTTCCTTCAAGCGGCCCTCGAGCTTGAGAGTGATGAGCTGCTCGTACAGCCCAGAGGCTGGTTGTCTGTCGCCACCCATGTCAGTCATGCCTCAAATCCCCCGTAACTGCGGTGGCATTCATGCCAGGTCAACCGCCGATTCTGACCGTAGTGCAGAGGCGATTCGCAGAGGGGGCTCGCGACCGAAAACGCAGTGACAATCGGCCTGAAGGGGGCGGGAGTAAGCCTCGGGGGCTAGGTCAGGTGCACGATCTCGGTAGAGGCCACCGAGGGGACAGGGACACCATGGGCTGCTGTCACTCCCCGTGGCACTGCCCGTAAACCCGGCCCGACCCACACCAACACACCGCCCCCGCCTCCGGAGGCCAAGACGCCGCCCGGCCCCGTGCCGCCAGTGTCGTCGCGTACTGGGGGAGGAGGGTCGGGTCGGCCGGGGACGTGCCCTCGGAGGCGGCGAAGGCCTCGTAGGAGGGGACCGTTCCCGTGACGATGCCGAGGTTCGGGGTGCCGGAGGCGGCGAGTTCGCGGAGGGAGGACTCTATGGTCGACAGGTGCGCCTCGTAGGACGGGTATTCCGAGGCGAGGGACGGGTACGCCGTGAGGAGTTCCGTCAGTTCCGTCGCGGGCCAGTGGAGGATCGCCACCGGGAAGGGGCGGGACAGCGCCTCGCGGTAGGAGCCCAACTCCGCCTGGATGCGGGCGATTTCCGCGCGCAGCTCCGCCGGGTTCTCCGAGCCGAGGGACCAGACGCGCTTCGGGTCGTGCAGTTCGTCCAGGGAGACCGGTGCCGTGGAGACCCGGTCCGCCAGGGCGTCCCATTCGTCGTGGTCCGCGCCCAGGAGGCGGCGTACGCGGTGGCGGCCGAAGAGCAGCGGATGCGTCGCGTACGGGGGCTCCGACGTCGGCGGCAGAAGCAGCGTCGCCGCCTCCGTGAACGTCTCGTGCGCCTGCTCCAGCTCGTCGTGCGATTCCAGGGACTCCGCCACGATCACCCACGGAGCCGGGTCGCGGGGCGCCGCCACGCGGACGCCGTCGATGATCGCCCTCGCCTCCGCCTCGTGTCCGTACTCCCAGAGGTTCGAGGCCTTCAGGGCGCGGATGAGGAGAGGGGAGCCCGGGGGCGTCTCCGCGGAGAGCAGGCGGTCGTAGAGCGTCGTCGCGCGGTCGCGGGCACCGGCGAGTTCGAGGTGGGCCGCGGCTTGGAGGAGGAGCGGCTCGGTGTCCTCCGGGTACAGGCCGGCCGTGCGTTCCAGGCGCGCGGCTTCGGCGATGTGGTCGACGTCGACGTGGTCGGCAGCAGCAGGCTTGTCGGGGCGCATACGGGACACGGTACTGCCGAGGGGGGCCCTAGCAGGAGGGGTGGTTCGGCTGCCGCCTGGGGCGGCCATGGATTGTTGCGGGAGCAGCGCCTATCCTCCGGGCGGCCGCGCCCCTCCCAGGGGCGGTGAGGCGTCGGGAGCGACCAGGATCAACCAGGACACGGCCTTCGGTCAGGAAAGAGCCTTCGGTCGCGAAAGAGCCTTCGGTCACGAAAGAGCCTTCGGTCAGGAAAGAGCCCTCAGCCAAGGAGGCCCCGTGCGCGCAACGGTTCCCGTGGTCCAGCACGGGCGCGCCCGGCGCCGAACCCCCGCGGTGCGCGCCCTGTGGGGTGCCGCCGAAGCCGCCGTCACCCTCGGACTCGTCCTGCTCCTGCTCGTCGCCCATCAGCTGTGGTGGACCAACCGGCAGGCCCGCGCCGCCGCCGAGCGGAAGGTGGCGGCCCTTGAGGAGGCGTGGAAGGAGTGGGGGGAGGAGGGCGGCCCCGGGGGCGGCCCCGACGCCGGTGACGGTGCGCCGCCCGCCTCTCCCGTCGGCGCCGGGGACCGCGCGGACGGCGGCCGGGACCGTAGCCACGCGGGCGACGAGGGCGACGAGGGTGACGCGGACGACGCGGACGACGCGGGCACCGGATCCGGTTCCGGCTCAGACCCCGCCCCCACCCCCCGCTGGGACCAGGCGTACGCCGTCCTCCGCATCCCCCGCATCGGAATCCGCGTCCCCGTGGCCGAGGGCGTGAGTAAGAGGGCCGTGCTCAATCACGGGTACGCGGGGCATTACCCCCGCACCGCCCAGCCCGGCCGGGCCGGGAACTTCGCCCTCGCCGGGCACCGCAACACCCACGGTGAGCCCTTCCGGCACATCAACCGGCTCCGGCGTGGGGACGAGATCAGGGTCGAGACCGCGCACGCCGTCTATACGTACGTCGTCGACAAGGCGCTGGCGCGGACCTCCGCCCGCGACGGCGGCGTGATCGGCGCGGTGCCGCGCAGCGAGGTGCGCCGGGGGTACGGGTACCGCGAGCCCGGGTACTACGTCACGCTCACCACCTGCACCCCCGAGTACACCTCCAAGTACCGGCTCGTCGTGTGGGGCAAGCTGCGCGCCATGCGGCCGCGTTAGCCGAGCGGAGGGGACATGCCGCGGCCCCGGATAGGGTCAGGCCTCGTGATCGCTCGACGTCCCCATCTCCTCTGGCTGCTCGGCCCCTTCGTGCTGTATCTCGGGGCCCTGCCCCTCGCCAATCGCGTGCGGCCCGTCGTTCTCGGGCTGCCCTTCCTCTTCTTCTGGCTGCTCTGCGCGACCCTCCTCACGCCCGTGTGCGTGTGGCTCGCCCACCGAGGTGACCTGAAGCGGCGAAGCAACAACAGAAGGAGCGGCGGGCATGAGTGACGGCGCCATTGCCACCGCCGTC
This sequence comes from Streptomyces sp. NPDC046465, assembly GCF_040646035.1. Taxonomy (NCBI): domain Bacteria; kingdom Bacillati; phylum Actinomycetota; class Actinomycetes; order Kitasatosporales; family Streptomycetaceae; genus Streptomyces; species Streptomyces sp. NPDC046465. Next base: position 214,547 of record NZ_JBEYZK010000010.1, read on the forward strand.
TTCGGCGTCTTCATGGTGGGGACCGTCGCCCTCGGCCTCGCCGCCGTGCGCGGGCGCGGCAAGCAGGGCGGGATCGCCGAGTGGTCGGTGGGCGGGCGCAGCCTCGGCGCCGTCTTCATCTGGGTGCTCATGGCGGGCGAGGGCTACACCAGCTTCAGCTATCTGGGGGCCGCGGGCTGGGGGTACAACTACGGGGCTCCCGTGCTCTACGTCGTCGCGTACATGTCCTGCGGGTACGCCGTGGGGTACGTCGTCGGGCCGATGCTCTGGTCCTACGCCCGGCGCCACGGGCTCGTCAGCATCTCGGACATGGTCGCCCACCGGTACGGGCGGCCCTGGCTCGGCGCCGGTGTCGCGCTGCTCGTCACCGTTTTCCTGCTGCCCTACATCCAGCTGCAGATCACCGGCATGGGCGTCGTCGTCTCGACCATTTCCTACGGTGCCATCAGCCTCAACTGGGCCTATTTCATCGGCTTCGCGGTCACCACCGGCTTCGTGGTGGTGAGCGGGCTGCGCGGGAGCGCCTGGGTCTCCGTGCTCAAGGACGTGCTGGTCGTCGGGACCCTCGCCTTCCTCGCCCTCTACGTACCGCAGCACTATTTCGATGGATACGGGCCGTTCCTCGACCGGATCGTGAGCGAGAAGAGCGACTGGCTCACGCTGCCGGGAAGCGGCGGCAGCCCGTACGGGCAGGCGTGGTTCGCCACGACGTCGCTGCTCAACGCGGTGACCGTGGTTATTTTTCCGACCACCGTCGCCGGGTACCTGGGGGCGCGCAGCGCGGACGGGCTGCGGCGCAACGCCATCTGGCTGCCCGCCTACAACGTGCTGCTCTTCGTGCCCATGCTGCTCGGCATGGCCGCGGTCTTCGTCGTGCCGGGGCTCGTCGGCGCCGAGTCCAATCTGGCGCTCTTCAAGCTGGTGGTGGATTCGCTGCCCGCGTGGGCCGTCGGCGTCATCGGGGTCGCGGCCGCGCTCTCCTCCATCGTTCCCATGGCCGTCTTCATGCTGGTCATCGGGACGATGTGGGGCAGCAGCGTGCTGTCGCTGCTGCCCCGCTGGCGCACCCCGCAGCGGCAGAAGCTCGCCTCGCAGGGCGTGGTCGTCGTCGCGGGAGGGCTCGCGCTCGCGATGACGTACGGGGCGCCCAACACCCTCGTACGGCTCTCGCTCATCTCGTATGAGGGGATGGCGCAGCTCGTACCGATCCTGCTGCTCGGCTTGGTGTGGCGGAAGCTGACCCTTGCGGGCGCGCTGAGCGGGCTCGTCGTGGGCGTCGGGGTCGTGTGCGCGCTCGTCTTCACCGACCGTGACCCCGTCGCCGGGGTCAACGCGGGCATCGTGGCGCTCGCCCTCAACCTGGCCGTGGCGCTCGCCGTCACGTACGGAGGACCGGCCGACCGCGCGGATCCCAGGCCGGACGAGGAGGTCCTCGCGCGCGACCCCATGGACGGGCCGGAGGGCGACGGGCCGGACGGTGACGGGCCAGACGGTGACGGCCCGGACGGTGACGGGCCGGACGGGGGCGGGCTCAGTTCCGCCGCTCCCTCAGGAGCAGCACGCTGACCGCCGCGAGAACGGCGAGCCCCGCCGAGACCACCACGGCCACATCCGTGCCGCGCTCCAGGTCGCCGGAGGACGTGGACACCGCGATCATCAGCGCGACCCCCGCGGCCGAACCGATGTAGCGCGCCGTGTTGTTGGCGCCCGAGCCCATCGCGGCGCGCTCGGACGGCACGGACTCGACCGCGAGCAGCGGGAGCGCGGCGTTGAGCAGGCCGCTGCCCGCGCCGGATACGACGAGTCCGGGCAGCACGCGGAGCCAGGACCCCGCGGACGCCGCGCCCAGCATGGTCAGGACGGCGACGGCGTGCAGGGCGAAGCCCAGGGCCAGTTGGTGGCGCGCGGAGACCCGGCCGATCAGGCGTCTGGCCTGCAGGGCCACGGCGAACGAGACGCCGGACCAGAGGAAGATCAGCCACGCGGCGTTCATCGCGGACAGGCCAAGGGTGTGCTGGAGCAGCGTCGGCAGATAGCTGAGCAGCGCGATCACGGAGAAGCCGGTGAACAGCGCGCCCGCGGTGGCCGCGAGGAACGGTGCGCGGCGCAGCAGGCCGAGGTCGAGCAGCGGCGCCGCGGCACGCCGTTCGACGAGGACGAACGCCGTGGTGAGCACGAGGGCGGCGGCGAGCAGTGCGCCCACCGGCGTACGGAGCCAGCCGTCGCGGCCCAGCGTGAGCGCGGCCACCAGCGCGATCAGCGCGAGGCCGAGAGTGAGGGCGCCCGCCAGGTCGGGGCGGCCGCCGCGCGGGGCGCGGGACTCCGTCAACGTACGCGGGACGAAGGCGGCCACGACGAGGGAGGCCAGGCCCATGACGGCGTACGCCCAACGCCAGTCGACCGTCGCGATGCCGCCCGCGATGAGCGGACCGACGGCGATCCCGGCGCTCACGCACGCGCCCCAGATTCCGGTCGCCCTGACCCGCCCCGGCCCCGCGGGGAAGGCCTGCACGAGCAGGCCGAGGCTGGTCGCGAGGATCGCCGCACTGGCCGCGCCCTGCGCGACGCGGGCCAGCGTGAACAGCCAGGTGGAGGTGGCGAGGGCACCGAGCGCGGTGGTGAGGCCGAGCCCGATCGTCCCGGCGAGGAAGATCCGTCGGCGGCCGTGGTCGTCGGCGAGGCTGCCCGCGACCAGCAGGAACGCGGCGAGGCCGAGCGGGGTGCCGTTGAGCAGCCAGGCCTGGGCGGAGAGCGAGGTGCCGAGGGAGGCCGCGGTGTCGGGCAGGATCACGGCGGGCGCGCTGTAGGTCATGAGGGCCACGGCGGTGGCGGAGCTGGTGACGGCCAGGGTGGCGACGGGGTGGTGGGGGCGGAGGGTGCGAGGGGCGCCAGGGGTGTGGGAGGTACGGAGAGTGCTGTGTGGCGGCGCGGGGGTGGGGCGGGGCATGCGTCTGGCTCTCCTGGGTTCAGTGAATGAACTTCGTAGGTGTGGATCACCGTAGCAGCCGAGGTTCATTCACTGAACCTTCTGCGGGAGAAAGGATTAGGGTGGACGCATGGCTCTCGGCAAGGACTACGTCTCGCAGCAGTGCTCGGTCGCCCGCGCGCTCGAGATCGTCGGGGAGCGCTGGACCTTCCTCGTCGTTCGCGACGCGATCTACGGAGTGCGGCGCTACAACGACTTCCTCGTCCACCTCGGCATCCCACGGGCCGTCCTCGCCCAGCGCCTCCAGACGCTCACCGGTGCCGGAGTGCTGGAGAAGCGGTCCTGCGCGAGCTCGCCGTCCCGCCATGAGTACGTCGTGACGGAGCGCGGCCTGGAGCTCTGGCCGACCCTGTGCGCGCTCGGCGCCTGGGGCCGCAGCCACTTCACCGACAACGAGGCGTGCCGCGTCTTCCGGCACGCGGCGTGCGGTACGGATCTCGGGGTGGTCGGGAACTGTCCGGCCTGCGGGATCCTCGTTCCGGTCGCGGACGTCGAGATGCTGCCGGGTCCCGGGCTCGATCCGGACCCGAAGGATCCGGTCAGCCGCGCACTGGCCCGTCCCCGCAGGCTCCTTCAGGTCGTCGAAGTCGATCCTGTATAACGGCAGTAATACCGATACGGGATACGACGGGATACGAGGGAGGGTGGACATGGCTGAGCCGCACGGCGTCGCCGACATGCGCGGAACGTTGCGCAACGCGATCCGTGGCGGAAAAGCCGCCGCACGTCCCGCCTTGCTCCTCCTGTTCCTCCTCGTCGAGGTCGTCCTCGTCGACACCGGCAGCCTCACCGCCGCCGTCGCGCTCGCCGCGACCGCCGCCGCGGGCTCCGCGCTCGCCGTCTGCTCCGTGATCGCCGCGCGCTGCGCGCCCGCCGTGCCCCGCACCCGGGTCCGTACGGCCATCCGCGACCGCGAGCGGCGCACCGCCTTCCTGCCGCAACGCGATCCCGACGCCAAGGGCCGCAGGCGCCCTCGAGCACCCGGACGCGCCCTCCCGACGACCGCGTAGGGCGCGAGGCAGCGCAGCGAGGCGGCAGTACCGGCAGACCACCGCCACATCACCGCCACATCACTGCCACACCACCTCACCCATCACCACCACCCCGCGCCCCTTCGCGGCTCGTCACGCCGACGCGACGTCTCCCGTCGCCCTCTCTTCCGAACCGGCAGCAACCGGTTCCCTCGGCACGACGAGTCCCTCGGAGGGCTACTCCATGTCCAGCTTCATGTCCGTGTTCGCCGCCCTGGTCGAGCACATCGCCGACCTCCTCGACCCGCTCTTCCACGGCTCGGCGACCGCCGCCGCGATCGTGCTGTTCACCGCCTGCGTACGGCTCCTAGTCCACCCCTTGTCGCGCGCTTCGGCCCGCGGCCAGCGGGCGCGCGCCAAGCTCTCGCCGCAGATCGCGGAGCTGCGCAAGAAGCACGGCAAGAACCCCGAGAAGCTGCAGAAGGCCGTCCTGGAGCTGCACCGCAAGGAGAAGGTGTCGCCGCTCTCCGGGTGCCTGCCCAGCCTCTTCCAGCTCCCGGCCTTCTTCCTCCTCTACCACCTCTTCTCCAACTCCAGCATCGGCGGCGACGCGAACACGCTGCTCGACCACACCCTCTTCGCCGCGCCGCTCGGCGGCCGGTGGAAGGACGCGCTGGCCGACGGCGGGGTGTTCGGCGCGCAGGGCCTGGTCTACCTGGCGCTGTTCGCGATCGTCGCGGCGGTCGCCACCTTCAACTACCGGCGCACCAAGCTTCAGATGGCGGCCAATCCGCTGCCGCAGGTCGGGTCCGGGTCAGGGGTCGGGTCCGGGTCCGGAGCCGGGGCCGGTGGCCAGCAGGTGCCGGGTATGGGTGCCATCGCGAAGGTGATGCCGCTGATGTCGTTCATGACTCTGTTCACGGTGGCCGTGGTGCCGCTGGCCGCCGCGCTGTACGTGGTGACCAGTACGACGTGGAGCGCGGTCGAGCGGGCGGTCCTTTACCGGGACATGCCGGGCACCGCCGGGGCGCTGGCCGCCGCTGTCTGAGGCCGGGGCTACCGCCCGGTAAAGGTCCAGTACGTGAACGGGGTATTGCGGACCGGACGGCGAGCTTGGACGATCGACCAAACCACACCTCCGATGGCCGCAACCCATCGGCCGGGCTACCGAGAATGGAGTCTGACCATGAAGCTGCTGCGAGTCGGTACGGCTGGGGCGGAGCGCCCGGCGCTTCTCGGCAACGACGGCACCGTCCGTGATCTGTCGGGCATCGTCGCCGACATCGACGGCGAGGTGCTCGCCGACGCCGCCGCGCTCGGCCGTATACGGGCCGCCGCCGACGCCGGTGACCTGCCCGTTCTCGACGCCGATGGGCTGCGCGTGGGGCCGCCGGTGGCGCGGATCGGCAAGGTCGTCTGCATCGGGCTCAACTACCACGACCACGCCCGCGAGACCGGGGCCGAGCCGCCCGCCGAGCCGGTCATCTTCTTCAAGGCGGCCGACACGGTGGTCGGCCCTGACGACACGGTCCTGGTGCCGCGCAACTCGGTGAAGACGGACTGGGAGGTCGAGCTCGCCGTAGTCATCGGACGTACGGCGCGCTACCTGGAGTCGCACGAGGAGGCGCTGGCGCACGTCGCGGGGTACGCGGTGGCGCACGACGTCTCCGAGCGCGAGTTCCAGATCGAGCGGGGCGGCACCTGGGACAAGGGCAAGAACTGCGAGACGTTCAACCCGCTGGGCCCCTGGCTGGTCACCGCCGACGAGGTGGCGGACCCGCAGGCGCTGTCCCTGAAGCTCTGGGTCAATGGCGAGCTGAAGCAGGACGGCACGACCGCCGACCAGATCTTCCCGGTCGCCGAAGTGGTGCGGTACGTGAGCCAGTTCATGACGCTCCACCCCGGCGACGTGATCAACACGGGGACGCCCGCGGGCGTCGCGATGGGGCAGCCCGAGCCGAAGCCGTACCTGCGGGCGGGCGATGTGGTGGACCTGGAGATCGAGGGTCTGGGGCGGCAGCGGCAGGTGCTGAAGGGGGCATAAGAGCCTCTCTTGGAGCCTCTCCTGTAACCCCCCGCGATGCGGCGCGCGGCGTTCCCGGTCCGCCGGGGGCGCCTGCGCGTCATCATGACGCCATGGGGGTGACGCCATGGGACTGACTCCGGCCGAAGCGGCGCTCAGCGGGACGGCGTTGGGGGCGCTCGCGACGTCCTCCAGTGCCTGGCTCATTCAGCGCGCCACGACACGGCGCGAGCGCGAGAACCGCATCTGGGACCGGCGGATGGCGGTCTACGACGAGGTGATGATCGTCGTCCGACGGATGGCGGGATTACGGGAGACCGTCCTGCGGACCGGCGCCTTTCCCGAACGGCGCGCGGGCGAGACGGGCCCCGCCGACGACATGTCCCCGCTCCTCGCCCGCCTGGAGATCTACGGCAGCGACGCGCTGTTCGGCGCCTGTAAGCGCGCTTTCACCGCGTGGCGGCAGTGGAATCTTGCCTGGGCGAAATGGCGGACGCAGCGGGAGAACAATCCCCGGATCAGCGACAACGACGAATTCTGGGTCGAGTTCAAGGTGACCGTGCGGAAATCACGTAAGGCGGATCGTCGTGTGCTCGCACTGCTGCGGGCCGAAGTGCACCCTGAAAAGCCGACCCTGTGGCGGAAGTTGCTCGTGCGAGCAAAGAGCCTGAAAGGGTTCGAGGTCCTGAAAGGGTTCAAGGTGTCGAATCCGTTCCGGAGGCGATCGATCGGCCCGTGAGGCAAGAACCGCGCGTGAGGCAAGAACTGCGCTGAGCGGGCGCAGGGAAATGCGTGTCGACGAAAATCAGCCTTCCTTCCGGCATATTCCATGGGGTGGCGCTCCAGGCGATATCGCGGCAACCATTTCTGGCTACCATGGCGTCTCCCTTGCGAAAGCGGGGGTTCACTCAGGGTCCGGACGGGGGGCTGGCCCGTGGTGTACGACGAGCACTTCATCGAGATCTTCCGGAGCGGTTGCCGACAGGGCGGCGCATGCCGGCGGGGGGACGACTGCCGCAGGGACGAGGGTCTCGGGCAGGTCGACAGCTGCCGACGCGGTTCAGGGGTACGTCTCACGCGGGAGTTCGCCCTGACCGCAGCGCACTGCCTCAGGGCCCGAGAGCTCAAGGGCCTCGACACCGTCATGCTCCGCCTCACCGACGGCAAGCAGGTCGCCGGAGAGGTCCTGGACTACGACAGGCGCTCCGACCTCGCGCTCCTGAACCTCACCTTCCCGGAGGGCGAGGACATCCGGCTCCCCGGCGTGTGCTTCGACGACGCCCGGCAGGACGAGCTGTGGAAGGCGACGCACCAGCCGCCGGACTCCGACGACGTCCTGACGGGCAACGTGGCCGAAATCTCGTACGAGTACGGGGAGCTGCAGAAGGGCGTCAAGATCTGCGCGCTGCGGCTCAACTGCCGTGCCAGCCTCGGTGACTACTCGGTGTACGCGGGCAGTCCCGTGGAGCGCGGGGGCCCCTACGGGCCGACCGCGGTCCTCGGACTCATCGTCGAGCGGCGCGCGGGGGACGGTACACCGGGGGACACGGTCTTCGCGGGCACGATCCGCGAGGCGGTCAGGCAGTTCGACCGCTTCCGGTTCCGGATCGAGGACCTGTCGAGGGACCAGAGGCCCCTCGCGGTCAGGCCCTATGCGGTGGAGGCGACCGAGACGGAGCAGCGGCTCCGGGTCAGCGCCGCCGTGGAGGAGGCCCTGAGGCGGGCGGGCCACGACTCCGTGGTGGACGTCCACTGGATACGCCGCTGACCCAGCACTCCGGCACGTGGGCCGGCGACATCCCGGGAGGGACCATGATGACCACGCAGTACTTGGACGACGCCATCGCGGTCGCGGAGCGGATGCTCCTGGCGCCCGACAGTCCGTGTCCACGGGACAGGGACCGCCTGGCGGCCTTTGTGAAGCACGTCCGCAGGCCCGACCGGGCGGACCGTTCCCAGCAGTTACGGGCAGGGAAGCTCATCCATCTGGCCAAACTGCTCGGTGCCCTCGGCATGAAGACGCTGTCCGTGTCGGTGGCCGACATGACCCTGCGGCACATGGAGACCGTGGAGGCGGACCATGAGGTCTACGCGGCCCACATCTGGAACGAGTTGGGCGCGCTGTTCGCCGAGCACGGCGATCTGGAACGGTCGCGGCTCGTCCTGTGCAGGGCGCTCGGCAGGGCGAGGGTGGGGGACGGCGTCCCCGAGCGTGGCCGGATACTGGCCAATCTGAGCGCTGTCAGCCTGCGCAGGCGTGACCTGGCCGACGCGGGGTTCTGGGCCGACAAGGCGCTGGAGGAGATGGACGAGCGCTCGGGCGACGACCCGGACGCGCGCCTGACGGCGGACCAGGTGCAGTTGGAGGTGGCCAGGGAGAGCAGGGACATCGTCCGGATCAAGGACCGGCTGCAGAAGTTCGACAGGTCGGCGGAGCACTCCATCGCCCTCAAGGGCGGCGACCACCCGAGCGCCATCGCCGCGCGGCGCGCACTGGCCACGGCGAAGTTCGAGACGGCCGAGGGCGGTCACGACGCGGAGCTGCGGGAGTTGGAGGTCGTCAGGCTGAACGCGGCGGCGTTCCTCGGGGCGACGCACCGCGAGACCATCGTGGCCCAGGCGGCGCTCGCGGTCGCCGAGTTCGAGGCGGCGGGTGGTTCGGGCAGCCCGCTGCGCAGGCGGCGGGCGGTGACCCTCCTTGAAGAGGCCGAGGAGATGGCCGTGGAAGCGCTCGGCAGGGAGCACGACCAGACCCTCGCGATACGGGAGGCGCTCGCGCATCTACGAGCGGTCACCGTGCAGACGGACGACCTTCCGTACCGCATCGACCGGACGTACACGCCGCAGGAGAACGACATCCGCAACGCGGAGAAGAAGCGGGCGATCGACGCGGAACGCAACGTCATCCGGCTCACCGCGCACGCCGGTGCCTCGTATTTCCTGCCCGACCTCGACGTCTTCTACTGGCAGATCCACCGCGCCCTGGAGCGCGGCACTTACTTCCACGTGATTCTGAGCAGTCCTTGGAACAACCTTGCGATCTTCATGCAGCACGACGCGCAGGACATCGTGGACCGGGTGCGGGCGAGCACCTATTACCGACAGACGTTCCTGCCGGTCATCGACTCCTATCTGGCCCTGCGCGACCACTTCCCCGGCCGCATCGAGCTGAAGCTGACCCCGACCGACATCTCGGGTTCGACGCTGCTCACCTCCGACGCGGGATTCTTCGAGCCGTACATCACGATGAATCCCCTGCAGCGCACCCGTAGGGGTTTGAGCGTCTTCGAGCACCGGTTCCTCAGCGACAGCAAGTACTACGAGGACAGTCTGGCCGCGTTCCGCACACAGTGGGAACTCACCAGTACCTGGGAGCAGTTCGGCATGCACGAGGAGAAGCACAAGGAGCGGCTGCGGGCGCTCATGACGACGCAGTCCGACGACCGGTGGAGCAAGAGTTGAAGAACGGTCTCAGGGGCAGTGCTCTCACGGGTAGTGCAGGGTGCCGTTGCGGAAGCTGCGCAGGACACCCACCGAGGAGATGAAGAGGTCGTCGGGCAGCGCGTCCAGGGGCCAGAACTGCCAGCGCTCACAGCGGTCCGGCTCGCGTACGTGGACGTCGCCGGTGTAGTCCGTGACCTCGACGCCGATCTGCATGTGGTGGTTGGCGGCAGGGTCCGGGTCGGTGACGCAGGCGACCCGCAGGTCCAGCGCGCGGATGCCGGTCTCCTCCGCCAACTCCCGGCGTGCGGCGCCCCGCAGGGACTCGTTCGGCTCCAGGTGGCCGCCGGGCAGGCCCCAGGTGCCGGCGCCGAAGCAGTTGGCCCGCAGCCCGAGCAGGATGTCACCGTCGCGGCGGACGATGGCCTGGACGCCTACGCGTACGTGCGTCGTCATCGGAGCTCCTCACAGGTCCGGTTGATCTTCACAGGTCCGGTGGGTCTTCACAGGTCCGGTAGGTCTTCCGGGTCCGGGTACGTTCCGGCGAAGTTCTCGACGTTCCTGGCGGGGGTGACGAGTTCGGCGGGCCGGAGCGTGCGGTCCGCCAGCCTTTCGAAGAGGTTCCCCATTCTGCGTTCCTCACCCGCGTCGACGACGACGATCTCGCAGTCCGGGTCGATGAAGAAGTAACTGCCGGTGCGGGTGCGGTTCCTGTACACCCGCAGGGGCACCCCGTGCTCGCGGGCGGCCTTCTCGCACTCCCTCACCACCTCCTCGAACTCCTCGTCTCCGATGGCCAGCCAGTCCCGGTTGTCCGCCCCGTAGTTGGTCTCGGACATCTGGTAGACCTTCCACACGTGGGGCTTGGCGCCCTCCTCGGCCAGGTCCAGGACTCTTGGGGCGCCCTTGACGTTGAGGCGTGTGACGACGGTGCCGAGCTTCACCTGGACGTGCCGGTGGTTCTTGCGTACCTCCTTGAGCAGACCGAGCACCCGGTCGCGGTGCGGCGCCGGACTGCCGGTGCGCATCAGGCCGTGCTCCGTCTCATCCCTGGACTCCAGCGGGAGGGCCAGCCAGGAGAGGTGGGGGAGGATGCGGTGCATGGCCTTGAGCGGGGCGAGACCGTTGGTGCTGAGGACCACGCGGGGCGGCGGTCGGCCGTCGTCGAAGGGCTTGCTCAACTCCCCCGCGAGGTCCGGCAGATAGGGGAGCAGGGTCGGCTCTCCTCCGGAGATGACGACGCCCCGCACCCCGCCGTCCCGCAGGACGCCGACCACGCTCCGAGCCGTGTCCCACGACATGGAGGGGACCTCGTGACGCGGTCCGAAACAGAAGGGGCAGCTGAGGTTGCAGCGTCCGACGGGGCGTAGGTCCACGAATGGAGGCAGCTGCATGGTAGGGAGATTAGAGGCTGGCCCTCTCCCCCGCGGTCAGCGGGGGAGCCCTGCCACACGTTCGGCTGAACAGCCGTCGTTCGGCTGCACGGACGAGGGGCGCAGGTGGTCGAATTTCAGCCGGACTGCGCCGCGAGGTGCCGCTCCAGCGCCGCCACGACCAACGCATGATCCTCGACCTGAGGCAGCCCCGACACCACCACCGTGCCGATCACTCCCGCCCCCTCGACCGCGATCGGAAACGCGCCGCCGTGCGCCGCGTATACGTCGGGGTCGAGTCGGGAGGAGTCCTCGAACGTCGTGCCCTTGGCGCGGAATCGGGTGCCGACGAGCAGGGACGAGCAGCCGTACCGCTCGACGACCCGGCGCTTGCGGTCGATCCACGCGTCGTTGTCCGGGGTCGAGCCCGGCAGCGCCGCGTGGAAGAGCTGCTGGCCGCCGCGGCGGATGTCGACCGCCACCGGGGCGCGGCGCTCTCGGGCCAGCTCCACCAGGAGCGTGCCGAGCGCCCACGCGTCGTCGTGGGTGAAGCGGGGGAGGACCAGGCGGGCCTCCTGGGCGGTCAGTTCGTCGATGGTGGGCGCCGCCTTCTTTGCCGTGTCACTCACAGCGTCACCGTCACACCGTCGCGCGCCGAGCGGCGGGCGGCTTCGAGGACGTCCAGGGCCGCGGCGGCCTCGTGCGCGGTGACGGGGTTCTCGCCGGTGCCGCGCAGCGCGTCGGCGATCGCCGCGTAGTACGCGGGGTAGTCGCCCGGCAGGGTCCGGAGCGGGCGGCCGCCGCCCGTCAGGGGGGACTCGCCGGAGCCGACCCGGCCCCACATCGACTCGCACTCCACGCCCCACGGATCCTGCGTCGCGGGGCGCTTGCCGTCGCGCAGCGCCGCCTCCTGCGGGTCGAGGCCGTACTTCACGTAGCCCGCCTGCGAGCCGAGGACCCGGAAGCGCGGGCCGAGCTGCGCGGTGGTGGCGCTGACGTAGAGGTGCGAGCGGACGCCGTTCGCGTGGGTGAGCGCGAGGAACGTGTCGTCGTCGGCCTCCGCGCCGGGGCGGCGCACGTCGGACTCCGCGTACACGCTCACCACCGGGCCGAAGAGCACCAGGGCCTGGTCGACGACGTGGCTGCCGAGGTCGTAGAGGAGACCGCCGATCTCCTCGGGGTTCCCGGACTCGCGCCAGCCGCCCTTCGGCTGCGGCCGCCACCGCTCGAAGCGGGACTCGAAGCGCCATACGTCGCCGAGCTCGCCGTCGGACAGGAGTTGACGCAGCGTGCGGAAGTCGTTGTCCCAGCGGCGGTTCTGGAAGACGGACAGGAGCAGCCCGCGCTCGTCGGCGAAGGACGCCAGCTCGCGCGCCTCGGCGGCGGTGCCCGCGATCGGCTTGTCCACGACGGTCGGCAGGCCCGCCTTGAGGGCGGCGGTGGCGAGCGACACGTGTGTCTTGTTCGGGGAGGCGATGACGATCAGGTCGAGCTCGTCCGCGCGCTCCCACAGCTCGTCGGCCGACGTGGCGCAGCGCAGATCGTCGCCGTACTCGGCGCGGGCCTGCGCCTGCCGCTCGGGGTTCGACGTCACGACCGTGTCGAGGACGAGGCCCTCGGTGGCGGCGATCAGCGGGGCGTGGAAGACGGAACCCGCGAGGCCGTACCCGACGAGGCCGACGCGGAGGGGAGAGCGTGAAGAGCCTGTGCCAGTCATGCCTTCCACTTAAGCAACGGTGTTGCCAAAGTGCAAGCGGGCGGGACAATGGGCCCGTGAAGTCGTACGTGAACAGGGTGAACCCCGGAGTGAACCTGCCGGCGCTGCGCGGGCACAACGCCGCGCTCGTGCTCGATCTGCTGCGCGCGGCGGGCGAGGCGGGCATCAGCCGCCTGGAGCTCGCCGAGCGCACCGGCCTGACCCCGCAGGCCGTCAGCAAGATCACCGCGAGGCTGCGCGCCGAGGGCCTGGCCGCCGAGGCGGGCCGCCGCGCCTCGACGGGCGGCAAGCCCCGCACCGTGCTGCGCCTGGTCCCCGCCGCGGGCCACGCGGTCGGCCTCCACCTGGACCGCGACGAGCTGACGGCGGTCCTCGTCGATCTGACGGGGACGGTGGTCGCCGAGCGCCGCGCCCCGCTCGCCTTCGGCGCGGGCGCGCGGGCGGTGGTCGAGGTGGCGGCGGGCGAGGTGCGGGAGCTGCTGAAGGGCGGGGAGGGCGCTGGTGCGGAGTGCGCCGGTGGGGATGAGGACGGTGGGGGCGAGGAGTGTGGGGGCGAGGACGGTGGTGCGGGCGGGGGGCGGGTTTCCGGGGTCGGGGTCGCGCTGCCGGGGCCGCTCGATCACGCCGAAGGAGTGCTGCACCGGGTCACCGGGTTCCCGGAGTGGGACGGGTTCGCGCTGCGGGACGCGCTGGGGGCGCGGCTCGGGCTGCCCGTCACCGTGGACAAGGACACCAACGCCGCCGCCCTCGGCCTGGCCCTCGCGGGTGCCGCCGACTCCTTCGCGTACCTCCACCTCGGCACCGGCCTCGGCGCGGGCCTCGTCCTCGGCGGCGCCCTCTACCGCGGCGACCGCACCGGCGCCGGTGAATTCGGCCACCAGGTGCTGCAATTGGACGGCCCGCGCTGCGAGTGCGGGGACCGGGGCTGCGTCGAGGCGCTCTGCCTCGCGGCGGTCGCCCGGGGCGAGCTCGACGAGGCGGCGCGGGTGCTCGGCACGGCCGCCGGGAACCTCGTCGGCCTGCTCGACATCGACCGCGTGCTGCTCGGTGGCCGGACCGTGTTCGCCGCGGCGGACCTCTTCGTACGAGGGGTGGGCGCGGTCGTCGCCGAACGCGTCCGGCGCGGGGGCGGGGCCACCGCCCAAGTGCCGGTGGGCCTCGCCCCGGGAGGGGAGCGAGGAGTCGCCGAGGGCGCGGCCCAGCTCGTCCTCGCGCCGCTCTTCGGGCGGGCGGCTATTCAGGCAGTGGCCTGTCCTGGACGACGTTCTTCATGACGAGGGTGGACGTCAGGCGCTGGACGCCGGGGAGCCGGGCGAGCTGCTGGTCGTAGAGCTGCTGGAACGCGGCCAGGTCGGTGGTCGCGACCCGTAGGAGGTAGTCGGGCTCGCCGAACAGGCGCTGCGCCTGCAACACGTGCGGGACGGCGGCCACGGCCTCTTCGAAGGAGGTGACGGTGTCGGGGGTCTCCCAGCGCAGCGTGGCGAAGACGAGGGCCTCGAAGTGCAGGCCGACCGCCGCGGGGTCGACGACGGCCCGGTAGCCGCAGATGGCGCCCTCGCGTTCGAGGTCGCGCAGTCGGCGGTGGCAGGGCGAGACGCTGAGCCGCACGCGAGCGGCCAGCTCGGTGACCGTCAGGCGGCCGTCCAATTGCAGCTCGGTAAGAATTTTCCGGTCCATGGCGTCCATGGAGAAGAGTTTCCCCCAAAACCCGCGATCATGGGGTAAAGACGCAAACACCTTTGGGCATATCCGACCTAGCCTTCCCTCCGGAACAAGTAGTGCGAGAGGGAACGGAACGATCGATGGATACGACGACGCTGGCGGCCTTCCTCGCGGTGGACCTGCTGCTGGTGTTCACACCGGGCGCGGACTGGGCCTACGCGATCTCCGCCGGACTGCGGGGGCGCTCGGTCGTGCCTGCCGTCACCGGGCTGATCGCCGGACACGCGGCCTATGCGCTGGTGGCCGTCGCGGGCCTGGCGATGCTCGTGGCGAACTCCCCGGCCACCCTCACGGTTCTGACCGTGGCGGGCGCGGGCTATCTGCTGTGGCTGGGCTGGGGAGTCCTGCGGCAACCGGCCGTTCCGGCGGGCGCGGGCGGGAGCACGGCCGCGGGCGAGGGTACGGCTGCGGGCGAGGGTACGGCTGCGGGCGGGAGCACGGCTGCGGGCGGGAGTGCGGATGTCTCCCGTATCCAGGTCATGCTGAAGGGGGCGGGGATAAGCGGCCTCAACCCGAAGGCCCTGTTGCTGTACTTCTCGCTGTTCCCGCAGTTCATCGACCCTGCCACGGGCTGGCCCGCCGCCGCGCAGACCGGTCTGCTCAGCACGGTGCACCTGACCGCGTGCGCCGTCGTCTACCTCGCCGTCGGCGTCCTGGCCCGCACGGTCCTGAGCACCCGGCCTTCGGCCGCCCGGATCGTCACCCGCGTCAGCGGCGCCATGATGATCGCCATCGGTGGCCTTCTGCTGGTGGAGGCCCTGGTCGGCTGAGGCTCGATCGGTCTCCCGTTACGTGCGGGGCCTGAGCAAATCGTCCACGAGCGTGTCCACCAGGCCGCGGGGGATGCTCGCACCCGTCAGCGCGCGGTAGACGATCGGGCCGACGAGCGCGTCGGCCGCGGCGTCGGCGCCGAGCTCCGGGGAGATCTCGCCCGCGTCGATCGCGCGCGTGAGCATGGCGCGTTCCTGCGCGCGGCGGGGGTCGAGGTAGCGCTGGTGGAAGCTCTGGGCCGTCTCCGGGCTGTGCTGCGCCTCGGCGATGAGCGCGAGCAGGACCTTGCCCGCGGGGTCACGGGTGAGGAACCGCGCGAAGCCGCGCAGATAGCCGCGGATGGATTCGGCCGTGGGCTGCTCCGCGGGGACGGGGAGGCGTTTGTCGCTGTCCTCGATCAGGGTGTCCAGGAGGATCTCGACCTTCGAGGGCCACCAGCGGTAGATCGTCTGCTTCGCGACACCGGCACGTCGGGCGATCGCCTCGACGGTGAGCCCGCCGAAGCCGTTCTCGACGAGCAGGTCGTCCGCGGCGTGGAGCACGGCCAGCCGCGCGGACTCGTCGCGCCGACTGCCGGAGTGAGGCCTGCGGGGCTGGGAGGTCGGGGCGGGCATGCGGACACGATACCCGGGGGTGGCGGAGGGTTCCGGGGGCATCGTCCGGAATCGCGCTGGCATCGTCCAGAAACTCATTGCCTAGACGCGACGGTGCGTCTAGGCTAATTTCCCGACCACTTCTCCGACCACTTCTCCGGCCGTTTCTCCGGCCACTGAGGAGCACGTATGACTGCTGGTACGTCCGACACCGGCACCCGGCACGCCCTCGTCATCGGGGCCTCCCGGGGGTTGGGGCTCGTGCTCACCGACGAGCTCGCCCGGCGTGGCTGGCACGTCGTCGCCACGGCCCGGCAGGCCGGTGACGAGCTGCGGGCGAGCGCCGACGCCGACCACGGGCGCGTCCGCCTGGAGACGCTGGAGATGACGAGCTCCGACCAGCTCGCCGCGTTGCGCGAGCGCCTGGCGGGCAGTCGGCTCGACCTGCTCTTCGTCAACGCCGCGATCGACCGGGGGGACCTGCCGATCGACGAGGTGCCGACCGGCATGTTCACCGAGGTGATGGTCACCAACGCGCTGAGCCCGCTGCGCACCCTGGAGGCACTCCGCGACCTCGTCGTACCCGGTGGAACCGTCGCGGTCATGTCCTCCGACCAGGGCAGCATCTCGCGCAACACCGAGGGCGGCTACGAGCTGTACAAGGCCAGCAAGGCCGCGCTCAACCAGCTGATGCGCAGCTACGCCACCCGTTACGCCGACGACGGCCGGACCAAGCTGCTCATCGACCCCGGCCACAACCGGACCCGGCTCGGCGGCCCCGACGCGCCCCTCGCGCCGCACGAGAGCATCCCGGCCGTCGTCGACGTACTCGAAGCGCAGGCGGGCGCCCCCGGGCTGCAGTTCCTTGACCGGCACGGCGAGCCCGTGCCTTGGTAGCTGCGGTAGCCGCAGTAGCCAGCCGGGCAGCCGCAAACCCGGTCCGGGGGAATCTCGCCTGATCGAGGGGGATCGGGGTGGCCGATCGGGCCTATCGGGCGGTGGCAGGGCGGTGCGCTCGCGGGTGCGTGGCAGGGTCGCGAGCGCCGTCCCGCCCGTCCCCGGCGTCCCGCTCAGCAAAGGTTCTTCATGCGCTTGTGCAGTTCTCTCGCCCTCGGCGTCACCGTCGCGGCGGCAGCCGCCCTCGTGCCCGCGGTGGTCGGGACGCCCGCGGCGGCCGACGGCGGGAGCCGCTCCGCGCACCGGCCCACCTGCGCCCTCGACGACAGCGCCGACTTCCCCATCGACACCCGTATCCACCGCGGGCCCGACACCTACCGGCCGGGCGACGGCTACCAGGAGTGGACGGTCGACCTGACCAACACCACCGACGAGACCTGCGGCAGGGTCCACCCGATCCTCGTCCTTGTCGACCGGGCGCGGACGCTGAAGCCCGAGCAGATCCAGCTGGAGTTCGACGACGGGGCGCGACGGTGGCCCGTGCCCTTCGAGAAGACCGGCCAGGGCGAGAACATCGGCGTCTTCGACGGTGCCGGTTTCGGCGGGTTCACGGTCGCGCCCGGCCGGACCGTCAGCGTCGAGGTGCGGCTCACCTTCACCTCCGACACCGAGGCCGACCGCGTCGTGGCGTCCGCCGCGCTCGTGCAGCGCAGGGACGACGACGGGGACTGGGTCGGCGACTCCAACGACTACCCGTTCGCCGTCGTGCCCGAGGGCCCCGCGTCGCCGACCGCCGAGCAGCTGGCGCAGACGGGTTCGGGCACCCCGCTGGCGACGGGCATCGCCGCGGGCGCCGTCCTTCTCGGCGCCGGGGCCGCCGTCGTGGGAGCCCGCCGCTTCCGGGCCAGGCGCCGCTGAAGCAGCCACGCGCGCCGCTGAAGCAGCCACGCGCGCCGCTGAAGCAGCCACGCGCGCCGCTGAAGCAGCCACGCGCCTGAAGCAGTCACGCGCCGCTGAACCGGTCGAGCGCCACCCCGCGTTCACCTGGGTGTTCACGTACGTCTGCGAACATCCCCGAGTGGACAACCCGAACCCCGCACACCTCCCCGCACACACCCCCGCGCACCTGCTCGACCAGGCGCCGGGCGCCCCCATCCGCTCCGGCATCCCCGAGCACGGCCGCATCCCGAAGTACTACGCCGTGAAGGCCAGGATCGCCGCGCTCATCGAGGAGTTGGGGGAAGGGCAGTCGCTGCCCACCGAGCGGGATCTCGCCGAGCGGTACGAGGTGGCGCGCGAGACCGTGCGTCAGGCGCTGCGCGAACTGCTCCTGGAGGGACGGCTGCGCAGGCAGGGGCGCGGCACCGTCGTCGCCGGCCCCAAGCTGGAGCAGCCGCTGTCGCTGGCGAGTTACACGGAGGGGGTGCGCAGGCAGGGGCGCACGCCCGGCCGCCATCTCATCTCCCTCGACCGCTTTCCCTGCCCGGACGCGCTCGCCGCCGAGATCGGCGCCGCACCGGGCGAGCCCGTCTGGCACATGGAGCGGGTGCTGCTCGCCGACGAGGAGCGGGTCGGCCTGGAGAGTACGTATGTCTCCGTGGAGCGGGTGCCGCGGCTCGACGCGGACTTCGAGCCGGACTCCTCCTTCTACGCGTATCTGCGCGACAGCCTCGGTGTCGCCTTCGGGGACGCCGACGAACGGATCGAGACGGTCCTCGCCACCCCGCGCGAGGCGCTGCTCATCGGGACGCCGCCCGCGCTGCCCATGCTGCTGATCCACCGCCTGTCGCGGGACACGGCGGGCCGTCCGCTGGAGCGGGTGCGCACGTTGTACCGCGGGGACCGGTTCTCGTTCACGACGCATCTCGGCTGACCCCATTCCGAGCCAGAGCGCCGCTCAAGTCACGGAAACATAACGGGTCTAGTCCAAGCTTGGGTGGCCGTTCACCGTCCCGTTGCCGACCGGCCCCGCGCGGGTCATCGGCCCCCGGGAGCGTTGCCGCCGTGAGAGTCATCGTCGTAGGAGCCGGTGTGGTGGGAACCATGCACGCCTGGCACGCAGTGGAGCGCGGCCACGAGGTCGTACAGATCGAGCGCGAGAGCGAGGCCCGAGGAGCGTCGCTGCGCAACTTCGGACAGATATGGGTGAGCGGCCGGGCGGGCGGCGAGGAACTCGACACCGCCCTGCGTGCCCGTGAGCTGTGGGAGGGCATCGGCGAGCGCGTGCCGGGCCTCGGGTTCCGGGCCATCGGCTCGCTGACCCTGGTGCGCGGCGAGCGCGAGCGCGCCGTCGCCGAGGCGGCGCTCGCCCGTCCGGACGCGGCCGCCCGCGGCTACAAGCTGCTCACCGCGGAGGAGGCGCGTGGCCTCAACCCGGCCCTGCGGGGCGAGTTCAGCGCCGCCCTGTGGTGCGAGCGCGACGCGGCCGTGGAGCCGCGCACCGCCCAACTCGCGCTGCGCGAGGCCCTGTTGAAATCGCCGCGCTACACCTTCCTGCCCGGCCGCGAGATCCGCGAGGTCGTCGGCACGGGCAGCGTCCGCGACGACCACGGCGACGTGCACCACGGCGACGTCGTCGTGCTCGCCACCGGCGCCTGGCTCGGCGGCCTGGTGAGGGAGCTGGCAGGCCCCGACCTGCCCGTGCGCCGCGTACGCCTCCAGATGATGCAGACGGAGCCCCTCGGCGAGGCGCTCACCACCTCCGTCGCCGACGCCGACAGCTTCCGCTACTACCCGGCGTACAAGTCGCCCGCGCTCGACGAGCTCAATGCCGGGCAGGCCCAGACGCCGACCGCCGCCGCGCACAAGATGCAGCTCCTCATGGTGCAGCGCGCGGACGGCGGCCTGACCATCGGCGACACCCACGAGTACGAGCACCCCTTCGCCTTCGACACCCTCGAAGACCCCTACGACCACCTCACCGGGGTCGTCGAGGGCTTCCTCGGCCGTCCGCTGCCGAAGATCAGGCGGCGCTGGGCCGGGGTGTACGCGCAGTGCGTCGACACGAGCCGGGTCGTGCACCGGCAGGAGCTGCGCCCCGGCGTGTGGCTGGTCACCGGGCCCGGGGGCCGCGGCATGACCTGCTCGCCCGCCATCGCCGAGAAGACCGCGGACCAGTTGGGATGGTGAACGAAGTGACCACGCACCGCACGGGCCTCGTCGTACTGGACATGGCGGGGACCACCGTCGCCGACGGAGGCCTCGTCGAACAGGCCTTCGCCGCCGCCGCACGGGAGCTCGGCGTCGAGCCGGACTCCGCCGACCACGCCGCGAAACTGGAGTACGTCCGCGCCACGATGGGCGAGTCCAAGATCTCCGTCTTCCGGCACCTCTTCGGCGAGGAGACCCGCGCCCAGCAGGCGAACACCGCATTCGAGAAGGCGTACGGGACGCTCGTCGACGGCGGCCGCATCGCACCGATACCCGGGGCGCGCGAGGCCATCGAGGAGCTCAAGGAGGACGGCAGGACCGTCGTCCTGACCACCGGGTTCGCCCGCGTCACCCAGGACGCCATCCTCGACGCGCTGGGCTGGCGCGAGCTGGTCGGGCTGACCCTGTGCCCCGCCGACGCGGGCGGCCGGGGGCGGCCCTACCCGGACATGGTGCTCGCCGCGTTCCTGCGCACCGGGGCCGTCGACGGGGTCAAGGACGTCGCGGTCGCGGGCGACACGGCGTACGACATGCTCAGCGGCGTACGGGCGGGCGCCTCCGTCGTCGCCGGGGTGCTCACCGGCGCCCACGGCGACGCGGCGCTGCGCGAGGCCGGGGCCACCCACGTCCTCGGCTCCGTCGCCGAACTGCCCGCCGTACTCCGGGGACTCGGCTGATGGGCAGCGGCATCCGCTTCGACCGCGTGTCCGTCGCCTACGGCGGCAACACCGTCCTCGACTCCCTCGACCTGACCGTCGAGCCCGGCGAGGTGATGGCGCTGCTCGGGCCCTCGGGGTCCGGCAAGACCACCGCGCTGCGGGCCGTCGCGGGGTTCGTGCGGCCCGCGTCGGGGCGGGTGTTCATCGGGGACCGCGACGTCACCTCGCTGCCGCCGCACCGGCGCGGCATCGGCATGGTCGTCCAGCAGTACGCGCTCTTCCCGCACATGCGCGTCGCGGACAACGTCGCCTTCGGCATGAAGGCGCGGAAGGTGGCGAAGAGCGAGATCCCCGGGCGGGTCGCCGAAGCCCTGGACATGACGGGGATGGCCGCGTACGCCCAGCGGTATCCGCGCGAGCTGTCCGGCGGGCAGCAGCAGCGGGTCGCCATCGCGCGGGCGCTCGCCATCCGGCCCGGGGTGCTGCTCCTCGACGAGCCGCTGTCCGCGCTCGACGCGCAGTTGCGGTCGGGGATGCTGGCCGAACTCGCCTGGCTGCACCGGGAGTTGCCGGACGTCTCCATCCTGTACGTCACCCATGACCAGGTGGAGGCGCTGACCCTGGCGGATCGCATCGCCGTCATGGACCGGGCCCGGCTTCAGGACTGCGGGACGCCCCAGGAGCTGTACCGCGCGCCCCGGACCGAGTTCACGGCGTCGTTCGTCGGCAACGCGAATCTCCTTGCGGTGACGGTGGGGGCGGGCGCCGTCTCCTTCGGTGGGGCCGAACTCGAAGTCGACACGGGGGAGGTGGCCGCTGGGGCGACTGCCACGTTGTGTGTGCGGCCGCATCTGGTGGGGCTGGGGGAGGGGCCCAACTCGCTGGTGGGGAAGGTGTCCGAGGTCCAGTGGCGGGGGGCCACTCACCGGCTGTACGTCGATGTGGGCGGGCAGCGGGTGAAGGCGGATGTGCGTGAGCTGCGGAGGCCTCCCGGCGTGGGGGAGCGGGTCACGTTGCACTTCGCGCCCGGCGATGCGGTGCTCCTTGCCGGAGGGGTGAACGGTGGGTAGTCCTCGTGAGCGCCTCGTGAAAAGTGAACCGGCGACGGGGGCTGTGCCCACCCGTCCCGCCGTGCGGGACGCCTGCCCACAGCGGGAACGGCCTGGCCGGCTACAGCGGGAACGGGTCCGGAAGGTTCCTGCCTTTGTCTGGGCGTTGCCGCCCGTCGTCGTTCTCGGGGTCGTGTTTCTGTATCCCCTCGGCCTCGTCGTGCAGCAGTCTCTGCGGCCCGATACCGGGGGGACCTCCCTCCAGCCCTACTCCGATGTGTTCGCGTCCGAGGCGTTCCGGGAGGCGCTCGGGACCACCGTGTGGCTGGCGGTGGGGGCGACCGTGGGATGTCTTGTGCTCGGGTTCGCGCTCGCGCTGGTCATCGCCTTCGTGCCGTTTCCCGGCGGGAAGGCCGTGTCGCGGTTCATCGACGTCTTCCTCTCCTTCCCGTCCTTCCTGATCACCCTCGCCCTGCTGTTCATCTACGGGACGAAAGGCATGGCCAACGGGGTGTGGACGGACGCGACCGGCGCCGCCGAGGGGCCGTTCCAGTTCCTCACCACCCCGTGGGGCGTGCTGCTCGCCGAGATCACGTACTTCACGCCGTTCGTGATGCGGCCGCTGCTCGCCGCGTTCTCGCAGATCGACACGGCGCAGTTGGAGGTGGCCTCCAGTCTGGGTGCCAGGCCGTGGCGGATCGTGCGGCGCGTCATCCTGCCCGAGGCGCTGCCCGCGCTCGCCGCCGGCGGCAGCCTCGTCCTCGTCATGTGCCTGAACGAGTTCGGGATCGTCCTCTTCACGGGGGCGAAAGGGGTCACGACCCTCCCGATGCTCGTCTACAGCAAGGCCATCCTCGAATCCGACTATCCGGCGGCGTGCGTCGTCGCCGTCGTCAACATCGCGATCTCCGTGGGCCTCTACGGCCTCTACCGGGTGGTGAGCCGCCGTGCTGGTGCATAGCCGCGGGGCGAGGTGGGCGACTTGGGCCCTCTTCCTCGTCCTCTTCCTTCCGCTCTTCGCGCTGCCGCTGCTCGTGATCCTCGCGGCGTCGTTCTCCGAACACTGGTCGGGGGCTTTCCCCTCCGGGTTCACCGCCGGGCATTACGCGTCGGCCACCCGCGGCGAGTCGCTGCAGGCGCTGACCACCAGCCTCGTCACCGCAGTCAGCGCCAGCCTGCTCGCGCTGACCGTCGGGGCGTGGGCCGCGCTCGCCGCCGCCTCGCTGCGGAGAGGCGGCAGGAGGCTGCTCGACGCGCTGTTCATGCTCCCCGTCGCCGTGCCGTCCGTGGTCGTCGGCCTCGCCGTACTCGTCGCGTTCTCGAAGCCGCCGATGATCCTCAACGGCACGCGGTGGATCGTGATCCTCGCGCACGCCATCCTCGTCACGGCGTTCGCCCACCAGTCGGTCGCGGCCGCGCTCGTCCGTCTCGACCCGGCGTACGAGCAGGCCGCCGCGTCGCTCGGCGCCAGGCCCTCGTACGTCCTGTGGAAGGTGAAGCTCCCGCTGCTCCTGCCGTCCCTGACGGCGGCCGCCGGGCTCTGCTTCGCGCTGTCCATGGGCGAGTTGAGCGCCACGATGATGCTCTATCCGCCGGACTGGCTGCCGCTTCCCGTGCAGATCTACGCGGCCACCGACCGCGGCTCCACCTTCACCGGCGCCGCCGTCGCGATGGTCCTGATGGCCGCCACGCTGCTCGTCCTCTTCACCGTCTCCCGTATCCGCACCCGCGCCTCCTACCGCTGAACGCAGACCCGCAGACCCTTCAAGGAGTACGAAACGTCATGTCCCGCCTTACCCCGACCCGGCACCTGCGCTCGGCCGCCGCCGTCACCGGCAGTCTCGTCCTTGCCGGTTCCCTCACCGCGTGCGGCGGCGACTCCGCCGCGTCCGACGAGAACACCGTCACCGTCTACAGCGCCGACGGCCTCAAGGGCGAGAACGGCGACGGCTGGTACGACCAAGTCTTCAAGGACTTCACGAAGAAGACCGGCATCAAGGTGAACTACGTCGAGGGCGGCTCGGGGGAGATGGTGCAGCGTGCCGTCCGCGAGAGGTCCAACACCCAGGCCGACGTCATGATCACTCTGCCGCCGTTCATCCAACAGGCCGACGAGAAGGGGCTGTTGCAGTCCTACAAGCCCAAGGGGGCGGAGGAGGTCGGGGCCGCGGACAAGGACGCCGACGGCAAATGGACCTCCGTGGTGAACAACTACTTCGGCTTCATCTACAACAAGAAGGAGCTGTCCGGCGGCAAGGCGCCCAGGACGTGGGAGGACCTCACCGACAGCTCGTACAAGAACAAGGTGCAGTACTCCACGCCCGGTGTCGCGGGCGACGGCACCGCTGTGCTCGTCAAGGCGATGCACGACTTCGGCGGCAAGGAACCGGCGATGGAGTACCTCAAGAAGCTCCAGAGCAACAACGTCGGCCCGTCCGCCTCCACCGGCAAGCTCGCGCCCAAGGTCGACAAGGGCGAGCTCCTGGCCGCCAACGGCGACGTCCAGATGAACTACGCGCAGTCCAAGGACATGCCGAACCTCGGCATCTGGTTCCCCGCCAAGCGGGGCGGCAAGCCGACCACGTTCGCGCTGCCGTACGCGGCCGGGCTCGTCACCAAGGCCCCGCACGACGCCAACGCCAAGAAATTCCTCGACTATGTGCTCAGCGCCACGGCGCAGCAGCAGGTCAGCGAGATCGGCGGCGGCTTCGCGGCCCGCGAGGACATCAAGGCCACCGACGCCAACGCGGTCGCCCTCAAGGAGATCGTGGACGGCGTCGAGGTCTTCGAGCCGGACTGGGCGGACATCTCGAAGAACCTGAAGGCGTACGTGGCGGACTGGAAGTCGGCGACGGGTAGCTGAGAGTTCACCGTCGCACCTCTGGCCCCGGGGTGCTCGGTAGCGAAAAGATAACGGGTATGGACCCAACGCCCCTGTGATTGCGGGGGCGTTGGTGTGCGCCGCCCCCCCACTTCCAGTCTCGGAGGACCACGTGTCGTCAGGCATCACCCGCCGCTCCCTGCTCGCCTCCACCGCGGCCGCCGCCCTCGCCGCAGGCCCCCTCGCCGCCGTCGCCAGAGCCGCGGCCAAGACCCCCAAGGTCCTGGTCATCGGCCTCGACGGCGCCCTGCTCAACAGAGTCAAGGACGCCGAAACGCCTACCCTGAAGGGCCTGATGCGGGCAGGCCTCACCGCCCCCAGCGCCCTCTACTGCGACCCCCTCGCGCCCACCTCGTCGGGCCCCGGCTGGTCGACGCTCATCACCGGTGTCTGGCCCGACAAGCACAAGGTCGTGAACAACGAGTTCACCGGCCACCAACTGGCCGCCTACCCGGACTTCATGACCCGTGCCGAGGCGGCGAAGCCCTCCCTGCGGACGTACGCCGTCGCGTCCTGGGCGCCGATCACCGACATCATCTTCTCCGCGAAGGTCGACACCCGGGTCTCCACACCGGCCGCCGAGTACGACAGGGGCACCACCGCCCGCGCCGTCGCCGAGCTCAAGGGCGGCGACCCCGACGCGGTCTTCGTCCAGCTCGACAACGTCGACCACGCGGGGCACAGCAGCGGCGCCGCGAGCCAGGCCTACCTCGACGCGCTGCACGGCGTCGACACCCAGGTCGGTCAGATCGTGTCCGCCGTCACGTCCCGTGCCACGTACGGCGACGAGAGCTGGCTCATCATGATCACCGCCGACCACGGGCACACCGACGCGGGCGGCCACGGCGGCTCAAGCTGGGCCGAACGCCAGACCTTCCTGATCGCCACCGGGCCCGCCCTCACCCCGGGCTCGGTCCGCCACGACGTCCGCATGCCCGATGTCGCCGTCTCCGCCCTCGCCCACCTCGGCATCGCCGTCGACCCGGCCTGGCGTCTGGACGGCCGCGCGGTCCAGCAGCCGCGCCCCGACGACTTCGACGCCCTGCGCGCCAGGCTGACCGGGCCCGTCGACGAGAGCGGCATCGGCTCCGGCGTCATCGGCTTCACCCACACGCCGCCGGACGGCTGGAGCGTCGACAACAGCAGGATGGGCACCGGCGGCATGACGGAGTGGCGCGGCTGGTCCTTCACGACGGACGAGTTCTGGACGAAGGCCCAGCGCGGCCAGGAGCGCGAGAACAACATCCGCGCACGCGGCGTCTTCGCGGTCGCCGACGGCGACGAGTGGGCCGACAAGTCCTTCTCGGGCACCTTCGACTCGACGCTGGTCAGCCCCTCGTACGAGGTGCGGGGCGGCGCGACGGCGACGCTCACGTATACGACGTACTACCGCCAGGAGGCCCCGCAGAAGGGCCAGGTGCTCGTCTCGTACGACGGAGGGGCCCCGGTCGCGGTGAAGACGTACACGGCGGACACTCCGTCCGTCGTCGAGAACATCGCCCTCCAGGTGCCGACGGGCGCCCGCACGGCGCAGGTCCGCTTCCGCTACACCGGGGGCAACAACTGGTACTGGACGATCGACGGGGTCAAGATCACGGCTTCCTGATTAGGCTGTGGGGCGTCGGCACAGCGCTGTCCCGGCGCCCCAGGCAACCCGTACACCGCAGGAGTGCACCTCATGGCAGAGCGCAAGCCCATCGAATCGTGGCTCACCGACATGGACGGCGTGCTCATCCACGAGGGGGTGCCGATCCCCGGCGCCGACTCCTTCGTCAAGAAGCTGCGCGAGTCCGGCAAGCCGTTCCTGGTCCTGACGAACAACTCCATCTACACCGCGCGCGACCTCCAGGCCCGGCTGACCCGCATGGGCCTCGAAGTGCCCGTCGAGAACATCTGGACCTCCGCGCTCGCCACCGCCAAGTTCCTCGACGACCAGCGCCCCGGCGGCACCGCGTACGTCATCGGCGAGGCGGGCCTTACCACCGCCCTTCACGACATCGGGTACGTCCTCACCGACCACGACCCGGACTACGTGGTCCTCGGCGAGACCCGCACGTACTCCTTCGAGGCCATGACCAAGGCCGTCCGCCTCATCAACGGCGGAGCCCGCTTCATCTGCACCAACCCCGACGAGACCGGCCCCTCCACGGAGGGCCCGCTGCCCGCCACCGGGGCCGTCGCCGCGCTGATCACCAAGGCGACCGGCAAGACCCCGTACTTCGCGGGCAAGCCGAACCCGCTGATGATGCGGACCGGTCTGAACGCGATCGGGGCGCACTCGGAGACCAGCGCCATGATCGGGGACCGCATGGACACGGACGTCCTGGCCGGTCTCGAAGCGGGCATGGAGACGTTCCTGGTGCTCACCGGGCTGACCAGCCGGGCCGACATCGAGAAGTACCCCTTTACGCCCTCCAACGTCGTGAACTCCATCGCGGACCTCGTGGACCGCATCTGAGCAGACCGCACCTGACCTGCGGCGGAGCCCTCCGCGCGCCCTCGGCCGGATTGTTTCGAGATGCGGAGGGGCGCCGGGCGCGTGAACCTCATACACAGGAGGTTCACGATGCGTATATGTTCCCTTGCTGTCCGTGGGGCCGGTGTGGCGGTCGCCTTGGCGGTGGCGTGGCCCGCCACCGCCGCCCAGGCCCACGACAACGGCTCCGTGCGGGCCGATGTCACCCCGTCGAGCACGGCGCCCGGTGCCACCGTGGAGGTGAGCGTCACGGGCTGCGGGGGCACGACAGGGACCGCCGGTTCGGGAGCCTTCGAGGGGGACGCCGAGCTCACCGGCCGCGACGGCGGCAAGTACGCCCTGAACGGCAAGGCCAGGATCCGGCACGGCATCTCCGGCTCGTACGACATCACCATCACCTGCGACGGCCACCCCCACCAGGGCGTCGGCACGGTCCGGGTCGTCGGAAACCAGCAGGAACAGCACCACACGGAACAGCACCACACGGAACAGCACCACACGGAACAGCACCACAAGGAGCCGGTCTCCCCGGTGCGGGCCGGTGGCGGGGGTGCCGCGCAGCACGTGACCGCGGTCGCCTCGTCAAGGGCCCAGGAAGCGGGCCCCGGCACCCTGCACGCCGTGATCGGCCTGGTCCTCGCCGGAGTCGCGGCCGTCGCCGTCGCGATCCGCAGCGTCCGCCGTCGCCGCTCCGAGTGACGGGCGGGAGACAACCGTGTCCAGCGGTGCACACTCCGGCTCGGGACGCCTGCTCACCGGCGTCGCCTGGGCCGTCCTCATGGTCGGCCTCTGCCTCTGGGGCAGCGACATCGCCGGTCTGCGCGGCGGCCTCTCCGGGCCCGCCACGGGCGACGTGGCCGCGGTCGGTCGCCCCCTCGCCGTCGAACTCCCCGCCGCGCACGCACCGTTGGCGCCCGCGCGCCCGCTGCGCGTCGAGGTGCCCGCGCTGAAGGTGCGCGCCCCGGTGTCGGCCCGTGGCCTGGACGCCGAAGGAGCGATCGACCCGCCGTCCTTCGCGGACGCGGACACCGTCGGCTGGTACGGCGGCGGCACCCGCCCCGGCGCCGCGGGCGCCGCCCTCCTCGTCGGCCACGTCGACACCGAGACGGAACGCGCCGTCTTCTACGACCTCAGCGCCCTGCACCCCGGCGAGAAGATCGAGGTGACCCGCGACGACGGCACGGTCGCCCGGTTCACGGTGGACGACGTCCGGGTCGTCACCCTCGCCCGCTTCGACGCGAAGAAGGCATACGGCCCGCACCAGGACGGCCGCGCCGAGCTGCGCCTCATCACCTGCGGCGGCACCTTCGACAGGACCGCACGCGCCTACACGGCCAACGTCATCGTCTCGGCCTACCTCACGGGGGTCGAGCGGTGACGCACGCGGGCCCGACCGCCCCGCGGGTCCACCTGGCCCGGTCGGCGGCCCGCTCCCCCCGGAGCCGCCGACCGGACTGTCCTCGACCGCGCGCGCACGAGCTGCGGGAGAAACCCGGCGCCGGCGCGGGAGGTGTCGGGCCATTCCGGAATTGCGGAATGGCACGCATGGGCCGGGGGCCGGGGCCGTGCAACCGACTGTAGAACGAACAGGCGCGCGAGCCTAGAGGGTGTCAGAGGCAGAATGACGCCAAGTCGCCCTTTCCTTTCCCTCCGTGATCACCGCAGGTGGGGCGCGATTTTCAGCGGGGTGCGGACCCGCCGTCCCGCAGTGCCGCATCGCCGATCGAGCCCTTGATCACCTGGCCGGCGACCAGGTCGATGGCCTGCTGCTCGTTGCGCGCATAGCGCCGCAGCGCCTCGAACGCCTCGTCGACGTCGGTGCCCCACCGCTGGGCCAGGAAGCCCTTGGCCTGTTCGACGCGAATGCGGCTGTCCAATGCGGTCTGGAGCTGCTCCGAGAGGGTTCGGTACTCGGCGTGCATAAGGTGATTGCCGAGGCCCACCGCCGCGCCGTGGGCCAGTACCAGTGCGACCCTGAACTCCCGTTCGCAGGCGGTGGATTGATGGGCCACCGGAACGAACACATTGAGTGCGCCGAGAATGGTGTCGTGCCGCCGCATCGGCACCGCGTACGTCTGCGCGACGCCGTACTTGAGGGCCTGTGCGCCGAACGCGGGCCAACGCGCCTTCGCTTCGTCGAGGCCGACCGGCGGCACGGGCCGCCCGGTGCCGAAGCTCTCCACACACGGACCGCCGCGGTGCTGCACCGCCAACAGGTCCCGGACGCACCCCTCTTGGCCGCTGTTCGAGATGAGGCGCACCCCGTCGTTCCCGCCCGTGTACATGATCCCGGCACCCTGGGCGTCGAGCAGCTCCACGCTGCAGTCCGAGAGCCACCGCAGATACTCCTCGGCGTCGAAGTCGTCGGTGAGGGTGTCCGCGGTCTTCACCAGGACGTCCGCAAGCCGCAGTTCGCTGTCGCGGTCCCGCATGACCCTTCCTCCTCAACTCCCCGCGCACTGCGACTACCCTGCGCGGCGTCGCTGTAACAGCTGTTCTACAGGTCTCCGGGCGGGTCCGGCAGACCTCGTGGACGAGCGAGTGCGTATGTCAGGATTGAGAACCGGACAGTGCACGCGAGGGGGAGTGGATGTACCGCAAAAACACCGGTCGCGGGCACGGGTTCGCGGCCAGGGGGGTGCGGGCGGGAGCGGCACTCGCGGGGGCGGCGCTGCTCCTTGCCGGGTGCTCGTCCTCCGACGGTGACTCGGACGGCTCGTCGAGCTCGCCGGTGAAACAGCAGCCCAAGGAGAAGGACCCGTACTGGGTCAATCCGGACGGCAACGCGGCCAAGCAGGTCACCTCGTACGCCGAGGACGGCAAGAAGGACGACGCCGCGCTGATCCGGAAGATCGCCGAGCAGCCCGTCGCCGAGTGGATCGTCCCGGAGAACGCGGAGGACCAGGCGCGCGGCTTCACCGAGGCCGCCGAGAAGGCCGACCGGGACGCCCTGCTCGTCCTCTACAACATCCCGCACCGCGACTGCGGCCAGTACTCGGGCGGCGGCGCGGCCGACGGCAACGCGTACCGGGCGTTCATCGACCAGGTCGCCAAGGGCATCGGCGACCGCCACGCCACGGTGATCCTGGAGCCCGACGCGGTGCTCCACATGGTCGACAACTGCACACCGGCCCAGTTCCACGAGGAGCGGTACGACCTGCTCAAGGGCGCCATCGGAAAGCTCAAGTCCCTGAAGGACACGAAGGTGTACCTCGACGCGGGCAACGCGGGCTGGAAGAACCCCGACGCGCTCTGGGAGCCCCTGAAGCGCTCCGGCGTCGAGCAGGCCGACGGCTTCTCGGTGAATGTCTCCAACTTCCAGACCACCGAGGTCAGCACGGAGTTCGGCAAGAAGCTCTCGGCGAAGATCGGCGGAAAGCCGTTCGTCATCGACACGGGGCGCAACGGCGCTGGGCCGTACACCAAGGGCAAGGACCCGTGGTGCAACCCGCCCGGCCGCGCGCTCGGCGAGACGCCCACGACCAAGACGTCCGACCCGCTCGTCGACGCGTACCTGTGGGTGAAGCGGCCGGGTGAGTCCGACGGGACGTGTCGGGGCGGTCCGAAGGCGGGCGAGTGGTGGCCGGAGTACGCGATGGGCCTGGCGAAGGCGCCCCGTTAGGGGCGCGGGGAACTGCGCGACAAGCCACAAAGAAGCCGCAGCCGCATCTGCCGAGTAACTGAGCAGACGCGACTGCGGCTTTTCGTGGGCTGAGCGCGCAGTTCCCCGCGCCCCTGAACGCCCCTCCGGGGCGCCCCAGAGCCCCTAGGGCACGTGCACCCACTGCGCCTTGCTCGGCGTGCCCTGGTCGTCCGTCACGAACAACATGTACCAACCCGACTCCACCAGAGCCCGATTCTTCGGGACGGTCACGGAGACCGAGCCCTTCGTCTTCTTCAGGTCGAGTGCGATCGACGTCTGGTCGATGTCCGTGACGTGCGTGGACGCGCTCGGCTTGATGAGGCGGGCCGTCTTGATGGACGAGGAGTGCTTCGTCGGGAACGTCCCCGTGCCGCCCCG
This sequence comes from Streptomyces sp. NPDC046465, assembly GCF_040646035.1. Taxonomy (NCBI): domain Bacteria; kingdom Bacillati; phylum Actinomycetota; class Actinomycetes; order Kitasatosporales; family Streptomycetaceae; genus Streptomyces; species Streptomyces sp. NPDC046465. The sequence continues at coordinate 245,277 of NZ_JBEYZK010000010.1, forward strand.
CCGAATCGTCTCCGGGCCCTTGCCGAGCGTCGGCTGCGAGCCGTGGTAGAGGTACGGCGGCGTGTAGATCTCGATGCGCTGCTCGAAGACGCCCGGCTTGGTGTTGGCCGCGTCCGCGTAGAGCGAGTCGGAGCCGAAGAACATCACGCGGCCGTCGGGCAGCAGGACCGAACCCGAGTGGTAGTTCCGGCCCACCTCGGGGTCGGCCACCCGCTTCATCTCACCCGTCTTCGCGTCGTAGAGCCGCGCCTGGTGGATGTTGGAGGCGCCGCGTCCGCGGTAGTCCTCGGAGCCGCCGGCGATCAGCACGGTGTCGTCGGGCAGCGTGGAGATCTGCGGGTAGCGCGTGCCCTTCTCCATCTCGGGCCCGTCCGCGAACATCGGCTTCTCGGCCTTGAGGTCGACGATGCGGGTCTTCTTGCTGGACTCGTCGGACTCGCCGACGCCACCGCCGCCGACCACCATGTACTTCTGGTCCTGGGCGGGCGGCAGCTCGACCGTGCCGGACGTCTCCAGGAGCTTGTCGTCGCTCAGGCCCGGAATGCCCTTCCACTTGTTGGTCTCCAGGTCCCAGACGCCGGGCTTGCGGCCGACGTCGTCCGGGCCGTAGCCCGCGTTCGAACCGGAGTAGAAGAGCTTGCCGTCGGCCATCTGGAAGATCGCCGGGTACGTCGGGAACTGCCGGATGCCCTTGGTGTACGTCCACTTCTTGGTGGCCGGGTCGTACACCTCGTTCTTGCCGGGGACCAGCTGGCCGATCTCGTCGAGCCCTGAGGTGGAGAGGATCTTGCCGTCGGTGAGCGTGGTCAGCGTGGGGTACCAGCGCGCCTCGTTCATCGGGTCGACCTTGATGTACCGCTCGGCGACCGGGTCGAACTCGAAGGTGTCCTTGATCCCCTGGAAGTCCTTCTTGTCCAGGGCGAGCTTCTGCGCCATGCCGTAGACGTTGCGGGTGTCGGCACCCTTCAGGCCCTGGATGCGGTAGTTGTCCTGGGTGCCTGTCTCATGCTTGGCGCCGCTCTGCTGCGCCTCGACGTAGACCCGGCCGAGGCCCGGCTCGGTGCGCAGGAACGCGCCGGTCTGCTTGTCGAAGACCTTCTTGGCCTTCTCGACGAGGATGTTGTCCTTGGAGACGAACGTCTTGCCGTTCTTCTTGCCGGTGAACCGGGTGCCCGCGGGGATCGTCTTCGGCTCGTCCGGGTCCTCGTTGTGGACGATCATCAGGCCGCCCGCCTTGGTGATGTCGCCCTTCAGCTTCTCGTAGCGCTGGGTGCCGCCCGCGATCAGCAGATTGCCGTTGCCCAGCTGGGTGTGGCCGGTGCAGAACAGGTCGGTGGGCGTCGGGATCTTCTTGATCGTGTTCTTGACCGGGTCCCACAGGCGGGTGTCGAACTTCTTCTTGTCGAAGTTCTTCTGATTGTTGCCGGACCCGGCGACGAGCAGGACCTTGCCGGTGTGCAGGAGGGCGGCGTGGATCGTGTTCTGGCGGTACTCCTCGGGGAAGTCCACGACCTCCCAGTGCCCGTTGTCCGCCTTGTACTCCGGCTTGTTGATCTTGTAGTCGTGGTACTTCTCGGAGCCCACGCGCCACAGCCACGGTCCGTTCATCCCCGCCAGCGCGAGGACGACCGCCGCGCCTATCGCGATGCGGCGGGCGCGGCGGCGGCTGGAACGGTCTTTCATTTCTTACGTCCCCCAAGGGAAATCTGCATGGTCTGATCGGGTGCGGCCCAGCTGGGCTTCTGCTGAGGGGCGTGCGGCAGGGGCGCCATGGCGTCGCGCTGCTGCGGGACCGCCGTCTCCGTCCCCTGCGGCGGCCCGAACGTCCCGTCGCCCGCCGGGGGCTCGGTCTTCTTCTTCCTGTCCTGCCGCATGCCCCAGCGCCAGGCGAAGATCGGCGCCGCCGTGATCAGCAGGGCGAACGTGGCCCAGGTGATCATCGCGGGGTGCGAGTGCCCGTACAGGAAGGACGCGGTGATCGAGCCGCCGAAGACCAGGATGAAGAACAGGTGGATGCGGAAGGTCCCGAACAGGGTGTCGGGGCTGGCCGAGTCGCCCTTGGGGGTCACCACGAACTTGCTCTTGCGGCGCAGGGCGGCGTCCAGGAGCGAGCGGGCGTAGATCGGCGCGGAGAGCGCCGACATCACCATGCCCGCGATGCCGCCGGAGCCCTCGGGCTCGTGCGGGGAGACGTTGTGCCTGCGGTTCCAGATGTAGAGGCCGATCTGCAACGCCGACGCGTTGCCGTACAGCATCAGCCAGATGGTCGGGTCGATGTTCACGCCGGACGCGCCGAGGCCAAGGAAGAGCGCACAACTCAGCGCGGCCAGGATCCAGTTCATGGCGGACATCGGGTAGAAGATGACCATCATCGTGTAGTTGAAGAGCCGACCGGGGGGCAGCGAGAACGGCGCCTTCCAGAACTGCTTGAGGATCGTCTCGTACGTCCCTCGCGACCAGCGAAGCTGCTGCGTGAAGAAGTCCGTCCAGGCGTTGGGGCCCTCGCCGACCGCGAGCACGTCCGGGGTGTAGACCGACTTCCACTTCTTGCCGGTCCCGGGGTTGGTGGCCCGGTGGATCTCGAAGCCGGTCGCCATGTCCTCGGTGATCGAGTCGTACAGGCCGCCGATCTGCTTCAGGGCCTTGATGCGCACCGCGTTGGAGGTGCCGACGAACATCGGGGCGCCGTACGCGTTGCCCGCGCGCTGGATGAGCGCGTGGAAGAGGAACTGCTGCGACTCGGCGGCCTTGGTGACGAAGTTGTCGTAGTTGCCGTAGACCTGCGGGCCGATGACGAAGCCGACGTTCTCGTCGCGGAAGAAGCCGAGCATCCGCTCCAGGTAGTTCGGCATCGGGACGTGGTCGGTGTCGACCGAGGCGAAGTAGTCGTAGGCGTCGCCGTGCGCGTCGAGCCAGGCGTTGTAGTTGCCGTGCTTGGTCTTGGCGCGGTGCGGGCCCTTGGCCAGGTTCCACTTGGCCACGCCTTTGCGGGAGAAGTGGTGCACGCCGAGCCGTCGGCAGACCTCCTTGACCTCAGGGTCGTCACCCTCGTCGAGGAGCCAGACGTGCAGCAGGCCGCGGTGCCGGATCTTGACCGCGGCCTCCAGCGTCTTCGTCACCATGCCGATCGGCTCCTTGCCGGGCACGAACGAGGTGAGGAAGGCGACTCTGGTGCCGGACTCGGGCACCACGGGGATCGGGTCGCGGGCGACGAGCGTCGCGTGCGCGTTGGAGAGCACGTTCATGCAGCGGAAGAACTCGATCAGGCCGATCGATATGAGCATGACGATGTCGAGCGCCGGCAGCCAGTCGTTGGCGACGTAGTCCCGCTTCGTCCAGTGCTCGGGTTGCAGCAGCCAGCCGAGCAGTACAAGGGAGAGCAGCGGGGCGGCGCCGAGCATCAGCGCGGCGCGCACCTTGTGCGGCTCCTGGGAGAGCAGCGAGCGGTACTTCACCTTGTACGGCTTGCTCGGGTCGGGCTGGGTGAGCGGTCCGGCGAGGCGGCTGTAGTGCTCGTAGTCGTAGCGCGGCAGGGACTTCTTGATTCTGCGGAAGCCGCCCGTCCGATGCGACACGGCCCGGAGCTGGGTCGTCTCTGACGGGTCGTTCTGGCGTCCGCCCGTCGGCGTCGACGTCATGAGTCATCCCCCCGCACGCGGGTCCCCCGCGTGTTCGTAGGTCGTTCCGTCCGCTGCGGTCCCCCTCGACCTTCGCGAACACATCAGAGGAAGGCCACCGTCTCCTTAGACATAGAAAGGCGACCTTCCGGTTGCATGATGCCCCCCTCGGCATCGCTTCACGAACGGGACCCCCGTCCCTGTCCCGCCGCGGCCGACCCGGTTCCCCAACTGCCCCGCACCGCCCGCCTCATGAGAGCCGATGGCTCCCGGACAGGGTTCTACGCCCTACGGTGTGATCGCAAGGGTGAAACGAGGAGTTAACGGTCAAACGATGGGATTGGGGCATCTGTTGGGACGGGGGAGCTCAGACGCGTGCGAATGTTGCCGAAGTGCTCGCGTATGGCCTGCTCGGCCCGGAACGCGTCACCTGAGCGCACCGCCGCAAGGATCTCCCGGTGCTGGCGGCAGGTGACCGAGGGATCCTGCGGCACGTCCACCAGATCGGTCCGCACCTTGTGGAAGGCGTCCCAGAAGGCCTCGAGGACCTCGCCGAGGAGGAGGTTGCCGAGGCCGCGGTAGAGCGTGGCGTGGAACGCGCGGTCGGTCTCGGCGCGCACGGCGGCCTCCGGGGACGCCGCCTCGGACTCCATCCGTTCCACAAGGGCGTCGAGTTCCGCCAGGTCGGCGGCGGGTACCCGGCCCGCGAGGCGCGCGATGAGCCCGGTCTCCACGGCCTCGCGCAGCTCCAGGAGCTGGAGCAGGCTGTCCTCGCCGCGGTAGTGGCCCGCGACCGTGCGGAAGGTGAGGCCCTCGATCATCGGGGCGACCGACATCGGGCCGACATACGTCCCGAAACCGTGCCGGATCTCCACGATCCCCATGGCCTGGAGCGCCTTGAGGGCCTCCCGGACGGAGTTCCTGCTGACACCCAGGCGCTCCATCAGCTCGGGCTCGGTCGGCAGCGAGGCCCCGGAGGGCAGTCTCGAGTCGATGATGAGCTTCTTGATCCGCTCCTGGATGTCGCGCGCCATGGCGCAACCGTAGCGGTACGGATACGGGGACCGGCCCCGCGCGGACACGGCGGAGATACGAGACGGAGTTACGAGGCGGACACGACGAAGGCCCTCCGCGTGAACGGAGGGCCTTCGGTGTCTGTGCGCCGCCAGGGACTCGAACCCCGGACCCGCTGATTAAGAGTCAGCTGCTCTAACCAACTGAGCTAGCGGCGCCTGCTGACCTGGATAACTCTACCGGACGTCGAGGGATGCTCCGGACCACCCGGCGCCCGTTCGCCGGGGCCGGGGGCGCCCGGGGGAGTGCCGGGGCGGGGGCGCTGCATCATTCGGACCGTCAACATGCGGTATCCCGGGACAGTTGAGAAACTGACGGACGTGCAGATGCGCGTACATTCTTTTCCGGGGTGTGATCCGGGGTGTGAGGGGAATCGCATGGAGGCCGCTCCGCTGTTCGAGGAATTCGTTCCCGAGAGCGACTGCGATTGTCCCGGCTGTATTCACTGGCGCCGCACGGCGCTCGTCCTGCCACCGCGGCTCGGCGGCCGTCCCGCCGCGCACGGCGCCCGCCGCGCCCTCGTCCTCGCCGCGGCGGCCGGCACGGTGCTCGGCGCCCAGACCCTGCCCGCGGCGGCATCGGTCGAGGTGGGGGCCCGTCCGGCGGTGCCGGGCACGGTCCCGGCCGACGACGGTTCCGACGAGGGCACGGACAACCCGCAGGGCGGCGTGAGCCCGCTGCACGGTGACGCGGCCACCTCGACGCCGGGGGCGCCGGGGGTGGCGGCATACCGGGCGACCACCCGGGCGGAGATCATCGAACGGGCCCAGAAGTGGGTCGCGGCGAAGGTGCCGTACGACATGGAGAAGTACTGGCCCGACGGCTATCGGCAGGACTGCTCGGGCTTTGTCTCGATGGCCTGGAATCTCAGCGGCAACGAATGGACGGGCAGCCTCGGTACCTATGCCGTGCGCATTGCAAAGGAACAGCTGCAACCCGGCGACATTCTCCTTTTCCACAATCCGGCGAACCCGACGAAAGGTTCGCACGTGACGATTTTCGGGGGCTGGACGGACACCGCGCGCACGCATTACACCGCGTACGAACAGGCCCGCCCGCACACCAGGAAGCAAGTCACCCCCTATGCCTACTGGACCAACGGGGACCGCTATCTGGCCTATCGCTACAAAGGCGTGAGCGAGGGTGCGCCGGGCGGCTCGGGCTCTGTCACGACGCCGTACCCCGGCGCGCGCTCCTTCGGCCCCGGCGCGAACAACCCGTACGTGACGCGGCTCGGCAAGGCGCTGGTCGCCCGGGGCGGCAAGCGGTTCTACCGGTCGGGCCCGGGGCCGCGCTGGAGCGAGGCGGACCGCAGGGCGACGCAGGCGTTCCAGCTGGCGCAGGGCTGGCGGGGCAGGGACGCGGACGGGCTGCCGGGGCCGACGACGTGGTCGTACCTGATGAAGGGCAAGGGGCGGAACATCCCCGCCGCGGGTGCGGACGGCCCCGCCACCGGTAGCGGCGCGGCGGCGCCCGGCTACCCCGGCCGGGCCGTCTTCCGCCCCGGCCGGACGGACCCGGCGATCGAGCGGCTCGGCAGGCAGCTGGTGAAGAAGGGCTTCGGCAGGCACTACGCCAAGGGCCCGGGACCGGCGTGGAGCGAGAGCGACCGGCGCAATGTGGAGGCGTTCCAGCGGTCCCAGGGCTGGCGGGGCGCGGCGGCCGACGGCTATCCGGGGCCGGAGACGTGGCGGCGGTTGTTCCGGTGAGCGACCGGGGCGGAGATGCGGTGCGGGGCCGAGGTATGGGGTGGGGCGGAGATGTGGGGTGGGGCGGGGCGGGGACGCGGTGCGGAGTGGGGGCGCGGTGCGGTACGGGCACGAACGAGAACGAGGCACGAATGAGTCGGAGGCACCGATGAGTGCGACGGCGGCTTCCCAGCCCCAGTCCCCCCAGTCACAGCCGTCCCCCGAGGCCCGGTCTCCCCAGCCCCAGGCCTCCCAGCCCCAGGCCTCCCAGCCCCAGGCCTCCCAGCCACAGCCCCCTCGGGACCGGTTCACGCTGCCGGACGAGGCGCCCGAGCAGGTTCTCGCGCGCGGGGCGCGGGTGATCCAGAGCGAGGCGACCACCGAGATCCCCGTGCACCTCCTCTTCCGCGACGACCCGGACGACGCGACGGGCGTGCCGCTCTCGCACGCCGTGGTGCGGCGCAGGCAGGGGACCGGGGAGCAACCGCGCACGGCCCGGCGGCCCGCGCCGCCCGCGGTGGCGCCGCCGGTGCGCCCCGTGCCCGACGTCGACCCCGCGATCGGGGAGCGTCGGGCGTGGGTGCTGCCGGGCCTCGCCGGGGTGCTCGGCGGCTGTACGGGGATCGCCGGGGGCGCGCTCTCGCTGTGGTGGGCGGGGGTGCTGCCGGAGCCCGCGCTGCGGGTGACGGGGCTGCCGGGGCTGCCGGGATACGAGGGGATCGGGCTCGGGGCCGCGCAGTGGGCGTCGCTCGCCGGGTCCGGGGCGCTCGGCCTCTTCGGGTTCGGCGGGCTTGCCCGCGGGCGGGTCGGCAGGGCCTGGGTGCTCAGCCTCTTCGGCCGCTACCGGGGCACCGTCCGCCGCACCGGCCTGATGTGGGTGAACCCGCTGCTCCTGCGCCGCCGGGTCGACGTACGGCTGCGGCACTGGCGGAGCGAGCCGATGCCTGCCGTGGACAGCGGCGGCGTCGCCGTGCGCGTCGTCGTGCTCGTCGTATGGCGGGTGAAGGACCCCGCGCGGGCGACGCTCGCGATCGAGGACCACCAGGAGTATCTGCGGGAGTGCGTGGAGGCGGCCACGGCCCGGGTCCTCTCGCGGCTGCCCGCCGACGCCTTCCACGACGAGGCGCCCACCCTGCGCGACGCCGAGGCCGTCGGCGCCGCGCTGACCCGGGCGCTCGCCGCGGACACGGAGGCGGTCGGCGTCGAGATCTTCTCGGTCCGGCCGACCCGTATCGAGTACGCCCCCGAGGTCGCCGCCGTGATGCAGCGCCGCCGGGTCGCCGCGCTCGACGCGCGCCACCGCGACACCGTCCTGACCTCGGTGGTCGACTCGGTCGAGGACACGGTGACGCGGCTGACCACGCGGGGCCTCGTGGAGCTTGACGACTACGAGCGCAAGGCTTTGGTGAAGGACCTGACGGTGGCGTTCTATACGGGCCATGGAGAACACCGATGACCCCCACCGCGACCTCCCCGACCTTCCTGACCTTCCTGACCTTCCTGACCCCCGTACCCCCCTCGCCCGCCTCGCCGCCGATGCCTGGCGGCTGACCGACGGCGTCCCGCGCGCCGTCCTCGGGATCGCGGGCCCGCCCGGCACCGGCAAGTCGACCCTCGCGCGGGCCCTGGCCGAGCGGCTCGGGGCGGGCGCCGCCTATCTGCCCCTCGACGGCTTCCACCTCTCCAACGACCAGCTGGCGCGGCTCGGCCTCACCGACCGCAAGGGTTCGGAGCCGAGCTTCGACGTGGCGGGGTACGTCGCGCTGCTCCGCCGGGTGCTCGACGATCCGGCGCACGACATCTACGTACCCGATTACGACCGCACACTCCACGAGCCGATCGCCGCCCGCCATCGCGTCGCGCCCACCGCCCGGCTCGTGATCACCGAGGGGAACTATCTGGCCTGCGATCTGCCCGGCTGGCGCACGGCGCACGACCTGATGGCGGCGTGCTGGTACCTCGACTCACCAGTAAAGGTACGGCAACAGCGCCTCGTCGAGCGGCAGTTGGCGGGCGGCAGGTCGCCGGAGGAGGCCGCGGGCTGGGTCGCCGCGAACGACGCGCCCAACGGTGAACTGGTGGAGAAGTCGCGCGAGCGATGCGGACGGATCCTCTCCACGATTGGTATGGACATGTTCAACTAACGGCAATAATCTGAGGCTTGGTCTAGACCGCAGTGCGCGCACGTCCCACGGAACTCCCCACGTTCGGCAGGAGCGGCACATGCGAAACAAGAAGATTTACGCGGCCCTGGTCGGCCTCGGTACGGTCGGCGCGTTCGCGCTCTCCGCCAGCGGCGCCAGCAGCCACGGCTACACGGATCTGCCCGCGAGCAGGCAGATCAACTGCGCCAAGGGCGTGGTGGCCAACTGCGGCTCCATCCAGTACGAGCCGCAGAGCGCCGAGGGCCCCAAGGGCTTCCCGGCGGGCGGTCCCGCCGACGGCAAGATCTGTTCGGCGGGCATAGCCGGGTTCAACCAGCTCAACTCACCCAAGACGCCAGGGGGCGGGGCCTGGCCGACGACCAAGGTGAGCGGCGGGCAGAACTACACGTTCCGCTGGCAGTTCACCGCGCGCCACCGCACCACCGATTTCAAGTACTACATCACCAAGCAGGGCTGGGACGACAGCAAGGCGGTGACCAGGTCCGCCCTGGACACCACGCCGTTCCTCAGCGTCCCGTACAACAGCCAGCAGCCGCCCGCGAGCCTGTCGCACAGCGGCGCCATCCCGGGTGGCCGCAGCGGCCACCACGTGATCGTCGCCGTCTGGACGGTCGCGGACACGTCGAACGCGTTCTACGCGTGCTCGGACGTCCAGTTCTGACCGGTCGCCGGTCCAGCGGCCTGACCGGCCCAACTGCCTGACCGGCGCCTGAGGGCGGCTTCCCCACACCCCACAGGCAGGTTCTGCGCACGCCGTGCCGACCTCACGGCGTGCGCAGGCTCTACATCTGATGGCACGTCAATTATGGTGCGCGGTCATGGAGAGCACCGGAACCACCGTCGCGGACCTCGTACGGGCGCGGTGGGGCGATCACCGCACCGGCCTGCGCCACGCGGGCGGTGAGCTGACCCACCACCAGCTGGCGGCGGGCGCCGCGGCGCGGGCCGCCCTGCTCGCCGACCTCCTGACGCCCAGGGGCGAGCCCCACATCGGCGTCCTGCTCGACAACACCCCCGAATACCCGCTCTGGCTGAGCGCGGCGGCGCTCGCGGGCGCGGCGGTGGCGGGCATCAACCCCACGCGGCGCGGCGCGGAACTGGCCCGCGACATCGTGCACACCGACTGCAAGGTCCTGGTGACGGAGCGGGCGCACTTGCCCCTGCTCGACGGCCTCGAACTCCCCGGCGTCCGCATCCTGGTGACCGACACGGCGGCCTACCGCGATCTGCTCACTCCCTACGCCGACGCGAAGCCGGACATCGCACGGACCGTGGGCCCCGGCAGCCGCATGCTCCTCTACTTCACCTCCGGCTCGACCGGCGCCCCCAAGGCCGCGATCTGCAGCCAGGGCCGCCTCGCGGCGGCGGGCCGCTCCCTGGTCGCGCACTTCGGCATCCGCCCCTCGGACACCCACTACATCTGCATGCCCATGTTCCACGGCAACGCGGTGATCGCGGACTGGGCGCCCGCGCTTGCCGCGGGGGCGGGCGTGGCGCTCCGCGACCGCTTCTCGGCGTCCCGGTTCCTGCCGGACGTACGGGAGTTCGGGGCCACGTACTTCACGTACGTGGGCCGCGCGGTGCAGTACGTCCTGGCCACGCCCGAACGCCCCGACGACCGGGACAACCCCCTACGGGTCGGCTTCGGGACCGAGGCCGGGGCGGTGGACGCGGCGCGCTTCGAGGAACGGTTCGGGGTACGGCTCGTCGAGGGGTACGGGTCCTCCGAGGGCGGCGCGGCGATCCAGCGCACCCCGGACACGCCGACCGGGGCGATCGGCCGCGCCGCACCGGGCGACGACCTCGCGGTGGTCGACCCCGGGACGCTGCGGGAGTGCGAACCGGCCCGGTTCGCCCCGGACGGACGGCTCCTGAACGGGCGGGCCGCGATAGGGGAGTTGGTGAACCGCGGCCCGAACCCCTTCGAGGGGTACTGGCGCAACGACGCGGCGCAGGCGGAACGGGTCCGGGGCGGCTGGTACTGGACGGGCGACCTCTTCTACCGCGACGCCGACGGCCACCTCTACTTCGCCGGGCGCCAGGACGACCGGCTGCGGGTGGACAGCGAGAACCTGGCGGCGGCGATGATCGAGAACATCCTCGCGCGGTACGGCGGGGCGGCGGCGGTGGCGGTCTACGCGGTGCCGGATCCGGTGGCAGGGGACCAGGTCATGGCGGCGCTCGCGCCCCCGCCCGACGCCCCCTTCGATCCGCTCGACTTCGCCGAATTCCTGCTCTCCCAAACGGACTTGGGGACGAAAATGGCGCCCCGCTTCGTGCGGGTGGTCCCCCGGATGCCGGTGACGGCGACCAGCAAGGTGGCCCGCGGCGAGCTGCGCCGCGAGGGGTTCCGGTGCCAGGACCCCGTCTGGTGGCGCCCGCCGGGCTCGTCCGCCTACCGCGGGCTCACGCCGTCCGATGTGACGGAACTGCTCGCGCAGTACGAGGCGCGGGGCCGCGCGGCGCTTCTGGACCCCTGAGGCCTGAACCCTCGATGCCTGGACCCCGAGGCGGAGGTGAGGAATCCGTGGGGAAGGGACACAAGTCGGTAAAACCGCTCGCCTGACCGATTACGATCCACGTCCATGAGCGCGCCAGAGCAGACCGAAACCGGCCCCGAGCAGGATGAGATGCCCCCGATCCAGCAGGGCCCCACCCCCGCGGCCCGCGCCCGCCGCGCGCGCATCGCCGCAGCCTCGCTGCTGATGGCCGCCGCCGCGGTGGTCCTCGCACTGCGCCTCGCGAGCCGCTCGTCCGTCCTGGTCGTCGGGGTCTACGGCCTGCTGCTCATCCTCTGCGGCGGAGTGATCGAACTGAGCCGCCGCGGCCGGACGAGGCTCGGCACCTATCTCCTGGCGGCGGGTCTCACGGCGGCACTGCTCATGGACGGCTTCGTCCTCTCGTAACCCGCGCGAGCGACTTCCGACCCAGGCCCTAGGACTCCAGATACCGCAGCACCGCGAGCACCCGGCGGCTGTAGCCCTCCGCGCGGGACAGGCCCAGCTTGTCGAAGATCGCGTTCAGGTTCTTCTCGACCGCGCTCAGCGAGATGTGCAGCTTCTGCCCGATCGCCGCGTTGGTGTGGCCCTCCGCCAGGGCTTCGAGGACCGTGCGCTCCCGCGGCGTGAGCCGGGTCAGCGGGTCGACGTGCGTGGTGCGGATGAGCAACTGCCGTACGACTTCGGGGTCGATGGCGGCGCCCCCGGCATGCACCCGCTCCAGCGCGTCGAGGAACTCCTCGACCTGGGCGACCCGGTCCTTGAGCAGGTAGCCGACCCGCTCGGCGCTCGAAGTGAGCAGCTGCGCGGCGTAGTTGCGCTCCACGTACTGGGACAGGACGAGCACGCCGATCTCGGGGCGCAGTTCGCGGATCCGCACCGCGGCGCGCAGGCCCTCGTCGGTGTGGTCCGGCGGCATCCGGATGTCGGTGACGACGACGTCGGGGGTGTGCGCCGCGACCTCGCGCAGGAGCGCGTCGGCGTCGCCCACGGCGGCGAGGACCTCATGGCCCTCCTCGGCGAGCAGCCGGACCAGGCCCTCCCGCAGCAGGGTCGAGTCCTCGGCGAGGATTACGCGCACGGCAGCTCCGCGGTGATCGTGGTGGGCCCTCCGGGAGGGCTGTCGACATGCAGTGTGCCGTCGAGCGCGGCGACCCGGCTGCGCAGCCCGGTGAGCCCGCTGCCCGCCGGGTCGGCGCCGCCGGTTCCGGTGTCGCGGACGAGGACGGCGAGCGTGGCGCCGTCGCCGTGGACGCGTACGAAGACCTCATCGGCCGCCGCGTGCTTGGCGGCGTTGGTGACGGCCTCCGACACGACGAAGTAGGCGGCCGTCTCGACGGGGGAGGGCAGCGGCTCCGGCACGTCGTACTCCATGCGTACGGGCACCGCGCACCGCTCCGAGACTCCGCCGAGCGCCTCGCGCAGGCCCACGCTGTCGAGCGCGGTGGGGTAGACCCGCCAGGCCACCTCGCGCAGTTCGGTGAGGACTTCCTGGGCTTCCTTGTGGGCCTGTTCGAGCAGGGCGTCGGCCCGCTCCGGGGTGCGGCCGCGGCGGGCCCGGCCGAGCAGCATGGCGAGGGCGACGAGGCGCTGCTGGACGCCGTCGTGCAGATCGCGCTCGACGCGGCGCCGCTCCACGTCGACGGCCCGGACCACCGCGGCTCGGCTGGTGGCCAGTTCGTCGATGCGGCGCTGCAGGAGCTCCCGCTCGGAGGGGCCAAAGCACTCGCGGGCGAGGCGTGCGTCCTGGTCGGTGAGGGCGCGCAGGCCCTGCACGGCGAGGAAGAGCAGGGTGCCGCCGAGGACGACCTGGCTGAGCAGGTCCACCCAGGTCATCGAGGAGCGGGTGAGCGACACGGCGAAGATCCCGGCGAGTACGGCACCGAAGTCGACGAGGCCGACCACGACCGCGCACAGCAGCCCGGAGTACGTACGGGCCGCCAGGTAGCGCAGGACCTGCGGGTCGGAGGCGCGGTGCTCGGGGAAGACGTCGTGGAAGAAGAGGGACCGGCGCCACCGCTCCAGGGCGGTGAGCCGACGGGCGCCCGCCGCGAGGAGCGCGTGGGCGCGGGCGCGGGTGCGCGGCCAGAGCAGGAAGGCGCCGAGGCCCGCGCCGGCGCCGACGAAGTACAGCAGGCCGAGCAGGGCGGTGAGGCAGCCGACGAGCACACCGCAGACCCGCATGACGAACGGGGCGGCCACGGGCTCCTTCACATCGTCCGACATTAGCCGAGTCCCGGAACCGCTAGTCCGCACGGCGGTGGCGGGGCCCGGACCCGGACGACCCGGACCCGGACGACCCGGACCCGGACGACCCGGACCCGGTCCGGTCGCGGGATCGCACGCGCACCACCACGTACACCGCGACCGCGAGGAGGACGAGGACCAGGACGGCCTTGGAGAGGAGGCCCACGTACGTCTCGACCGCGTCCCACTGGTCGCCCAGCCAGTAGCCCGCCATGACGAGGACGGTGTTCCAGACCAGGCTGCCCAGGGTGGTCAGGGCGAGGAAGACCGGCAGGCGCATGCGTTCCACTCCGGCCGGTACGGAGATCAGGCTGCGGAAGATCGGCACCATCCGGCCGAGGAGTACGGCCTTGGTGCCGTGCTTGGCGAACCACGCCTCGGTCCGCTCCAGGTCGGAGGTCTTCACCAGCGGCAGCCTGGCCCACAGGGCGTGCATGCGCTCGCGCCCGAAGAGGACGCCGATCCAGTAGAGGGCGGCGGCGCCGACCACCGAGCCGAGCGTGGTCCAGAACAGCGCGGAGGCCAGGCTGATCACGCCCTGACCCGCGGCGAAGCCGGTGAGCGGCAGGATCACCTCGCTGGGCAGCGGCGGGAAGAGGTTCTCCAGGGCGATGGCGAGTCCGGCGCCGGGGCCGCCCATCGTGTCGACGAGGTCGGCGGCCCAGCCCGCGATGCCCCCCGCGGGTTCCTGGGGGAGGGCGAGAGTCATGAGGTCCATGGAGGCAACGCTAGAAAGTGCAGGTCAGCGGCGGTATGGGGGTTGCCGTTGAGTGAGGGTGCGGGAAACCGCACCCCGGGAGGCCGGATTCGGGCCGGACTCAGGCCGGACCCTGGTCCGGACATGACGAAGGCCCTCCGCGTGAACGGAGGGCCTTCGGTGTCTGTGCGCCGCCAGGGACTCGAACCCCGGACCCGCTGATTAAGAGTCAGCTGCTCTAACCAACTGAGCTAGCGGCGCCTGCTGACTCATAAATAGTACCTGGTGCGCGGGGGTGCCTCCGACCACGTGTCCGACCACGTGTCCGACCACGTGTCCGACCACATGCTCGCCTGCTGGATCTGCCGATGGCCCTAGATCGCCAGGGACAGCAGGACCGGTGTCGCCCCGCGGTTCAGCGTGTCCGCCGCCTCCCGCAGCCGGTGCGCGTGCTCGACCGGCAGGGAGAGGGCGAGACACCCCACCGCGGCGCCCGCGGTGATCGGCACGGCCGCGCAGACCGTGCCGACCGCGTACTCCTGGAGGTCGAGGATCGGGACCGTGGCGGGCTGCCGGGCGAGGCGGTTGAGCAGGATCTGCTCGTTCGTGATCGTCCGGGAGGTGAGGCGGGCCATCTTGTGGCGGGAGAGGTGGTCCCTGCGGCCATCCACGTCGAGCTGGGTGAGCAGGCTCTTGCCGACCGCGCTGGCGTGGGCGGACGAGCGGAAGTCCACCCATTCGTTGACGGCGGGGGTGCGGGGGCCCGCGGCGAAGTCGGTGACGCGGACCTCGCCGTCCACATAACGGCTGATGTAGACGGCGGCGCCGATGGAGTCGCGCAGTCCGTCCAGCGTCTTCTGGAGCTTCTCGCGCAGCGCCTCGGCGTGGTGGTGGGCCGAGCCGAGGCGGCTGAGGGTCTCCCCGGTGACGTACGCACCGGCGCTTTCGCCGGTGAGCTGCTTCACGTACCCCTCGCGGCGCAGCATGCCGAGCAGGGGGATGAGCTGGGCGAGGGGCAGGCCGGTGTCCTTGGCGATCCGCGCCGCGGTCACGCCGGTGCTGTGCCGGGCGACGGTCTCGAGCACCCGCAGGGCGCTCTGGACGGAGCGGTGCGGCGTGGTCGCCTCGTGCTTCAACGCCACGGCATCCCCCTGCGTGGAACGGTTCCGGACAGCTGGGCTCGGTTTCCACGATAGCCGTCAAGTGGCGCATTCGGAGCGACGGTTGAGGAGATTGGTGACGCGCTCCCGCCTGATCGGCGGGAACGCGCCACTTTGGCATATGCCCACGTCAAACCCGGTACGGGCTTACAGCACCGCGCTGAGGAATTCGCGGGTCCGCTCGTGCTCCGGCTCCGTGAATATCTTCTCCGGGGTCCCGGACTCGATGACCCGGCCCGAATCGAACATGAGCACCTGGTCCGAGATGTCCCGGGCGAAGTTCATCTCGTGGGTCACGCACAGCATCGTGATGTCCGTGGTGTGCGCGATGTCGCGGAGCACGTCGAGGACGCCCGCCACCAGCTCCGGGTCGAGCGCCGACGTCACCTCGTCGAGCAGCAGGACCTGGGGACGCATCGCCAGGGCGCGCGCGATGGCGACGCGCTGCTGCTGGCCGCCGGAGAGCTGGGTCGGGTAGGCGTCGCAGCGGTCGCCGAGTCCTACCAGGTCGAGCAGCTCGCGGGCCCGTACGTCGGCCTCGTCCTTGGACATGCCGAGGACGCTGACGGGCGCCTCGGTGATGTTCCTGAGCACCTTCATGTTCGGGAAGAGGTTGAACTGCTGGAAGACCATCCCGATGTTCTTGCGGACCTCGCGGACGTGCTTCTCGCCCGCGGGGACGAGCTTGCCGTTCTTCTCCTCGTGGGTGAGGTACTTGCCACCCACCTTGATCGTGCCCTGCTCCGGCTTCACCAGGGTCATCAGGAGCCGCAGGATCGTGGTCTTGCCGGAGCCGGACGGGCCGATCAGCGTCACGTGCTTGCCGGAGGCGACGGAGAAGTCCAGCTCGTCGAGGACGGTGTTCGAGCCGTAGCGCTTGATGACCTTGTCGAAGCGGATCAGCTCGCTGCCGTCGACGGCCGGGTTGGGGATTTCCTGGGAAGTGCTGCTGTCAGCGGACAAGACGACGCTCCAAAAGTCGCAGAAGAACAGAGGCCGGGTAGGCGATGACGATGAAGGCGACACCGACCACGCTGATCGCCTCGTAGGTGAAGGTCGTCTGGCTGTAGCCCTGGGCCTGGCCCAGCATGTCGAGCGCGCCGATGGCGGCCATCTGCGGCGACTCCTTCAGCATGACGATCACGTAGTTGCCGAGCGCGGGAATCACCCGGCGCACCGCCTGCGGCAGGATCACGGACGTCCAGGTGCGGCGCTTGGAGAGGCTGAGCGCGGTCGCCGCCTCCCACTGGCCCGCCGGTACGCCGTCGATGCCTGCGCGGTAGACCTCCGACGTGTACGTCGAGTAGTGCAGCCCGAGCCCGACGATGCCCGTGGTGAGCGGGGACATCGAGGGGCCCCACTCCGGCACCACGTAGAACAGGAAGAACAGCTGCACCAGGAGCGGGGTGTTCCGGATGAACTCGGTGACGACCGTGACCGGCCAGCGGATCCACTTCTTCGGCGAGCGCTGGGCGACGGCCCAGACCAGGCCGAGGGAGAAGGCGATCAAGGAGCCGAAGAGCAGCGCCTTGAGGGTGAGCTCCACGCCGTCCCAGAAGAGCGGCATGAAGTCGTCGACGTGATCCCAGTTCCAGTTCACTTGCTGACCCCCGACCCGACGACGGCGTCGAACGACGTCTTGGAACGCAGCCCGCCGAACAGACCCGTCTTCTCCGGCGTCTGCCCGACCCGTTTCTTGGCGTGCCGCTCCAGGAGCCGCATGCCGCGCGTGAGGATGAACGCGAGGACGAAGTACAGGCCGAGCAGCAGCGTGTAGATCGGCGCGCTCTCGCTCTTCACGAGCCGCAGCAGGTCACCGGCGAACGTCATGTCGGCCACCGCGATGAGGGAGACCAGCGAGGTGCCCTTCAGGAGCTCGATGAGCAGGTTGTTGAACGGCGGGATCATCTCCGGCCAGGCCTGCGGCAGTTCGATGCGGCGCAGCCGCTGCGCCGGGGTGAAGTTCAGGGCGATGCCCGCCTCGCGCTGCGCGGGCGGCACCGCGGCGAGCGCGCCGCGCACGATCTCGGAGGCGTACGCGCCGTACGTGATGCCGAGCGCGAGGACGCCCGCGAACATCGGCTGGAAGCTGATGTTGAACAGGGGCGGCACCGTGAACGCGATCCAGAACATGAAGACCAGCGACGACGTGCTGCGGAAGATCTCGAAGTAGGCCCCGGCGAGGAACCGCACGATCCAGAGCCGGTTCGTGCGCAGCACGCCGATCGGGAAGGCGATCACGAAGGCGAGGGCCGCGCTGAAGAAGGTGACCTGGACGGTGATCCACACGCCCGGCAGGAACCAGTTCCCGAAGAACTCCGACGACATCATGACGAGACGCCCTTCGCCGGGGGACACAGCCTGGCCACGGTCAGCTTCGTCATCTCGGCCTCCGTGAAGCCGAACGGCTTGACGATGCGAAGGAGTTCGCCGCTCTCCTTGAGCTTGTGCAGCTCCTTGTTGAAGGCGTCCCGCAGGTTCTTCTCGGAGAGCCGGAAGGCGAAGCCGCCCGCGCCGTAGGCCGGCTTGCCGTCGACGACGGGCTGGAAGGGCTTCGTCGCCTCGACGCGCGGATTGTTCTTGATCACCGTGCGGACGGTGACGTTGGTGCCCGCGAAGGCGTCCACCCGGCCCTGGGACACGGCGTCCATGCCCGCCACCTGGTCCGGCAGGACGAGCACGGACTTCACGCCCGCCGCCTTGGCGTAGTCGATCTCCGCGTAGGCCGTGCCGCTCGCCAGCTTGAGGCCCTTCTTGGCTATGTCCTCGTAGCCCTTGATGCCGTGCGGGTTGCCCTTCTTCACGATGAAGGAGTCGAGCATGAGGTAGTCGGGGTCGGAGAAGAGGACCTGCTCGCACCGCGTCGGGTTGATGTACATGCCCGCCGAGACCACGTCGAACTGCCGCGCCTGCGTGAGTCCGGGGATCAGGGCGCCGAACTTCGTGGGCACCGCCTTGACCTTGGGCACGCCGAGGCGCGGGAAGATGACCTTGGCGATGGCCGGCGCCTCCCCGGTGACCTCGCCGTTCTCGTCGATATAGCCGAACGGGACCTCGCCCGCGACACCGATCCTGACCGTACCGCTGTCGCGCAGCCTGTCCAGCAGATCGCCCCCCTCAACCTTCCCCTCGTCGGGTACCCGGCTGCATGCCGAGACCCCGAGAACGCCCAGAGCCGCTCCGCCCGCTCCTGTGAGCAGGGCGCGGCGGCGGACCGCTCTGCCGGTGAATCCCTCGTTGTTCCCAAGTGGTGGAGCCATGGGCGCGCGGCTACCCGTCCCGAAGCGAGTTATGCCGATGAATTCCGGCCCCTGATGCAATCGTTGTCCTCTTGACCCAAGGAGGAGCATGGGACACATGCCAGAGCGATTCATCGAAGTCTCCCTTGCCAAGCGGGGAGTTCAGTGCACGGCAAAACTGCTCGACGACCGGGCTCCGGTGACCTGTGCGGCGGTGTGGGAGGCGCTGCCACTCGGTTCGGACGTCTATCACGCGAAGTACGCGCGCAATGAGATCTATGCCCTCTTCCCGGCCTTCGCGGACCGGGAGCCGCCCCTGGAGAACCCGACAGTCACTCCCATCCCGGGAGATCTCTGCTATTTCTCCTTCTCGGGCACGGAACTGGGCACCCAGGCGTACGGCTACGAGGCGGAGGCCGACGTACAGGCGGGCACCACGGTCGTCGACCTCGCCCTGTTCTACGAGCGGAACAACCTGCTCCTGAACGGCGACGTCGGCTGGGTCCCCGGCATCGTCTGGGGTCAGATCGTCGAAGGCCTCGACCAGATGGCCGAGGCCTGCAACGACCTGTGGCGCGCGGGCGCACAGGGGGAGACGCTGAACTTCACACGCGCCTGAGCGCCCCCGCCGTTCAGCTCACCACCGGCGTGGGCGGCGCGAGATCCGCGCTGCCCGCCTCGTACAACGCGTGCGCCGCCCGCAGCACCACCGTGTCCGCATGGCGCGCGCCCACGATCTGCACCCCGATGGGCAGCCCCTCGTCATCCGCCCCGCAGGGCACCGTCGCGGCGGGCTGCTGGGTGAGGTTGAAGGGGTACGTGAACGGGGTCCAGCCCGTCCAGCGCCGGTGCCCGGACCCGCGCGGCACCTCGACCCCCGCCTCGAACGCGGTGATCGGCAGCGTCGGCGTGACCAGCAGGTCGTACGTCGAGTGGAAGCGGCCCATGCGGCGGCCGAGGTCCATGCGCACGTCGACAGCCGCGAGGTAGTCGAGCGCGCTGTACCGCGCGCCCTGCCCGCAGACCTCCCGCAGCGCCGGTTCGAGCAACTCCCGCTGTGCGGGCGACAGATGCTGCACGACCCGCGCGGCGCCGCTGAACCACAGAGTGTGGAAGGCCTCCACCGGCTCGGAGAAGTCGGGGTCGGCCTCCTCCACGTACGCCCCCTGCGCCGCGAGGGACTCCACCGCCCGCCGCACCGCCGCCGCGACCGCGGGCCGCACCGCGACCTGGCCGCCGAGCGAGGGGGAGTAGGCGATGCGCAGACCGCGCACCCCGCCGCCGAGACCCGCGCGGAAACTCCCGGCCACCGGGCCCAGTTGGGACCAGTCTCGGCTGTCGGGGCCGGTGATGACCTCCATCATCAGCGCCGCGTCCGCCGCGTCCCGCGTCATCGGGCCCACGTGGGCGAGGGTCCCGAAGGGGCTCGCGGGATACAGCGGCACGCGCCCGTACGTCGGCTTCATCGCGAAGATCCCGCAGAACGACGCCGGGATCCGCACCGAACCCCCGCCGTCCGTGCCGAGGGAAAGGGGGCCCGCGCCGACCGCCACGGCGACCGCGCTGCCGCCGCTCGAACCGCCCGAGGTGCGCGACGTGTCGTACGGATTCCGGGTGATCCCGCTCCGCGGACTGTCCGTCACGCCCTTCCATCCGAACTCCGGGGTCGTGGTGCGGCCGATGAACACCGCGCCGTGCTCGCGCAGGCGGGCGACCGAGGGCGCGTCCTCGTTCCACTTCCCCTCCGGGCGCACGGTCCTCGAACCGCGCAGGGACGGCCCGCCGCGCATCAGGAGCAGGTCCTTCACCGTCACGGGAACGCCGTCCACCAGGCCCTGCGGCTCACCCTTCCGCCACCGCTCCGCACTGGCCTCGGCCTGCGCCAACGCTGTCTCCGGCTCGATCCGCACGAACGCGTTCACCGCCGACTGGGTCTCCTCGGCCCTGCGCAGCGTGGCACGGGCCGCGTCGACCGGGCTGAATTCGCCCTTGCGATAGCCGTCCACGAGTTGTACCGCGGTGAGATCCGTGAGCTCGGTCATGCACGCTCCTCAGAAGACAGACGGGGGTGAGGGTGAGGCGTGGTCAGTGCCCCGGGACATACCCACGTTCCTTGTCGACCACGTTCGCCAACGGCCGTCCCGCCTCCCACGCCTCGTACAACTCGACGAACTGGCTGCCCAGTTCGTCTCGCCAGCCGATCGTGTCGCCGCTCATGTGCGGGGAGACGAGCAGCCCGGGAGCCGTCCACAGCGGGCTGTCCGCGGGCAGCGGCTCCCGCTCGAAGACGTCGAGCGCCGCGCCCGCGATCCACCGCTTGGCCAGCGCCGCCACCAGGTCGTCCTCGACGACGAGCGGACCGCGGCCGATGTTGATGAACCGGGCGGACGGCTGCATGACGCCGAAGCGCCGCGCGTCGAACATGCCGCGCGTGTCGTCCGTGAGCGGCGCCGCACACACCACCCAGTCGGCGCGCGTGAGCAGCCGGTCGAGGTCCGCTGGCCCGTGTACGCCGGTCCTGGGCGTGCGGCCCACCAGCGCCGTGGTGATGCCAAGCGCCTTCAGCGTCCCCGCGATGGCCCGCCCGATGGGTCCCGAGCCGACGACGCACGCGCGCGTGCCCGCGATCCGCCGCGTCTCGCGGTGCTGCCAGGAGCGCTCGCGCTGCAGCTCCAGGGTGTGCGGCAGGTCCTTGGCCATGGCGAGGACGAGCGCCGCGACGTACTCCGCGATGGGCTGGTCGAAGACGCCGCGCGCATTGGTCACCACCGCGTCGGACGCGGCGAGTTCGGGGCACATCAGATGGTCCACGCCCGCGCTCGCGGTGTGCACCCAGCGAGGTCTCGGCCCCGCGCCCGGCCAGGCGCGGCGCACCGCGTCGGAGGAGAAGTCCCAGACGAGCAGCACGTCGGCGAGCGGCAGCCGCTCGGCCAGGGTGTCCCCGTCGGCGTGCAGCACGCGGGCGCGGCCGGTCAGGCCGCCGAGCCGCGGCGGGGGCGTCGGGGGTGCGGCGTCAAGGACAAGAACGGTCGTATCGGACGTCGAGGGGAAACCGTTTCGCAATGAGATTCCGCTTCCCGGTCAGAGGTACGGCCACGCCGCGTCAGAAACTCGACTCAGCCGTCTGAGATGTGCGGATTGACCACGCTCGCACCCGAACCTACCTTCGTCAACAGAGGCACTGCTGTACCGGCAGTGCGGCGAACCAGTACTCTCCGTGCAGCCGCTCGCACACTCTGTGTGGTTCGTCCGCGCGGCATCCCCGTCCCGCCGTCCCGGCGCGTCGCCGGCATCGCTCGTCCCCGGCCCCCGGCCGGTCCCTGAACACACGCACGAACTTGGGGACTGTTCATGGACGTCTCTTTCCTCGGCGGACCACACCCTCAACGAGGTGTAGGTGTCGTTGCCCCTTTCGACTTCGTCCTCGACCGCGAACTGTGGCGGTGGATCCCGGACGAGATCTCGCTCCATCTGACCCGCACGCCGTACGTGCCCGTCGAGGTCAGCCTCGACCTGGCGCGCCTGGTCAGCGAGCACGAGACGCTCGCCGAGGCGGTCCGCGCGCTGACCGCCGCCGAGCCCGAAGTCCTCGCGTACGCCTGCACCTCGGGCAGTTTCGTCGGCGGCATCGCGGGCGAGCGCGCGATGTGCGAAGCCATGACGCGGGAGGGCGCGGTCGCCTCGGTGACCACCTCCGGCGCCCTCCTCGAAGCCCTCGACGAACTGGGCGCGCGCCGCATCGCGCTGGTCACGCCCTACACCTGGTCGGTGACCCAGTCCCTGGAGGAGTACCTGGGCGAGGCCGACGTCACCGTCGCCGCGCGCGCCTACCTCGGGCTCACCCGGCACATCTGGAAGGTCCCCTACCGCGACGTGGCGGACATGGCGCGCCGCGCGATCCAGAGCAGGGCCGGCGGCGTCGACGCCCTGTTCATCAGCTGTACGAACCTCCCGACGTACGACGTCATCCCGCAACTGGAAGCGGAACTGCGGATGCCGGTGATCTCCGCGAACCAGGTGACGATGTGGTCCGCCCTGCGTCGGCTGGGTACGCGTGCGGTAGGGCCCTATCAGGCACTGATCAATCCGACGGCACGACCGGGCGCGATCCCGCTCGATCCGCCGGCCCCGCCGCAGGGCCTGCCCGAAGGACCACCCGCAGAAGGAGGAGGCTGGACGTGACGGCACTCGGATTTCTCTACCCGGGGCACTCGGCCGAGGACGACTACCCCCGCATGGAGCAGATGCTCGGCAGCGATGTCCGGCTGCAGGTCGTGCACACGGACATCGGCGAGGACGCGCACCGGGTCGACGCGCTCCTCGAAATGGGCGCGGCCCCGCGGCTCGCGGCGGGCGTCGAGGAACTGCGGCTCTCCGGCGCGGAGGCGGTGGTCTGGGCGTGCACGAGCGCCAGCTTCGTCTTCGGCTGGGACGGCGCCCACGACCAGGTGCGCGAGCTCGCGGTGGCGGCGGGTCTGCCCGCCTCGTCGACCTCGTTCGCCTTCGCGCACGCCGTACGGGAGGTGGGCGCGGTCCGCGTCGCGGTCGCCGCGACCTATCCGGAGGACGTGGCCGCGCACTTCGCGGCGTTCCTGAAGGCGTCAGGGGCGGAGGTCGTCTCGGCGCGGGGCAGCGGCATCATCACGGCGGCGGAGGTCGGCACGTGGGGCCGCGACGAGGTCCTCGCCCTTGCCCGCGACGGCGACCACCCGGACGCCCAGGCGGTGCTCCTGCCGGACACGGCGCTGCACACGGCGGCGTACGTCGCGGAGCTGGAGTCCGCGCTCGGCAAGCCGGTCCTGACGGCGAACCAGGTCACGGTCTGGGAGGCTCTGCGCCTCGCCGAGCGCCGGATCAACGCGCCCGGCCTCGGACACCTCTTCACGAAGGAGCCGCTTGTCCAGGTCAGGGCCTGAGGCCCAGGGTCAGGGGTCAGGGGCTGAGGATCAGCCTGACCACCGTTAACGTCTGGACCGACCCGGAGACGTAGTAGAGGACGATGGCGCCGTCGACCGTCGCCTCCCGGCGGTCGGGGTCGTCCCGTACGGGTGTGGAGCCGTGGCCGTACGGGTCCCGGCCCACCGTCCGGCTGAGCACGGCGCGGAAGGCGTCGGCGTCGCCCATCTTGGCGAGGGTGTCGTCGGCGGGCGGCGCGTAGGTGACGCGGTGGCTCCTGCGGTGGCGAGGGCTCACGATGTGCCCCGCCTCTCCGCCTCGTCGGAGGCGAGCCGCGCGAGACGGGCCTCGGCGTCGGGGTCGGGCACGGCCTCCAGCATCCAGTGCCGCATCACGGCGTGGATCTCGTCGACCCCTGCCCCGTTGATGGCCCGGTCGAACTCGGCGCGCCGTCCCTCGGGCAGGGCGGCGCGGATGTCCGGGATCGTGTTGGGCACGTCGACCTCGACTCCGTCGACGAGGGTCTTCAGGGGATCAGCCATGGCGTGCACGGTAGCCGGGAATAAAACGGAGTGAGCCTCCTGTTCTGGGTTCCGTAGCCACGAGAGCCACGAGACGACGTACGCACGCAGTGCAGGAGGCACCCCAAGTGACAGTGGACCCGACCGACGACGGCATCCGCGGCGAGCGGCACGGCACCGCGCCCGTGCCCCTGTCCGTGCTCGACCTCGTCACCGTCGGCGCAGGGCGCACCGCCACCGACGCGCTGCGCACCAGCGTCGACATCGCCAAGCTGGCCGAGGCGCGCGGCTACCACCGCTACTGGGTCGCCGAGCACCACTCCATGCCGGGCGTCGCCTCGTCCTCGCCTGCCGTGATCCTGGCCCACCTCGCCGCCCACACCGGACGCATCCGGCTCGGCTCGGGCGGCGTCATGCTGCCCAACCACGCGCCGCTCGTCATCGCCGAACAGTTCGGCACGCTGGAGGCGATGGCCCCGGGCCGCGTCGACCTGGGCCTCGGCCGCGCGCCCGGCACGGACGGCGCGACGGCCGCGGCGCTGCGCCGCACGGACCGCCTCAACGAGGGCGCCGACGACTTCCCCCAGCAACTCGCCGAACTGACCCGCTTCCTGGACGACGACTTCCCCGACGGCCACCCCTACGGGCGCATCCACGCCGTCCCCGGGCCCATCCAGGCGACCTCGCCCGGCGGCGTGCAGTCCACGCACCGCCCGCCCCTCTGGCTGCTCGGCTCCTCCGGCTTCAGCGCGCGCCTGGCCGGAGCGCTCGGCCTGCCGTTCGCCTTCGCGCATCACTTCTCCGCGCAGAACACGATTCCGGCGCTCGACCTCTACCGCGAGTCGTTCAAGCCCTCCGCGCTCCTCGACGCCCCGTACGCCCTCATCGGCGTCTCGGCGCTCGCGACCGACGACGAGAACGAGGCCCGCCGCCAGGTCATGGCCGCGGCCCTGAACATGGTCCGCCTGCGCACGGGCCGCCCCGGTCTCGTCCCCACCCCGGACGAGGCGGCGGCGCACGAATTCACCGAGATGGAGCGGGAGTTCGTCCACTCCTGGAACTCCAACGTCATCCACGGCACCGCGGACCAGGTCCGCACGGGCCTTGACGACCTCGCGAAGCGTACGGGGGCGGACGAGCTGATGATCACGGGCAACGCGCACGGGGGCGATGTGCGGCTGCGGTCCTACGAACTCATCGCGAACGCGTACGGGTTGCCTGGCTAGGCGAGCTGGCGGTTCTTTTGGTGCGGGTGGTGCGTGGCTGGTCGCGCAGTTCCCCGCGCCCCTAGGTGGGGCCTGCGGCCCCGTCAGGGGCGCGGGGTGTGTTTTCAGGGGCGCGGGGAACGGCGCGATCAGCCCCCTGCGAGCCGCACAGGCCGATGCGCGGGACCACGCAGACGTGTCTGCCGGGGCACCGCGTCGGAGGGCGGTACGGGGTGTGTTTTCAGGGGCGCGGGGAACTGCGCGACCAGCCCACCACGACCCGCACCGGGCGACGCGCAGAACACCGCCGCCCTACGAAGCGCCCCGTAGCAGTACGGAGATACGATCCGCCGGGACGGGGCGGGAGTACAGCCAGCCCTGCCCCGTGTCGCAGCCGATCTTCCGAAGCCGCGCAGCCTGAGACGCAGTCTCCACGCACTCCGCCACCACCGTGAGCCCCAGCCGATGCGCGAGCTGGACCATCGCCTCGACGATGACCTCGTCGGCGCGATCGGTGTGCGCCTCCCCCTCCTCGTACTGGAAACCCCGCACGAAGGACCCGTCCAGCTTCAGCACGGACACCGGAAGGCGGCTCAGGTACGCCAGGTTCGAGTACCCCGTCCCGAAGTCGTCGATGGCGATCCGCACCCCCATGTCGCTGAGCGCCTGCAAGGCCTGTAGCGGCCGCCCCGCCGACCCCATCACCGCGGACTCGGTGAGCTCCAACTGCAGCAGACGCGCGGGGAGCCCCGTCTCCGCGAGGATCTCCGCGACGTCCGCGACCAGGTCCGAGTCCCACACCTGCCGCACCGCCACGTTGACGCTGACGAACACGGGCTCCCGCGCCGGATGCTCCAGCTGCCACGCCCGCGCCTGCCGACAGGCACGCCGCAGCACCCAGCGCCCCAACTGCACGATCGACCCGTCCTCCTCCGCCAGTCCGATGAACCGATTCGGCGTCAGGAGACCGAACTGCGGATGCCGCCACCGCACCAGCGCCTCGACCCCGTGCACGCCCTCGTCGTCGAGCCCCACGAGCGGCTGGTAGTCCAGGACGAACTCGTCCCGCTCGACGGCGGGCCGCAGTGAGCTGGCGAGCGCCTGACGGGTCATGCGGTGGGCGTTGCGTTCGGGGTCGAAGAGCGTCCAGCGAGCCTTGCCGTCCGCCTTCGCCCAGTACAGCGTGGTGTCGGCGGCCTGCATGAGCCCCGTCGTCGTGGTGCCCGCGGCACGCCGCTCCACGACGCCGATGGACGCGGAGACGGAGAGCCGCTGCCCGGCCAGGTCGAACGGTTCCTGCAGCGCCGCCAGCGTCGTGTCGGCGAGATCCACCAGCTGGTCCGTGCCGGTCGAGTCCTCGACGAGCAGCGCGAACTCGTCGCCGCCCAGGCGCGCGACCAGCGGCGCCGCAGCCCTGCCGTACCCGGCCCGGTCCGCGCAGCGGGTGAGCCGCTCCCCGACGGCGGCGAGCAGCCGGTCGCCGACCCGGTGGCCGAGGGTGTCGTTGACCGCCTTGAACCCGTCGAGGTCGAGGTAGCAGAGGCCGATCCGGCCGGTGCTCGTGTCGTCGTACGTACCAGCTTCGAGCGCCGAGGCGAGCCGCTCGAAGAAGAGATTGCGGTTGGGCAGCCGGGTCACCGGGTCGTGCATCTGCACGTGGCGCAGCCGGGCCTGCAGCTCGTGGCGCGCGCTGATGTCGGCGGCGGCGAGGAGGGCGGCCCCGCCCGCACCGTGCCCGACGGCCCCGCCCGCGCCGCGCCCCGCGGCCTCCGGCATCGGCGAGACCGTGATCTGGACCCACAGCGAGTGCCCGTCGGGGTGCTTCAGGCGCCGGGTGCAGCGCAGTCGGGCCTGCCGCCCGCGGAGCACCTCGCGGTACGCGTGCCAGGTGCGGGCGTCGGAGGTCAGGTCGATCAGCTCGGCGGCGACGCTCCCGGTCAGCGCCCCGGGGGCCGCGCCGAAGAGGGCGGCCAGGGCGTCGTTGGCGCTGAGGACCAGACCCTCGCCGTCGACGACGGCGAGGGGCAGGGGCGCGACCGCGAAGGCGGCGCGGTGGTCGGCGCTCGCCGTGCGGCGACGCTCCGTGACGTCGGCCCGGGTTCCGGGCGCTGTGACCGTCGTGGGGATGGGCCCTTCGGACGTTCCGTTCACCGCTTGCTCCCGCAGTGCAGTTTGTTCTCGAACAGGTCTCGTCGGGCGGCCGGCTGAGGGCGGGCGGTGGTGTGGAGGCCGGGCCCGCGTAGGAAAGTGTGCCGATCATAGAGGCTGGCCAGATGCCCGTTCCAGCCGTATCGCCGGGTGGGGCGGTGCCCGCCGCCGTCGGCAGATCGTTTCTGCTCGCCACTGAACTGGTTCGGTTCCGACCCGATCGCTTGTGACGTTCCGTGAGCGCTCGGGGTGTCGCACTCTCATCTCCCCCTCACTCGGAAGGGCCAGACAAACAGGGCGTACTTCAACAAAACATCAC
Organism: Streptomyces sp. NPDC046465; assembly: GCF_040646035.1. NCBI lineage: Bacteria > Bacillati > Actinomycetota > Actinomycetes > Kitasatosporales > Streptomycetaceae > Streptomyces > Streptomyces sp. NPDC046465. Next base: position 272,751 of record NZ_JBEYZK010000010.1, read on the forward strand.
AAGGTGGGTGGGGTGTCCCGCATTCCGCACCCGGAGGTCGACGTGCCGCGTCAGCTCCCCCCTTGGGGACTCACCCGTGGAGGGGAGAACTCCCGTCTGCGCAGCACCGCCGCCCTGCTCACCTCCCTGACCGCCCTGGCCGCCACCTCACTGGTCGCGGGCCCCGCGATCGCCGAGCCCACCGGGGGCCCGTGCGCCCTGCGCCGCACCACCGCGCACCACTCGGAGGGCCTCGACACCTGGAACACCGCCTACCCGCGCCCCATCGAGAACCTGAACGCGGTGATGGTGTTCCTCTCCTTCCCGGACTCCCCGCCCCTGTCCACCCCCGGGGAGCTGGCCGCCGACTACTTCCCGGCCACCAGCCAGTTCTTCGAGCGCGCCTCGTACGGAAAGTTCCGGCTGACCCCGCATCCGCAGCCCGAGTGGGTCCAGATGCCGCACGGCTCCCTCTCGTACGCCATACAGCGCGACTGGAACGCCAAGCGCCGTGCCGCCTACCTGCGCGACGCGATGGCCGCCGCCGATCCGAAGGTGGACTTCTCGCGGTACGACGTCGTGTACTTCGTGGCCGACCCGGACGCTCCCGGCGTCGACTCGGACGCCACGAAGGTGGTGAACTTCGACCGGCCGATGCGCGCCGACGGTACGGACATCCGGCGCATCGTCACCGTCTTCGAGCGGCACCCGCCGGACCGCAACGTCCTGGCCCACGAGACGGGCCACGTCTTCGACCTGCCGGACCTGTACCACCGGCCGACCGACGGCAAGGGCGACTGGGACACCTACGTCGGCGACTGGGACGTCATGGGCAGCCAGTTCGGTCTCGCCCCCGACCTCTTCGGCTGGCACAAGTGGAAGCTGGGCTGGCTGGACCGGCGCCAGGTGCGGTGCCTGGGAGCGGGTACGGAGCGGCTGACCCTGGATCCGCTGGCGGCGCCGCAAGCGCCCGGCGGCCTCGGCGGCACCCGGCTCGCCGTGGCCCGCACGGGCCGGGGCACGGCCCTCGTCATGGAGGCGCGCGGCTCTCTCGGCAACGACCACGCGACGTGCACGGAAGGCGTACTCCTCTACGAGGTGCGCAACGAGGCGGCGTCGGGCGGCGGCCCCGTCGAGGTGGTCGACGCCCATCCGGACTCCGGGGCCTGCTGGGGCGAATCGGTGTACCCGCAGCTGGCGGACGCCCCGGTGCGGGCGGGGGAGAGCTTCACGGTGCCCGGCGAGGACGTACGCGTGGAGGTGGCGGGGCGGACGGCTTCCGGGGCCTGGACGGTGCAGGTCACGACGGGTTGAACCGGGAGCCCCCGCGGCCCGGACACGCAAGAAGCCCCTCGCTCTCGCGAGGGGCTTCTCACCGTCTGTGCGCCGCCAGGGACTCGAACCCCGGACCCGCTGATTAAGAGTCAGCTGCTCTAACCAACTGAGCTAGCGGCGCCTGCTGACGTCGTAGACCTTAGCACCCTGATCGCCGCCAGGAAAAATCGATATGCGCACGGCGGAGGAGGCCCCTGAGCGGGCCGCCCGGACACAGGCCCAGAGCATGACCTCGGGCCCCGGGAGCCAGGGGTGACGGGTGTCGGGGGCCACCAGCCAGCGGGAATCGAGGTGGCCGCCGGGTACGGCGCCGGGTGCGACATCCGGGACGGCCCCTGGGGTGCCGGTGCCGGTGCCGCTGCCGCTGCCGGTGGGGGCGAGCGGCGGCACGGTGACCGCGTCGCCGGTGCCGTGACAGAGGACGGACGGGACGGCCGACCCCCACTCCTCCCACTCCAGGAGGGCGGGCAGGCGCTGGGCGGTGCCGGGGGCGGCGAAGAGCAGGACGCGGCCCCGGTGGGCGGCGACCGGACCCGACCCCGGCCCCTCCGCCCACAGCCGGTCGAGCATCCGCCGCCCGAAGACCGCGGGGACGCTCACGACGTCGAAGGCGGAGCCGCAGGGGAGTACGGCGGGGGCGGTGGGGGCGCTCCGCCAGAGGGCGAGGGTGCTGCGCGGATACGTCTCGGCCGAGGCGAGCCAGGCGGCCCCTTCGGCGGTGACGGCGGAGACGGCGGCGGAGGCGGCGGAGGCGGTGGAGACGTGGAGGGAAGCACTGCTCATGGCAGGCATGTGTACCGGTAGTGAGGGTTCCCGTTCGGAGAGTTGCGGGAAACCGGGACAGTGGGGGGCGGGGTGGAGTATCTTGCCCTTCTGGCATATGCCAGAAGATCCTCCGCGGCCGGTAGCCACGGCCTGCGGCTACCGCTTCTCGGTGCCGCCGCCGCGCAGCAGGTCCCGGCCGAACTCGACCATTTTCCGCGCGTAGTCCTCGGTCCACTCCGCGCGCTCCGCGATGGTCGCGAGCGTCAGCCGGTCGAACCGGCGCGGGTCGGCGAGCTGGGCGGCCGCCATGGCCTGGAACTCGATCGACCGGTCCGTCGCGGCGCGGAACGCGTGCGTCAGCTCCGTCGCGCGGTCGAGCAGCTCGCGCGGGTCCTCCATCGACTCCAGGTCGAAGAAGTGCTCGGGGTCGCCGGTGGCTTCCGCGGGTTCGAAGAGCAGTGGCGCGGGGCGCATGCGCTGCTCGGTCCGGGGCCGCTCGGGCTCCGCCATGGTGTGTCCTCCTCGTACGTACGGGCTGTCCGTCCGGTGCCCGGCCGACTCTCATTCTCCCTTGCCGCACAAGGGGGCCGGGGGCCCCGCGCCGCCGGGGGCGCAGTCGCGTCCGCCGGGTTCCGCACGGGTGCGCCTGCGGCTGGTCGCGGGTTGCTCGCGCAGTTCCCCGCGCCCCTAGGGGGGCCTGCGGCTCCTTCAGGGGCGCGGGGAACTGCGCGCTCAGCCACGGCCGGGCCGCGGACGCGTCTGCGGCTTTTCGTGGGTTGCTCGCGCAGTTCCTCGCGCCCCTGGGGGGCCTGGCGGTCTTTTCAGGGGCGCGGGGAACTGCGCGACCAGCCACCGGCGAGCCGCAGACACATCCGGGCAGACGCACCGTCCCCCTGGCCCTACCGAGGCCACCGCACGCGGTGCTCCGCGAGCCGCGCAAGCACCGCATGGTTCGCCTCCCAGCCGTCGGGGAACTTCACCGTGACGCCCAGCTGGACCGGCTCCGTGGACGGGTGGTCGTCGAGGAGCGCGTCGACCCCGGCGCGGCAGACCACGATGCAGGCGTGCCGGTGCCGGGACGTCAGGACACAGAGGCGGCCCGTCTCCAGGTGGAAGGCGGTCGCGTCGGGGCGGCCGGAGAGCGGGTGCAGGACGACCGTCACGTCGTACTCACGGCCCTGGAGACGGTTCGCCGTATCCACCGTGACATCGCTGACGCCCAGGTCCGCGAGGGCCGCACGGACCGCCGCCGCCTGGTCCCGGTGCGCGGTGCCGACGGCGATGCGGTCCGCCGTGAGCGGCGCGGGCTCAGGACCGCGCTCCGACGTGGCGGCGCCGCCCCGGTCCAGGAGGCGCCGGACCACCTGGGCCAGCGCCCGCACCGCCTCGGGATCCGTACGCGGCGTATTGCGCGCGGGCAGCTCGAGCAGGCCCCACCCCGCCACCGCCGCCTCATCGATCACCCGGTCGGACGCCGACCCGTCCGACGGCACCGCGAAGCTCAGCGCACGGTCCCCGTGCCCCGTGCCGCTGCGGAACGGCGTGTACGGATAGAACGCGTCGGAGACGAGGGGCGCGGCCGACGCGGGCAGCCGCCAGGACACCGGCAGGCGGTGCTGCGGCAGCTCGGGATTGTGGGCGAGCAGCGTCGTCACGGCGGACGCCGAGGGGTCGTACGAAAGACCCGCCCACTGCTCCGCGCCGACGATCGAGAACGGGTCCAACTGCCCCGGATCCCCCACGAAGAGCGCCCGCTCGAAGAGCCCCGCCACGGCGAGCAGCGCGTCCGACCGCATCTGGTACGCCTCGTCGACGATCGCGTGCCCCCACGGCGCGTCGAGCTGGTCGGCGTTGACGTGCGCCCACTTCGCCGCGGTCGAGATGACGACGTCGAGGCCCGCCAGATCCCCGGCCTTCGTCGACTTGCGGACGTTCTCCAGGTCGTCGAGCGCCTTGTCGTACGGGTCGGCGTCGCTGCTGTGCAGGCGGCCCACCGGGAGCTCGGGGTCCTTCTCGGCGAGGCGCAGGACCAAGTCGTCCACCTGCGCGTTCGTCTGCGCGATGATCATCAATGGACGCCCCGCCGCGGCCAGTTCACGGGCGGCGCGGACCACGAGCGTCGACTTCCCCGCGCCGGGCGGCGAGTCGACCACGACACCGCGGTGCGCGCCGTGCAGCGTGTCGTGGAGGATCGCCGCCGTGGCGCGCGCGGCCTCGGCGCCGGGGTCGAAGGTGCCGCCCGCGGGCGGGCCGAGCTGCATCACAGGGTGTCCTCCGCGGTCACGGGGTCAGGACGCTCGGCGCCGTCGGCGCCGTCGGCGCTGTTGGCGGGGTCGGCGGGCGGCCCGCCGTGCGTCCACGGGGTGGCCTCGGGATCGGGCAGCTTGGGGCCGCCGCGCTGCTCGTGCTCGAACAGAGTCCAGCAGATCCGGTCGCCCTTGCCGGGCACGGACCCCGGATCGGGCTCCTTGCCGCGGCCCATCTTGTCGGTGAGGCGCAGCACGACGACGCCCTCGCTCTCGTACGCCACGAACTCCGCCGTCTGCGGCTTGCCTTCCAGGGAGCGGAACACCTTCGTGCGCTCACCGAGATGCGGTTGGTCGTCCGTGCGGACGCTGACCAGGGGGCGCGGGCGCGGGCTCTTGGCCTCGTTGTACGCCATGACGACCTCCGTCACCTCACCGGCGAAGGCCTCGCCCGCGAGTCGGCGTCCGGCCATCACCAGCGGGTCGTCGAGGGCCTCCTGGGCGTCCAGGCGGGCCTGTTCGCGCTCGCGCGTCGCCAGCTTGTTGGCCGCGGTGACCGCGTCGTCGACGCGCGGCTGCGGTGGCTCGCCCGCCGTCACGCGGTCGCGGTGACCCGTGAACGACCAGCGGTCGCGGGTCCACCGGTCGGCGGCGCGCGGGGCCTCGGGCAGCGTGCACAGGGAGTCGAGGCCGCGCCACACGGCGTCCCAGGTGGGGCGGGTCCTGCTGTCGATCAGGGCGTGGATCTCCCGCTCGGCGGCGGTCAGCCCCGCGAGCCGCTCGTCGGCCTCGACGCCGTCCTCGGCGGCGGCCAGGGCCGTGCGCGCGCGGTCGTAGCGCTCGATGGCCGGGGCGAGCAGGTCGTTGTCGAACGCCGGGTCGGTGGCCGGGCCCGCGGGCGGGCAAAGGAGCTGGCCGTCACGGTCGCGGACCAGCTCGGCGCGGAGCGCGGCCTCGGCGCCCGAGGTGCCCTCCGGGGCCTCGATCCAGGCGAGCAGCGCGCCCAGGTGCTGGTCCTCGAGGCTGGACTGGCCGGTCGCCCAGTGCCGGGAGAGCAGCTCGGTCATCGCGACGAGCAGCGACGAGCCGGGGACGCGGGCACGCTCCCCGAAGTGGGTCAGCCAGCGGCCGAGGAGGGGCACGCGGGGCGGCGCCGGATAGGGCGCTTCGGGGTCCTGCTCGGCGGTGCGGCGAAAGCGCATGGAACGGCCGAGCAGCCGCACGAACTCGATGCCCGCGCGGCTCGGGACGATGAGCTGCGGGGCGTCCGCGCAGAGTTCGACCTCGACCTTGACGCGCTTGCCGGTCTCCGGGTCGGTCTCGTTCCGTTCGGCCGCCTCGACGTCCCCCGCGAAGCTGTCGACGTACGGCAGGACGACCTCGGCGAGCTCCGCGAGGAACGCGAAGCGCAGGTCGCGGTCGCGGGGCTGCGGGACGACGAGCAGGCGGGGGGAGGTGCGCTCGGTCCCGACGAGGGCGCCGAGCGGCGCGCCCGTTTCGCCCGCGGTGGTGAGCGGCACGAGGACGAGGGGCCGCTGCGAGACATGCCGATGCCGCACGGTCGCCCGCGGCTGGGCCCGCCCGCTCCGCACCGCTTCGAGACGGCCGAGACTGTCGATCAACGACACGGACGCACCTCCGGGGAGAGGAAAAAGGGCGGGTGGGTGGGAAAAACCCGCCGCGAAGCGGCAGGGCGCTCCGCCGCATCACAACAGAAGCCCCACCCGACCGAGGCGCCGCGCAGCGCAGGCGGCCTCAGCACGGGGCACCGCCCGCGCCCACGCCAGACGCCCGCAAAGCCGCCGCCCTCCGCAACGCCGCCACCGTCGGATCCGCCGGATCGCCCGCCGTCCCCGCAGCCGCCGCGAGGACCTCGCCGATGGTCGTCAGGCCGCCGAGCTCACCGCGGATCGAGCGCCCCAGGGCCGTCACGTCGCCCTGCTCGCGGGCCCGGTCCCGGCAGTGGAAGGCCAGCTCGCAGGCGGCCAGGCACTCGGGTGCGTACGTCGCGGGGACCGCCTCGACCGCCGCGGTCAGCTCTTCGGTGGGGCGCCGCACGTCGAACGTGATGCCCGCGGGGAGCTCCGCCGCGATGTCCTCGACGCGGGCGAGGCGGTCCAGCTGGCGGCGGGTCACCGACAGCTGTTTGCGGACGTCGATCGCGGACGCCGTCGGCAGGTTCGAGAAGTCCTTGGGGCAGACCAGGAGGACGTGGTTCCGGACGCGCGGAGCCGGGTCCATGCGCTCGGCCACCCGCTCGAGCGCCAGTGCGTACACCGCGGCCTGACGCGCGGCCGCGCCCACCTTCGCCGCGTCCGCGGAGCCGTCGATCATCGGGAAGGACTTGATCTCGACGACCGTCCAGGTGCCGTCGGGATGGACCACCACCGCGTCCGGCTCGAGGAAGGCGGGTGTCCCCGCGACGTCCAGGGCCAGCATGGGGTGGTCGAGGAGCGTCCAGCCGCCGGACCCGGTGGCCTCCCGCAGGGCGAGCGCGGTGCGCGCCGCGCGGCCCTCGGGGCCCGCCGCCGACAGGTCGGGCACGGCGGACTCGCCGGGCACGGGATCGGGGCCGCCGCCCAGGCGCCCGTGGGTCAGCCGCAGCAGTTCGGCGCCGCCGTCGGCCTTGACCCGTGCCTCGAAGGCGTTGCCCCGGACGAACGCGAACTGGGACTGGCCGAAGCCGGAGGGCGAGCCGAGGGACTGCGCGAGCGCCGTCTTGTCCACGCCCGCGCCGTCGAGCAGCGCCCGCCGTCTGCACCCGGGGTTGGCCGCGAGCGCGGCCAGGGCACGGGCGTCCAGCGGTCGCGCGGGAAGGTCCGCGCCGCGCAGCTCAGTGAGCCGGTGCCGGAGCGCCTTCTCCGGCGTCGGCCGGTCGGCCCGCGGCGGCCGACCGGGCGCTCGGCTCGGCTCCTGCGGCGGCACTCTGCTTGCGCTGTCGGGGAATTCGCTCACCCGTCGAAGTCTGGCACCCGGCACTGACAATTGAGGGCTCTGGGGCGGCCGAGGTCGTGGAGGGCCGCAGGAAGCGTGCCCGCAGCCGCTCCGTCACGGGGTTCGCGAGGCGCTGCACGGGCCGTACGAGCAGCAGTCCGACACCCATCACGGCGCAGCCCGCGACCGCGTCGAGGAAGTAGTGGTTGGCGGTGCCCATCACCACGATCGTCGTGATCAGCGGATAGGCGACGGCGGCGACCCTGGTCAGTGGCGAGCGTCCGTAGCGCCAGAGCATCACGCCGCACCACAGCGCCCACCCCACGTGCAGGCTGGGCATGGCCGCGTACTGGTTGGTCATCCCGCCGAGGCCGCGGGGCGCGCTCGCCTCGCCGCCCCACCAGCCGAAGTCGCTGTACTGCGCCATGGTGTCGACGAAGCCGTGGCCCTTGCTCAGCAGCCGCGGCGGACAGGTCGGCAGGAGCGTGAAGCCGATCAGGCCGATCATGGTGGAGATCATCAGCCACGCGCGTGCGGCGCGGTAGTGCACCGCGCGGCTGCGGAACAGCCAGATCAGCACGGCCGGTGTGACCAGATAGTGCAGCGAGGCGTACCAGAAGTCCGCGGGGACACCGATCCAGGAGTTGGCCGTGAAGAGCCAGTTCAGCGGGCTCTCCGCGTTGATCCGCAGGAACCGCTCGACCCGGAGGATCCCCAGGCCGTGGTCGACGGCGCCGGCGACGTCACCCCGGACGACCAGCCGGCCGGCCGAGTACGCGGCGTACACCAGCACGATCAGCGGCAGCTCGGTCCACCAGCGAAGCCGGTGGACGGATATGCCCGTAGTGCCCGGCACGTCGGTCTTCGGCATCCGGTCGGTCCCCCATCGTCTCTGTTCATGCGGCGTATACCGCGGCCTCACTTTACGGCGTGGGCACGAGCCGTCGAGGCATCCCCCGGCCGTCTAAGACGCAGAGATCGGCGAGTGGGTTGCCAGGCCGGGCGAGTGGGTGTTTCCGGGTGGGTGATGATGGAGGGGACAGGCACTCGCTGTCCGTAAAAGGCATCAAAAGTCCCGTCGGCGCAGGTGGCCGGGCGGGCACGCGTACGACTTGGAGAGGTCCCATGGCACCCCGCATCCTGCTGGCCCGGCACGGACAGACGGAATGGTCACTGTCCGGGAAGCACACCGGCAGGACCGACATCCCCCTCCTGGAGGAGGGCCGCCGCGGCGCCGAGCTCCTGGGGGAGCGGCTGCACCGCGCGCCCTACGACGGCCTCCCGGACGTCGAGGTGCGCACGAGCCCGCTCTCCCGCGCGCGGGAGACCTGCGAGATCGCCGGCTTCGGCGACCGGGCCACCACCTGGGACGCGCTCATGGAGTTCGACTACGGCGCGTACGACGGGATGACGCCCGCCGACATCCAGGCGGTCCGCCCCGGCTGGTTCATCTGGCGCGACGGCGTCCCCGAGGGCGAGACGCTGCGGCAGGTCGCCGCGCGCGCGGACGAGGTGGTCGAGTGGGCCAGGAGCGCGGACCGGGACGTGCTGGTCTTCGCGCACGGCCACATCCTGCGGGTCATCGGCGCCCGCTGGCTGGGGCTCGGCATCGAGTTCGCCGCCCGCATCCGCCTCAACCCGACGTCCCTCTCGACCCTGGGCTGGGCCTACGGAGAGCCCGCCGTCGAATCGTGGAACGAGACGGGACACCTGGTCCCGGGCGGCGTCCAGAGCGTCTAGACCGCTGGACCGAGCGCGGCTGGACCGAGCGCGGCTAGACCGCGCGCGGCAGACAGGCGTGCCCCTCCAAGAATTCGCTCACCTCGGCGCTGCTGCGGTGCGGCAGGAGCACCCGCGCCGTCGTGGCCAGCATCGACTGGATGCGCGTCGACTGCACCTCGCCGAGGAGGGCGAGGACCCGTAGCCCCGCCGTCGCGGCCTCGTCGGGACGGCCCGCGCGGGCCAGGTCGTCGGCGAGCTCGGCGGTGTAGAGGGCGATGTTCCGGGTGAACTGCGGGGTCTGCGCCCAGGCGATGTCCGCGGCGCGGCGCGCGTGTCCGGCGGCCCGCGCCCACTCGCCGAGGGCCGACCAGCACTGCGCCTCAAGACCGGCCAGCTCGGCCGCGCCGAAGAAGGTCATCCACTCCGGGTCGGCGTCGGTGGCCCCGCGGTCGAAGAGCGCGTGGGCGCGCGCGAGCGCCTGCTCGCAGTTGGAGCGGTCACCGAGCCCGGCCCACCCCCCGGCCTCCCGCAGCGCGATGAGCGAGAGCAGCCGGTGGGAGCCGAGCCGCCGGGCGGCGTGCGTGGCCGCCTGCGCCGCCCGCACCGACTCCCGGGGCCGTCCCGCGTCCCGCGCGAGAAAGGCCGTGTTGCAGAAGGCATGCGCCTCCAGGGCGGCGTTCGAGGAGACCCGGGCGGTCGCGAGGGCCTCGGCGTAGTGCGAGCGGGCGTCGTCGAAGCGGCCCGAGTCGTGGGCCAGCCAGCCCACGGAGATGGCCAGTTCACCGGCGCCCGCGTACAGCCGGTCGGAGGTGGACTGCCGGGTCGTGGTGCCCGCGTCGAGCAGGGTGTAGGCGGTGCGCAAGGGCGCGGCCGCCCGTCGGTAGAGACCGGCGGCGCCGTGCCGGTCGTCGAGCAGTCTGATCGCGCGGACGGCCGCCTCGACCGCGCAGGCCTCGGCGTCGCCGATCCTGCGTCCTTGCAGGGCGGCCGCCTCTGCCGGGCCGCCCAGGGTGAGCCCGATGGGCCCGAGGGCCGCGGCCACGGTGGCCGTGGAGCCGGTCATGAATGCGCGACGCTGCACGTCGCTCTCCTCGTGGGTCTGGACCGCGTACGGATCGCAGGCGCGGGGGTCGGACCCGGACGGATGGGACTCGTACAAGTGGATCGTGGTCGGTGGCGGGTGGATCGTGATCGGCGGCATGGTCGGCGGCATGGTCGGTGGCCGGCTCGTGGTGCCGGACTCGGCCGGGCGGTGGACCGGGGGCAGGTCGGGTTCGGCGCGCACCCCCCTGCCACGCACCAGGGCGCGGGGGGCGAACCCCAGGTCCGTCAGTGTCCGGCCCGGGAACATGTGCAGGAACACGCGTTCGTAGGCATAGTTGGGGCAGCGGATCTCGCCCGCCTCCACCCGCCCGACGTAACGGGCGTCGCAGCTGACCCGCTCGCCGATCTCGCGTGCGGCGCGCCGTACCGCCGCGGCGAACTCGCCCGGCGAGCGCTGTCCGCGGAGCCTGCGGAAGGCAAGGTTGGGTCGTGGGGACTGAGTTGACGATGCCATCGGTGAGGACGCCATGGCCGGACCCTCTCGTACGGATCGTGCCGGACCGTGCCCACGCTCGCGCACCGGGCGCCGCGCCCGTGCGCTGGTTCCGACGGGGCTGCCCCTGTTCCGGCAGGGCACGAACGTACCCGCTGTGATGGGGCCACCACGCCCAGTTCGCCTACAAACCGGATATCTCACCCCCGATCTGCCATGAACTGCCATCCTTTGCAGCGGCGCGCCGCAGTGCCTGTTGACGCCGGGCCGCGTTGAACCACAAGGAGCGGGAGCCATGCGGTCCCGCACTGGCGAGGAGGGTCCCCTTGTTGGAGATCGGCACGGCGAACAGCGACTCCCGTATGAAGAGCGGCACGAAGAGCGGCATGCCCCCGGCACCGGCGCACGACGTGTCCCCGACATCCCCGGCATCCCCGGCGTCCCTGACGACGGCACGGCACCGGCCCACCCAGGACAGCAGCGCCCCGCCCGGCCCCGCGCCCTGCGACGACGAGTGCTGCGACCTCGTCACGGTCCCGGCCAGGCAGGGCCTCGAAGCGGTCGACATCCTGCGCCGCGGCGCGGGCGACACCGTCGGCCCCGTCCTGCACGACGGGAGCTGCGACACCCTCGGCTTCCTGGTGCCCCCCGGCACCGCCGACGGCTGGGACCTGCCGGGCAGCGCCTGCACCCAGACCTTCGGACGCGGCCTGAGCGTGTACGCGGAACCGGCGCCGGGCCCCGGCGGCCCCATCGTCCCCGACCCGCCCGTCGCGGGCACCGGCTGGCTGCTCCCGCCGGACGGCGAGACGGACCCCGTCACCGACCCGGCCGTCCTGCGGGCCGCGCTCGGCCAGGCCGCCCGCACCATCGAGGCCGCCGACAACTGTCGCTGAGCGGCCTGCGCCACCGCCGCCGGGCCGCGCGGCCCGCATACGCCGATAATGGCCGGATGGCAAGGAACAAGCGGTCGCGGGAAGCGCGGGAAGCCGTCGTCGAGAACGTCGACGGCGGACTCGCCGAGCTCATGCCGGACCGGGACCGACCGCGCGCGTGGACCCTGCTCGTGGACGGGGCCCCGCAGTCCCACGTCGACCTCGACGACCCCGCGCACCTCGCCTTCGAGTACCAGCGCAGGCTCGGCCACATCGCCGACCTCGTCGCCCCGCCCGGCAAACCGGTCCACGCCCTGCACCTCGGCGGCGGCGCCTTCACCCTCGCCCGCTACATAGCCGTGACCCGCCCCCGCTCCACCCAGCAGGTCGTCGAGCGCGACGCCGCACTCGTCCGGCTCGTCCGCCGGGAACTGCCGCTCGACCCCCAGGACCGAATACGGGTGCGCGGCACCGACGCCCGCGAAGGCCTCGCCAAGATCGCCGACGGCTGGGCCGACCTCGTCGTCGCCGACGTCTTCAGCGGGGCACGCACCCCCGCCCACCTCACCAGCACCGAATTCCTCACCGACGTACGCAGGGTCCTGCGGCCCGGCGGGTACTACGCGGCCAACCTCGCCGACGGCCCGCCCCTCGCCCACCTGCGCGGCCAGATAGCCACCGCCGCCACGCTCTTCCCCGAACTCGCGCTCGTCGCCGACCCGGCCGTACTGCGCGGCAAGCGCTTCGGCAACGCCGTACTGCTCGGCTGCGACCGGGCGCTGCCCGTCGCCGAGCTGACCCGGCGCTGCGCGGGCGACCCGCACCCCGGCAGGGTCGAACACGGCCGCGGGCTCACGGACTTCAGCGGCGGGGCCGCGGCGGTCACGGACGCCGGCGCGGTCGCCTCGCCCGCGCCGCCCCCGTCGGTCTTCCGCTGACGGCCGGGACCGCAGGCTTCAGTACGTGTCGACCTCCACCCGCGGCGCCGTGTCGTGCCAGGTGCAGAAGACCGAGACGTGGGCCGCGCCCCCGGTGAACTCCACCCGGATCCACTTGTCCTGCTTCCACGTCTGCACCGACCAGCCCGCCGCCGGGGTCGCCGAGACCAGCGTCGCGGAGTCCTTGCCGAGGTCGAGGACGACCCGGCCGCCGTCGGTGTTGTAGCTCTTCACCGTGCCCGTGCTGGAGCTCGTGGGCGGGGGAGAGGAGTGCTTGCCGGTGCGTTTCCCGGAGGGATCGGGCGATTTCGGTGACCGCGAAGACGTGGAGGACTTATGGGGTTCCGAGGACTTCGAGGGCTTTTCGGTGGGCGGGGCCGCCGGGCGGTGCGTCGAGGACGCCAGCGGATCCGCGTGATCCGCGCCACCGTCGTCGCCCGCGAGCGGCAGGGCGCGCGGCGGGTCGTAGGCGGTGCCCGCCATCACCGTGTGGACGCCCCACCAGGACAGCGTGACCGCCGCGCCGGTGGCGAACGACCACGCGATTGTGTGTAGGAGACCTCTGCGCATCGCGGGCCATACTGCACCACGGCCCGCGCGCCTGTCCCGTGGAACACCCGTGCTCCGGGCCCGGTGGGCGGGCACGTGCCGGGGAGGACCGCGCTCCGCCGAATGGCGTACGGTGCCGCCCATGGCAAGTGTGCTCGTCGTCGAGGATGACCAGTTCGTACGCTCCGCCCTCATCCGGCATCTGACCGAGGCATCGCACACCGTGCGCAGCGTCGGCACCGCCCTGGAGGCGCTGCGGGAGGTCGCCCATTTCCGTTTTGACGTGGTGATCCTGGATCTCGGCCTGCCCGACCTCGACGGGTCGGAGGCGCTGAAGATGCTGCGCGGCATCACGGACGTCCCCGTGATCATCGCGACGGCGCGGGACGACGAGACGGAGATCGTGCGGCTCCTGAACGACGGCGCCGACGACTACCTCACCAAGCCGTTCTCCGTGGAACACCTCTCGGCGCGCATGGCCGCCGTGCTGCGCCGTGCGCGCGTCCCCGCCGGTGAGGGGCCGCCGAGCGATGTCCTCCAGGTCGGCGGGCTCTCCATCGACCCGCTGCGGCGCCAGGCCGAACTGGACGGCGGACGGCTCGACCTGACCCGGCGCGAGTTCGACCTGCTAGCGTTCCTGGCCGGGCGGCCCGGTGTCGTCGTACCGCGCAAGGAGCTGCTCGCCGAGGTCTGGCAGCAGAGTTACGGCGACGACCAGACCATCGACGTACATCTGTCGTGGCTGCGGCGGAAGTTGGGCGAAACGGCCGCCCGGCCGCGCTACCTCCACACCCTGCGCGGGGTCGGCGTGAAGCTGGAACCGCCGCTGCCGGAGCCACCGCTGTGAGATGGGCCCTCGTCAAGGTGTGCCTGGCCGTCACGGTGATGGTCGTGGTCGCCTTCGCGGTGCCGCTCGGCCTCGTCGTCAAGGAGATGGCCAGGGACCGGGCCATCTCCAACGCGGAACGGCACGGCGCGGGCATGGGACCCACGCTCTCCATCACCACCGACCGCGGTGAGCTCAACCGCGCCGTCGCCTCGTCGGAGGCGGGCGGCGAAGGACGGATGGCCGTGTACGTACCGGCCGTCGACGGCGCCCCCGCCTTCGAGGTCGGCGACCCGAGGGCCGAGGCGCGGGCCGTGGAGGCCACCCGCAGGAAGGGCCGGGCCAGGACCACCGAGGTCCCCGGCGGCTTCGTGGTCCTCCAGCCGACCGCGCTCAGTTCGGGCACGGCCGTCGTGGAGATCTACGTGCCCGAGGCCGAGGTCAGCAATGGCGTGACCACGGCGTGGCTGGTGCTCGCGGGCGTCGGCATCGCGCTCGTCATCGGCTCGGTGGCGGTCGCCGACCGGCTCGGCGTCCGCATGGTCCAGCCCGCGAAGCGCCTCGTGGGCGCCGCGCACGACCTCGGCGAGGGCAAGCTGGGGGCGCGGGTTCCGGAGGAGGGGCCGACCGAACTGCGCCTCGCCGCGGTGGCGTTCAACTCGATGGCCGACCAGGTGGTCCAACTCCTCGCCAACGAAAGGGAGCTGGCGGCCGACCTCTCGCACCGGCTGCGCACACCGCTGACCGTGCTGCGGCTCAACGCGGCCTCGCTCGGCGAAGGAGACGCGGCCGAACAGACCCGTACGGCGGTCGAGACGCTGGAGCGCGAGGTCGACACGATCATCCGCACGGCGCGGGAGGCCAAACCGCAGACGGCGACGGTCGGCCCCGGCACGGGCTGCGACGCGGCCGAGGTGATCCGGGAGCGGATGGCCTTCTGGTCGGCGCTCGCCGAGGACGAGGGGCGCGAGGTCCGGGTGGCGGGCGTCGACCGGCCGGTCCGGATACCCGTGGCCCGACCCGAACTGATCGCCGCGCTCGACGCGTTGCTCGGCAACGTCTTCCGGCACACGGGCGAGGGCACCGCCTTCTCGGTGGACCTCCACAGCGGTGAGGACGCGGTGATCGTCCTCGTCTCCGACGCGGGGGCCGGCATCGCCGACCCGGAGGCCGCGCTTGCCCGGGGCGCGGGCTCCGGCGAGGACGGCTCCACGGGCCTCGGCCTCGACATCGTGCGCCGCCTCGCCGAGTCGACGGGCGGCGACGTGCGCGTCGGCAGCTCGGTACTCGGCGGCACGGAGGTCCGCATCTGGATCCAGCTGGACGCGCGCCGCCCGGGGGAGGGGCGGCGGGGGCACCGGGGCCCTGCCGTACGCCGCCGCCGACGCGCGCCCAGCGCGGGCTGAGGCCGTGTACGAGGCCAACGCGCTCCGCGACCGCGTCCTGCTGCACCTCGGCGTCGGCGGCGTCAGCTCCTCGCGGCCAGGTCCAGCGTCCACCACGGCCCGCCGGAGCCGCCCACTACGCCGACTCCCGCGTGCGTGTAGCGGCAGTTGAGGACGACGGCGCGGTGGGAGGGGCTGTCCACCCAAAGTCTGACGGTGGCGTCCGCCGTGGTGGCGCCGTCCGCGATGACCTCGCCGGCCATCCGGGGGCGGTAACCGGCGTCCCGCACCCGGTCGATCGGGCGGCTGCCGTCCGCCCCGGCGTGGGTGAGGCGCTCGCGATCGGCCATCTCGGCGCTGTGCTCGCGGGCGGCCCGGCTCAGCGAGTCCAGGAGGTGTACGGGTGAACATCCGGCCCTGGCCCGGTGCCGGTTGACCTCGTCGACCACGTCGGCCGCCGGGCCGGCCCGGTACGGGGGCGTGGCGACCGGCAGCGGCGTGGCGCGGGCAGCCGCCGGACAGGCCGTCAGGACGGCGAGGAGGGCGATCCCCGCGGCAAGCGTCCTTCTGTGCTCTCCGGTCACCATGTTTCCCTTTATCTCATTTTATTTTGCCCTCCGCCATGGCCAGGTACTGCGCCACGGTGCAGCCTGCGACCTCGCAGCACCCGCCCGATCTTTAATCGGCCCCGATCTCTTCCTTAAGCGCACCCTAAGATCCTCAACCCGGGCCCCACATGGCCTTTTTGTCGCTTCCGGCCCGGCTAGCGTGCTGCCGCACCCCCACGCAACACCCACCCCCACCCCCGTACAGCTAAGGCAGGCACGCGATGAGCAGCACGCACCGGCGCACGGTGAGCACCCGTTCCAAGGTCATAGGGGGGCTCGTCGCCGCCACGCTCGTCGGTGGCGGCGCCTTCCTCTTCTCCGGGACGGCCCTCGCGACAAAGGCACAGGACCCGGCGGAGAAGGCCCCCACCGCCAAGGCCGCCGCCACGTTCGCCCCCTTCGTGGACACCTCCCTCGCCCCCGCCTACGACCTCGTGGACACGGCCACGAAGACCGGCGTCAAGGAGTTCAACCTCGCCTTCATCACCTCCGGCGGCAGCTGCGAGCCCCTCTGGGGCGGCACCGGAGCCCTCGGCGACGACAAGGTCGCCGCGCAGATCGGCGCCCTGCGTGCCAAGGGCGGCGACGTCCGCGTCTCGTTCGGCGGCGCGGCGGGCTCCGAGCTGGGCCTGAAGTGCGACAGCGCGGCCTCGCTCGCCAAGGCGTACGGCAAGGTCGTCGACGCGTACAAGCTGACGAAGGTCGACTTCGACATCGAGGGCGCCGCCCTGCCGGACACCGCGGCCAACACCCGGCGCGCCCAGGCCATCGCCCGGCTCCAGAAGCAACACCCGGGCCTTGACGTGTCGTTCACGCTTCCCGTGATGCCGGAGGGCCTCACCCAGCCCGGTGCCGAGCTGCTCGCCAACGCGAAGAAGAACGGCGTCAAGACCTCCGCCGTGAACATCATGGCCATGGACTACGGCCCCTCCTACAGCGGCGACATGGGCACGTACGCCGAGCAGGCCGCCGCCGCCACCCAGAAGCAGGTCAAGACCGCGCTCGGGCTCTCCGACGCGGCCGCGTGGAAGGCCGTCGCCGTCACGCCGATGATCGGTGTCAACGACGTCGCGGCCGAGGTCTTCAAGGTCGAGGACGCCGAGCAGCTCGTGAAGTTCGCCGAGAAGAAGGGGCTCGGCGGCCTCTCGATGTGGTCCTCGACCCGCGACAAGGCCTGCCCCGGCGGCGCCGCTAACTCCGCGCAGCCGACGTGCAGTTCGATCGAGCAGTCGCCGCTCGCGTTCACCAAGGCCTTCGCGGCCTACAAGTAGCCACCGCTGGCCACCACCCCCCCCACGCGCCCCGGTCGGAACCCCCACCCGGCCGGGGCGCCGCCCCGTCAGGCCTTCGACGCCCGCCACTCCTGCGCGTAGTCGTTGAAGATCCGCCGCAGGTGGTGGCCGATCTTCAGGTAGTCCAGGTCGTCGAGGTTGGCGAGCGAGACCCGTACCGACCACTGCGGGCCCTCGAAGCCGCCGCCGTTGAGCAGCACCACACCCGTCTGCTCGGCGAGCCGGAACAGCGGGTCGATGGGCTCGTAGTTCTTCTCCAGGAAGGCCGCGAAATCCGTGCCGAACTCCAGCTCCGCCTCGGCGAGCAGGTCGAGTTCGATGTAGTACGCGGCCCGCTTGTCGTCGTCGCTGATCTTCATCTGGACGCCTTCGAGGAGCAGGTCGAGCCGCTGGCGCACGATGGCGCGGATCTTCTCCTTGTAGGCCTGGCCCTCCTCCAGCATGTCGAAGAGGGAGAACAGGACCATCATCATCTGCTGCGGCAGCGAGTGCCCCGCCGTGTGGTTGAGGGCCACCTGCCGGGAGTCGGCCACCAGGCGGTCGATGAACCTGATCTTCTCGGGTTCCAGGGTCAGCGTCCCGTACCGCTTGTCTAGCCGGTCCTTCTCCGCCCGGGGCAGCGCGGCGATCATCTCGTCGAGGACGTTGTCGTCGTGGAGCCCGATGACGCCGAGCCGCCAGCCCGTGCAGCCGTAGTGCTTGGAGTACGAGTAGACGAGCAGGGTGTTGCGCGGCAGGTCGGCGGCGATGGAGCGGAAGCCCGGCACGAACGTGCCGTAGACGTCGTCCGTGACGATGACGAGGTTCGGGTTGGCCTCGGCGACGATGGACTTGATCTGGTCGACGACCCGCCGACTCAGCGCGAGTGAGGGCGGGTTGGAGGGGTTGACCAGGCAGAGCAGCTTGATCTCGGGGTCCGCCAGCTTGGCGACCTCCTCCTCCGGGTAGCGCCACTCGCGCACGCCCGTCTCGACGAACTTGTTCGCCTCGATGTACGTGACGTCGAACTCGTACGTGTCGAGCTCGGGAATCTCGATGTACGGCGTGAAGACCGGCACCATCAGGGCGATCCTGTCGCCCTTCTTCAGGAGGCCGTTCTTCATGAGGGAGTCGAAGATGTAGCACATGGCGGCCGTGCCGCCCTCCGTCGCGAACAGGGACAGATTGTCTGCCGGTGGCTTCTTGTCGAACATCTCGTCCGCGAGGTAGCCGCGGATGATCTGCTCGGTGTGGGTCAGGATCCGGTCGGGGACGGGGTAGTTGTCGCCGATCGAGCTGTCCGTGAGCTCGTGGACGAAGGCGTCCTTGTCGAATCCGAAGCGCTCCACGGCGTGCGCGACGCACTTCTCCAGGAGTTCGACGCCCGGCAGGTCGGGGTGGCGCCGCACGAAGGTGTCGAACCGCTCGCCGGAGCCCGCGGGCTCGGGCATGCCGCCCAGGTTGTCGGCGGTCCAGACCCGCCGTGACTCCGAGAGAGCGAAGTAGCCGAGGGCGTGGAACGCCTCGCGCGGCCCCGTCGCGACCCAGTTCGGGTTGCCCCGCCCCGCGTTGAGCATCTGGACCGACGACGTGCCCTTCTGCCCCGGCTTGTCGGCCTGTGCCCGGTGGGCGAGGTCGATGAAGACGTTCTTCAGCTCGAAGGGGGAGAGCTGGGAGTACTCGTGGATCTGCTCGCGGGAGATGCTGCTCTTGGGCACGGTGCTTCCTTACGTTGCGGAACCTGCGCGTCAGCGGTGTCAGTGGTGTCAGCGGTGTCAGTGGTGGAGCAGGACGATGACGGCGCCCCAGATCGTCAGGAGGACGTTGGAAACGGCGTAGGGGATCGTGTAACCGAGCGTCGGCACCTGGGACCTGGACTGCTCGTTGATCGCGCCGATCGCCGCGGTGGTGGTCTGGCCGCCCGCCAGGACCCCCATCAGGACCGGGAAGCGGATCTTCTGGATGTAGTGGCCGACGACGAAGCCGACGAGCAGCGGCACCACGGTGGCGACGGCGCCGAACACCAGAAGACCCCAGCCCGCCGTCGACAGGCCGCTGGTGAAGCTCGGCCCGGCGTTGATGCCGACGACCGCCACGAACAGGCAGAGCCCGAGCGTGTCCATGAACCACTGGGCGCCGGGCGGGACATTGCCGTACGTCGGGTACTTGCCGCGGATCCAGCCGAAGACCAGGCCCATGATGAGCGCGCCGCCGGACGTGGAGAGTGAGATCGGCACGCCGCCCGCGGTCAGCGCGGGGATGCCGACGCAGCCGCCGAGGAAGATGCCGAGCCCCACCCAGACCATGTCGGTGGCGAACGACGTCGGCACCGGCGTGCCGATCTCCCGGCCCGCCGGGTCCACCAGGCGCTTCGGACCGGTGAGGATCAGGGTGTCGCCCCGCTCCAGCTCGGTGGAGAGCCGGTAGGGGAACGCGGAGCCGGAGCGGAACACCTTGTCGACGTAGACACCGGTCATGAAGGGGGAGGCCCGCAACTCGCCGATGGTACGGCCGAGTTGAGCCTTCTCCGAGACGACGACGTGCAGGGACTCGGTCTGGTACCCGAGCAGCTCGACGTCGTCCGCCTCGCCGCCGATATGGGTCCGCGCGTCATAGGTGACCAGGTCGCCGCGGATCGCGCTCAGGGCCACGACGTCGCCCTCGCGCAGCACGGTGCCCTGGTCGTGCGGCAGGATCTCGCCGTCCCGCCGCACCCCGGTGAGGTAGAGGCGGCGGCCCAGCTGCTTCTGCTGGTTCTCGAAGTCGTCGACGGTGCGGCCCACGATGTCGGGCCGCTCGACGCGGTAGGCGCGCAGGACCACCTCGTAGTACCCCTCGCTCAGGTCGGGGTTGTCCGTGGGAGCGTCCAACTCCTTGGCCAGCGCGGCCGATTCGGCGGCCAGGTCCCTGCGGTACAGCTTGGGCAGGACGTTCGCGAGGAGCATCGCGCAGAGGATCGTGCCGAGCGGATAGCAGACCGCGTACCCGATGGCGACGAGGTTCTCCTCCTTCTTGACCTCGCCCGGGGAGAGCCCCGGCAGGTTCCCGATGGCGTCCTGCGCGACACCGATCACGGCGGACTGGGTGAGCGCGCCGCCGAGCAGCCCCGCCGACAGGCCGGGCCCGTAGCCGAGCAGGGCCGCGAAGCCCCAGCAGACGAGGAGGCCCGTCACACAGACCACGACGGCATTGATGACCTGGGGAAGGCCGTCCTTCTTGAGGCCGCGGAAGAACTGCGGGCCGACCTTGTAGCCGAGGGCGAACAGGAACATCGTGAAAAAGAGGTTCTTCACCGTCCCGTCGATCGCCACCTCGAACTGCGCGCCGAGCAGCAGCCCCGCGATCAGACACCCGGTGACGGCGCCGAGCGCGATGGCCTTGTAGCGGAGCTTGCCGAAAAGGAAGCCCAGCGCCACGGTGATGAAGACAAGCAGCTCGGGGTGGGGCTGGAAGATGTTGCGGTTGAGGAAGTCGATCACGGCTCACGCTCCCAGGACGCCGACGAGGACCGGTCCGGTCAGGGGCAGCAGGAAGTTCGAGAGGGCGTACGTGATCGTGTAGCCGAGCATCGGTACGGAGCTCTGGGCCGTCTGGGTGACGGAGGTGATCGCGGGGGTCGAGCACTGCTGGCCCGCGATGGCGCCGATGAGCAGCGGCTTCTCGATCTTCAGGAGCTTGCGGCCGATGATCAGGGAGAGGGTCGCGGGGACGAGGACCATGGCGATCCCGGCGAACGGGAGCAGCGCCCCGTACTCCTTCAGGAGCGGCCAGGCCTGTGGCCCCGACACCAGCCCCGTACAGGCGATGAAGACCGCGAGGCCCATGTCCTTGATGGTGCTCGCGGCCTGCGGCGGGAAGGCGCCGAAGGTCTGTCTGCGGGAGCGGAACCAGCCGAAGAGCAGCCCGGAGATCAGGCAGCCGCCGCCGGTGCCGAGCGACATCGGGACGTCCCCGAACTCCACGACGACCTGCCCGAGCAGAGTGCCCGCCGCGATGCCGAGGCCCAGATAGACGAAGTCCGTGGTGTCGTTCTTCACCACCGCGCCGATCCGCTCGACCAGCTTGTTCAGGCCGGAGCGGGCGCCGACCAGGGTGAGCACGTCGCCGCGGTGCAGCGTCGTGTCGCCGGCCGCGGGCAGATGCTGATCGCCGCGCAGTACGTCGGTGACGTACACGCCGTCCTTGCTGAACTCGGGGTGCGCCTGCTGCAACTGGTCGACGGTGCGGCCCTCCGTCTCCTTCTCGGTGACGGCGACCTGGCTGGTGGCGAGGGGGGTGTCGACGCCGGGGATGCCGGGGGTCTCGGGGCCGACGAGGCGTCCCGCCTCGATGACGTTGGCGCGCCGGCCGACCATCAGGACCAGGTCGGAGAGGGTCAGCGCCAGGCCGGGCGAGGGCGTGAGGAGCTTGCTGCCGCGCTTGACGGCCTCGACGGTGATCCGCCCGTCGAGCTCGCTCTCCAGGTCACCGACGGTTCTGCCGTCGGCCTCCGTGACCAGGAAGGTGCGCCCGACCGTGCTGGGCAGCGCCTCGCGCTCGTCGTCCTCCAGACCGCCGCCGCCCCCGCGCATCTTCTCCCACAGTTCGCGCGAGGCGTCCCTGAGGTTGATGCGAAGGAGCATCGGCATGATCTGGCTGGTGTAGATCACGATGGTGATCAGGCCGAAGAGGTAGCAGACGGTGTACGCCGTGGCGACGTGCCCCTGGTACTCGGAGATCTGCGCCTGACTGATCCCGCTCAGCTTGCCGATGGACTCGGTGGCCGTGCCCACCACCGCCGATTCGGTGGCGGCGCCCGCCAGGATGCCCGAGGCGGTGCCGACGTCCAGGTCGAAGGCCTTGGCCAGGCCGAACGCGATGGCCAGGACGGAGACCAGCTCGATCCCGCAGAGCGCGAAGAAGCGCAGGCTCTTGCGGTTGAGGTTGGCGAAGAACTGGGGGCCGGCCATATAGCCGAGGGCGAAGATGAAGAGCGCGAAGAAGATCGTCTTGACGTCGTCGGCGACCGTGACCTCGGCCCAGGCGCCGAGGAGCAGGGAGACGATCAGGGTGCCGCAGATGCCGCCGAGGACGATGGGTCCGATACGCACCTTGCCCACCAGGTAGCCGAGGGCGAGGCAGAGGAAGAGCGCGAGCTCAGGGTGATCGCGGAGAACGCCCACGGGCGCTCACCACGCCAGTTCTGGCGCGGAATGTCCAATATTTCGCATACCCGAAACGTAGGGAGCCGAGCGGGGGCGTGCCACTCGGCTCCGTGCGCTTGAGAAGCTCTCGGGGAGCTCCCCGGTCAGTCCAGGTCGGTGCTCGGGGGCAGCTCGCCGGACGCGGCGACCTTCGCGTACCAGTGGGCGCTGGACTTCGGGGTGCGGGCCTGCGTCCCGTAGTCGACGTGGACCGCGCCGAAGCGCTTGCTGTAGCCGTACGCCCACTCGAAGTTGTCGAGCAGCGACCAGAGGTAGTAGCCGCGCACGTCCGCGCCCTCCGCGAGCGCCTCCTGCACCGCGCCGAGGTGGCCGTGCAGATAGCGGATGCGCTCGGGGTCGTGGACCGTGCCGCCCGCGTCGGGCTCGTCGTCGTAGGCCGCCCCGTTCTCCGTCACGTAGAGCGGCAGCCCGGGGACCTGAGCGGTGTACTCCAGGAGGAGGTCCTTCAGGCCGGTCGGGTCCACCGGCCAGTCCATCGCGGTGAGTTCACCGGGTGCCCGGTGGAAGGCGACGTGCTCGTCGGCGCCCGGCCAGGGGGAGTGGCCGCTCGCGCCGTGCCCGTCGGGGCGCGGCCCGTCGGTGGTGTCGGTGGGGGCGGCCGATACGACCGAGGGGGCGTAGTAGTTGATGCCGAGGAAATCGAGCGGGTGGTGGGCGGTGCGCAGGTCGTTGTCCCGTACGAAGGACCAGTCCGTGACGCCCGCGGTGTCCGCAAGCAGATCGTCGTCGTACCTGCCGTGCAGCATGGGCCCGGTGAAGACGCGGTTGGCCAGCGCGTCGATCCGGCGCCGTGCGTCCTGGTCGGCGGCCGACGCGGTGAGCGGACGCACCGCGCTCGGGTTGAGGCTGACGCCGATCCGGGCGCGGCGCGGCAGCCCGTCGCGCAGCGCCTGTGCGCCCAGGCCGTGCGCGAGGTTGAGGTGGTGAGCCGCGCGCAGGGCGGCGGCGGGGTCGGTGCGGCCCGGGGCGTGCACGCCCGACCCGTAGCCGAGGAAGGCGCTGCACCAGGGCTCGTTGAGCGTCGACCACATCTCCACCCGGTCACCGAGCGCACCGGCGACGATCCCCGCGTACTCCGCGAAGCGGTAGGCGGTGTCCCGCTCGGGCCAGCCGCCGCCCGCCGCCGAGCCGCTGGGGAAGGCGTCCTCCAGCTCCTGCGGCAGGTCCCAGTGGTAGAGGGTCACCATCGGCTGGATGCCGTGCGCGAGCAGTTCGTCGACGAGCGCGCGGTAGAAGTCCAGGCCGCGCTGGACGGCGGGCCCGCGCCCGGTGGGCTGCACCCGCGACCAGGACACCGAGAAGCGGTACGCGGACAGGCCCAGGTCCGCCATGAGCCGCACGTCCTCGCGCCATCGGTGGTAATGGTCGACGGCGACGTCCCCGGTGTCACCGCCGAGCACCTTGCCCGGCGTATGGCTGAACGTGTCCCAGATGGAGGGCGTGCGGCCGTCCTCCCGCACGGCCCCCTCGATCTGGTACGCGGCAGTCGCGGCGCCCCACAGAAAGGCGGGCGGAAAGGTGGCGTTCGCTGAGGTCAGAGGCATAGGAGCGCTCCCATGAGTCGTACGGAAAGGCGTACGGAATACGGAAAGTCGTACGGAAGGTCGTACCGAAGGTCGGACGGAAGGTCGTATGACAGCGGGCTCAGCCCTTGACCGCGCCCTGCATGATCCCGCCCACGATCTGCTTGCCGAACAGCACGAACGCGAGCAGCAGCGGCAGTGTGCCGAGCAGCGCGCCCGCCATGATCACGGACTGGTCGGGGATGGTGCCGCGGCCCAGACCGGCGAGCGCCACCTGCACGGTCGGCTCGCCCTCCTGGGTCAGGGCGATGATCGGCCAGAAGAAGTCGTTCCACGCCATGACGAAGGTGAGCATGGCGAGGACCGCCATCGCGGGACGCGCGGCCGGGAAGACCACGTGCCAGATCACGCGCCAGCTGCTCGCGCCGTCCATCCGGGCCGCTTCGATCAGTTCGGTGGGCAGCGCCTCCATCAGGTACTGCCGCATGAAGAACACCCCGAAGGCGCTGACCAGGGTGGGCAGGATGACGGACTGCAGCTGGTCGGTCCAGCCGAGGTCGGCCACGACCATGAACAGCGGTACGACGCTGAGCTGGGGCGGCACCATCATCGTGCCGATCACGAGCAGCAGCAGGAGGCCGCGGAAGCGGAAGCGGAGCTTGGCGAAGGCGAAGCCCGCCAGGGTCGAGAAGAGCACGGTGCCGACCGTGATGGTGCCCGCCACCACCAGCGTGTTGAGGAGGGCCGTGCCCATGTTGGCGTCGGTCCAGGCGATCTCCAGGTTCTTGAAGAGGTTGCCGCCGAACCAGAAGGGAGGGGGCGTCTGGGCGAGCCGGGTGTTGTTGCGCGAGGCCGCGATGGCCGTCCACACCAGCGGGAAGAGCGAGCCGACGGTGAACAGGATCAGCACGGCGTACGTCACCTTGCCGCCGTGCAGCTGGCGCCCGGCGCCGCGCCTGCGCGGGCGTTTCCCGCCCTGCGCGCCCTGTGCGCCCTGCTCGCGGGACCCGGTGGACAGAGTGGTGGTCACGTCATCCCCTCACGCGCTCTTGCGGAGCCGGTGGCTGATGGCCCAGTTGACGAGGCCGATCAGTACGAGAATCAGGAACATCGTCCAGGCGATCGCCGAGGACCGGCCCAGGTGCTGGTTGAACCAGCCCTGCTCGTAGAGGTAGAGGCCGAGCGTCTGGAACTGGTGGTCGGAGCCGCCGGTGGGGCTCGCGCCCTGGCTGAACAGCAGCGGCTCACCGAAGAGCTGGGTCGCCCCGATCGTCGAGACGACGCAGGTGAACAGGATCGTCGGCCGCAGCGAAGGGATCGTGACGTGCCGGAACTGCTGCCAGCGACTCGCGCCGTCAAGCGCCGCCGACTCGTACAGGTCGTGCGGGATGGCCTGCATCGCCGCGAGATAGATGAGCGCGTTGTAGCCCGTCCACCGCCAGATCACGATGGAGGAGACGGCGAACTGCGCGGTCCAGTCGCCGTTCTGCCAGTCGACCGCGTCGATGCCGATGAGGCCGAGACCCCAGTTGATCATTCCGTGGTCGGTGCGGCTGAACATCAGCACGAAGACCAGCGTCGCCGCGGCCACCGACGTGGCGTACGGCGTGAGGATCGCGACCCGGAAGAACATCGAGCCGCGCAGCCGGTAGTTGAGGAGATGGGCCAGGCCGAGCGCCATCATGAGCTGCGGCACGGTCGACAGGAGCCCGATGGTGAAGGTGTTGCGCAGCGCGTGCCAGAAGAACTCGTCGTCCCAGAGCCGGGTGAAGTTGCGCAGCCCCACCCACTCCATGTCGGTGGGCGTGCCGAGCTCCACGCGGTGCAGCGAGGCCCACCCCGTATAGAGCAGCGGGAAGAGCCCGAAGGCGAGGAAGAAGAGGAAGAAGGGGGCGATGAGGGCGTAGGGACTCCACTTGACGTCCCAGCGGTAGCGGCGGCTGCGGCGTGCCCTGCGGCGCTCATCGGCGGGGTCCGCGGGCCCTGTGACCGACCCGGCGCGGGGGGCCGCGCCCTCCTCTCCCGGGGAGGGCACGGCGGTGGTGGCGTCGCTCGTCATCCCGGTCACTGGTCCAAAGCGTTGTCGATCGTCTTCACGGCCTTGTCCCAGGCCTTGTCGGGAGCGGTTCCCTTCTGGTCGACGCCGAGCATCCCGGTGTCGGCCAGGTACTGGGAGATGATTCCGTCCTTGGGGCCGATGGGCTGGACCGGCACGCCCTCGGCGGCCTTGGAGAAGATCCGGCCCACGGGCGCGTCGCCGAAGTAGGGGTTCTTGGCGTCCTTCACTTCGGGCAGGCCGTACGCGGCGTCGGCGCTCGGGAAGCTGGCCCGCTCGTCGAAGAGCGTGGCGAGCTGCTTGGGCTCGGTCAGCCAGGCGGCGAGCTCGGCCGCCTCCTTCTTGTTCTTGCCCGCCTCGGGCACGGTCAGGAAGGAGCCGCCCCAGTTGCCGGGCCTGGGGGAGGGGGCGACGTCCCACTTGTCCTCGCCCTTGTCGCCCGCCTTGTCCTTGATGTAGCCGAGCATCCAGGGCGGGCAGGAGAGGGTGGCGAAGGAGCCGTTGGAGATGGCCTGGTCCCAACTGGGCTGGAACTGCTGGAGCTTGGCGGTAAGCCCGGCCTCAGCGAACTCGGCCGCGAGGTCCCAGCCCTCCTTCACGGCCGGGTTGTCCTTGTAGACCAGCTCCCCGTCCTTGTCGTAGAACTTCTCCTTGCCCGACGCGTGCACGGCCGCCATCACGCCGGTCGCGCCGTCCACGAAGGAGGTGCCTTCGGGGGCTTTGGCCTGGTAACGCCTGCCCGCCGCGAGGTACTTGTCCCAGTCACCGGCCCAGAGCTTGCCGACCTCCTCGCGGCCGGTCGGCAGTCCGGCCTTCTTGAAGAGGTCCTTGCGGTAGCAGATGCTGGTCGGTCCGATGTCGGTGCCGAGCCCGATCGTTCTGCCGTCCTTGGCGGTGCCCTGCTGCCACTTCCAGTCCAGGAAATCGTCCTTGTCGACGCCGCCGGTCTTGCCGAGGTCCATCAGCTTGCCGGAGTGCGTGGTGGTCAGCTCGGCGATGTTGCCGACCTCGACGGCCTGGATGTCGGAGAGGCCGCTGCCGCTGCTGAGGTGGGTGAGCAGCGCGGGCCAGTAGTTCTCGTTGCGCTGCACGGAGTTCTGCTTGATGGTGATGTCCGGGTGGAGCTTCTCGTACTCCTTGTAGAGACCGGCCTCCTGCAGGCCGAAGGCTCCGAAGACGCCGATCGTGAGCGTCGTCTTCCCCTTCCCGCCGCCTCCTCCGCCGCCCGACGAGCCGCCCGGCTCGTCACCGTCGTCGGCGCAGCCTGCCAGTAGGCCGGCGGCGAGGGCGGTGACGGCCGCGAGAACGGTCACCTTGCGGTACGTACGGGTCCTGTGGCGCATGACGTCCTCCTCATGCCCTGACGTGCCGACCGCCCTCGGTCAACCGGGGTGCCGCGACGGCGAGTTGGCGCTGTCGGGCGCGGGCGGGGAACGTGCGGGTCGTGTAAGAGCCAGGTACGGTGGGAGCGCTCCCATGTGTGATGACTTGAAGAGTCGCGGCTCGCCGCGGGGGTGTCAAGGCGACGGACGCCAAGAGTTGAAGGCAGTCGGCGGGCGGTGTGGGAGCCGTCCCCGGGCGGGGTCCGGACCGGCGGCCCGGCGTGAACCGGCTGTTACATTCGCGTCGTTGGGAGGCACAGATGGGGACTGGTCAGCCCAGGGGGCGGAGCGGGCGGCGGCCCACGCTCGAAGAGGTCGCGGCCCGCGCCGGAGTCGGCCGCGGCACCGTGTCCCGGGTGATCAACGGGTCGCCCCGGGTGAGTGAGCCCACCCGTGCGGCCGTCGAGGCGGCGGTGGCCGAGCTCGGCTATGTTCCGAACACGGCGGCGCGCGCGCTCGCCGCCAACCGCACGGACTCGATCGCGGTCGTCGTGCCCGAGCCGGAGTCGCGCTTCTTCGCCGAGCCGTACTTCTCCGACATCCTCCACGGCGTGGGCCAGGCCCTCGCCGACACGGACATGCAACTCCTGCTCACCTTCGCGGGCGGCGACCGGGAACGCAGGCGGCTCGCCCAGTACCTGGCCGCGCACCGCGTGGACGGCGTCCTGCTCGTATCCGTGCACGCCGACGATCCGCTGCCCGACCTCCTGGAGCAGCTGGAGATCCCCGCGGTGATCAGCGGCCGCAGGTCGGCGGACGAGACGCTTGCCTCGGTGGACTCGGACAACTTCGCGGGGGCGCGGGCGGCCGTCGACCACCTCGTGGCCCGTGGCCGCCGCACCATAGCGACGATCACCGGCCGCCTCGACGTGTACGGCGCCCAGCGCCGCCTGGACGGTTACCGGGACGCCCTGGAGAGCGCGGGCCGCCCGGTCGATGAGGCGCTGATCGTGCAGGGCGACTTCACGGAGGAGGGCGGCCGCCGCGCGATGGCCGAACTCCTGGCGCGAGCCCCGGGATTGGACGCGGTCTTCGCGGGCTCGGACGTGATGGCGGCGGGCGCCCGTCAGGTGCTGCGTACGGCGGGCCGCCGCATTCCGCAGGACGTGGCGCTGATCGGCTTCGACGACTCGGCGATCGCCCGGCACATGGACCCGCCGCTGACGAGCGTGCGTCAGCCGATCACGGAGATGGGCCGCGCGATGACGGACCTCCTGCTCGCGGAGATCGCGTCGCTCGCGGGGGGCGGCGGCGGAGCTCGGGCGGGCGGCGACAGGGCTCGGGCGGGCGGCGACAGGGCTCGGGCGGGTGTCCGTCATGGGCGCCGCCCGCAGCTCGTGCTGCCCACGGAGCTGGTGGAGCGGGCGTCGTCCTGAGCGGCGGCGACTGTGCCTCCTCGTGGGTGAGCCCCCGGCTCGCGGTCGAGTCGGGGGCTTCGCACTGCGACCGGCCTTAGCTGTTGTCGTTGGCGCAGGAGTTGTTGGAGTTCGGGTTGAGGAGCCCGAGGAGGTTCACGCCGAGGCCACAGGCGTTGACCGGGACCTTCACCGGCACCTGGATGTTGTCGCCGGAGAGGATGCCGGGGCTGTTGCCGGTCGTGGCGGTCGGCCCGTCGTCGGCCAGCGCCTGTCCGGCACCTCCGAGAACGGTCAGACCGGACAGCAGCACAGCGGCGGTGAGAACACGGGCACGACGCATGGAGGACCTCCAGTGGTTCGGGGACGCGTGCGAGTCCAACTCATCGCAGTCCCGGCCCTTCCGCGACCGCTGACGGCCATATGAACTACGGCCCGTACGAAGGAAGTCGGCTGAACGGCACGGCGCAGCGAGCGGGGGCGGGGTGGCGGGAGCGGGGTCGGAGAGTGGCGGGGCGGCGGCTGACCTGGCGCTTACGCAGGTCCGGCCATCCCGGTGAGGCGGCTGGGTCCGGACCGGTGCTGTCCGCTTCGTGGCCGGAAGCGCGTCACGCGAGTTTTCGCCAGGTTTGTCAATCCGGTCGCAGCAATGAGCTGAATTGCCAAGATGACTGCTGACCCGCCCGGCGCCGGTGAGGGCTGCCGGGCGGGTGTCGGTACGCAGTGTCGTCCACGAAGGGAAGTTCGATGGCGAACGAGCTCAAGTACGGCGACCAGATCCACCTGCAGAACGGATACAACGGCTGGCAGGGCGGCTACCTCGACACCAACGGGCACAGCAGCGCCGCCGGCGGCAAGTACCAGGTGTCGACCACCGACACCCCCTCGCGCGGCAAGGGCACCGGCACCTGGGAGATCCTCTCCGCGACCGGCAAGTCGACCGGTCAGCCCGTGATCAGCGGCGACGTCGTGTACCTGCGCAACCAGTACGGCGGCGACGGCGGTTACCTCGACACCAACGGCCACGCGAGCGACGTGCAGAAGAACGCGGGCGCCAAGTACGACGTGGCGACCTCCGAGGCCCGGGACCGCGCGGCGGGCACCGGCCGCTGGCGGATCCTCGCCCGGAGCTCCAGCCCGGCCGACCAGAGCGTCAGGGCGGGCGACATCGTCCACCTGTGGAACCTCTACGACGACAACGGCGGCTTCCTGGAGACCAACAACACGACCACGGCCGTCGGCGGCAAGTACGACCTGTGCACCAACGCGTACTTCAACCGCAGCTCCGACGTCGGCGACTGGAAGATCCACAAGGCCCAGGGCTGACCGGGCCGGGCTGACCGGCGCCGACCGGAGACCCGGAGGGGCCGACCCGTTTCCGTGGGTCGGCCCCTGCGTCGTTCCGGCGTCCGGAGCCGCCGGCGGGCGACTTCTCCAGTGGCGGGGCGAATGAACCGTGCATAGAACGGGATACACGCTCACATGCGGGGCGAGGACGTCCCGCTGAAATGGAGAAGTGAAACATGGCCGCTGAGTCATTCTCTGCCGCCGGGGACAGGTCCGGAGCGGGCGACCCTCTGGTTTCGACGTCGCTTCACTGGGGCACCGCGCAGCTCGGCGCCCCACCCCATGCCGAGCCCACCCCGTGGCCGCAGACCGCCGACCACGACACGGCCCACGGATCCGGCGCCGCACCCCCGGAGCGGCCGCCGCACGACCCCGTCGCCGCACCCCAGGAACCCGCACCCCAGGAACCCGCACCCCAGGAACCCGTGGCGCAGGAACCCGTGGCGCAGGACGACGAGGACGACGCGGTGGACGAGCTCATACGCGTCGCCGTGGTCTCCAGGCCTCTGGACGACGTCGTCGACCTCGTCACCCTTCTGGAGCAGTCGCCCGCCGACATGCCGACCGCCGCGTCGGTCCTGCGCCTTGCGGCCGTGGCCCGCTCCGTCGACGACGTCACCCGGCTGGTCGAACTCCTCGGTCCGCCGGATCGCCCCGCCGGGCACATGGACGAGGCCATCCGGCACGCCGCCGAGGAACGGCCCATCCCTGAGGTGAGCCGCCTCGTCCACCTGCTCTCCCGGCCGCCGCACGACCCGCACACCGGCGCCGAGGCGGTGCACGCCGCGGGCACGAGCCGGTCCGTCGAGGATCTGATGCAGCTGATCGGCAGCCTGCGGGACCACAAGGCCTCCGACAGCGTCGAGGCCAGGACCCCGGCCACCGCGGCCGCGCAGCTCGCGCCGTCCACCGGGACCACCGGGACCGCCCACCCCGCCGCACGCGTCCCGGCCGCCGCGGCCGCGCGCGCCCAGGGCAGCACAGCGCTGGTGTGGATGCGCCGGGCTGCGGGCGTACTGCTCCTGCTCTGCGCGGCGGCACACTTCCCGCCGCACTGGTCGGGCGCGCCCACGGCCGGCCTCTCGGCCGCGATCGGCGTCTCGGTCATCTGCGCCGTGGCGGGCGTGGCCCTGTTCCTGAGCAGGTCGCCGGTGGTGGCCGTGGCGAGCACCCTGGTGGCGGGGGCGCTGGCCGTCGGGCACCTCGTGGACGACCGGGTCCACTCCACGGCGCTCGCCTACGCGCTGCGGCCCGACGGGGTGGCGGCACCGCTGCCCGCCCTGTCCGCGGTCGCCGCGACGCTGGCCGCACTGCTGGTCGTGGCGCTCACGGTGGCGGGCCTGCGGGCCGCGGCCAACCGGGCCCCGGGCAACGGCAACGGCCCGCCTGCCGCGTAGGTACGCCGCGTAGGTTCCGGGTACGAAGAAGGGCCGGTCCGCTTTCGCGGACCGGCCCTTCTTCGATCAGGGTGAGTGACGGGACTTGAACCCGCGGCCACCTGGACCACAACCAGGTGCTCTACCAACTGAGCTACACCCACCATGTCCGGTCTTTTGTCGTTCTTCCGACCGGCCGAGAAAAAGTGTACAGGGTCCGAAGGGGTGCTCGCGCACACGTTTTCCGGACCCCGTACACAGGGCTCTCGCTACGGCTATTCCGCAGGCAGGACGTGCTTGGCCGCGATCGTCCGCGCGGTGTCGGAGTCCGGCCCCGGCTGCGGGACGAAGATCGCCTCGCGGTAGTAGCGCAGCTCGGCGATGGACTCACGGATGTCGGCGAGCGCGCGGTGGTTGCCGTTCTTGTCCGGGCTGTTGAAATACGCCCGGGGATACCAGCGGCGCGCCAGCTCCTTGATCGAAGAGACGTCGACGATGCGGTAGTGGAGGTACTCCTCCAGGGTCTGCATGTCCCGCAGCAGGAAGCCGCGGTCGGTGCCGACCGAGTTACCGCACAGCGGAGCCTTGCGGGGCTCCTTGACGTGCTCACGTACGTACGCCAGGACCTGCTCCTCGGCGTCGGCCAGCGTCGTGCCGCCGGCCAGTTCGTCGAGGAGCCCCGAGGCGGTGTGCATGGTGCGCACCACCTCGGGCATGGTCTCCAGCGCTGCGTCCGGCGGGCGGATCACGATGTCCACACCTTCGCCGAGCACGTTCAGTTCCGAGTCGGTGACCAGTGCGGCCACCTCGATAAGTGCGTCGTCCGTCAACGAGAGCCCGGTCATCTCGCAGTCGATCCACACCATGCGATCGTTCATGCGTCTTACCCTACGGCGCGCTCCTCTGGCCGGGCAGGGGAGCACGTCCTGGCGCGTAGATGTCCGAGCTCGGCTTGCCGGGTTCGGTGGGCACCGAAGCCGATGGGCCGAGCGCGCTCGCGGCCGCCGTACGCCGGGTCTGGGACGGCACCGGGCCCGCTTCCACCAGGGTGGGCACGGACTGCGCCGTCGCCGACACGGACTCCAGCGCCCGCTCACCCTGTGGCCTGCGGGCGCGATAGGCGGCCCGGTAGGCGGCGGGGGACGAGCCGAGCTGGCGCCGGAAGTGACCCCGCAGCGCCACCGGCGAGCGGAAGCCGCAGCGGCCCGCGACCTCGTCGACGGAGTAGTCGGAGGTCTCGAGCAGCCGCTGTGCCTGGAGCACCCGCTGGGTGATCAGCCACTGCAGCGGCGCGCTGCCGGTCAGCGAGCGGAACCTGCGGTCGAAGGTGCGCCTGCTCATGTAGGCGCGCGCGGCCAGGGTCTCCACGTCGAACTGCTCGTGGAGGTGTTCCAGGGCCCACGCGACGACCTCGGCGAGCGGGTCCGCGCCGATCTCCTCAGGTAAAGACCTGTCGAGATAGCGCTCCTGGCCGCCGGCCCGGCGCGGTGGCACCACGAGCCTGCGGGCGAGCGCGCCCGCCGCTTCGTTGCCGTGGTCCGTGCGCACGATGTGCAGACAGAGATCAATTCCGGCCGCGGTGCCCGCGCTCGTCAGGACGTCCCCGTCGTCGACGAACAGCTCGCGCGGATCCACGTGGACGGACGGATAACGCTTCGCGAGCGTCGGCGCGTACATCCAGTGGGTGGTCGCCGGGCGCCCGTCGAGCAGGCCTGCCGCGGCGAGTACGAACGCACCGGTGCAGAGCCCGACGATGCGGGCGCCCTCCTCGTGCGCGCGCCGCAGCGCGTCCAGCGCCTCCGGTGGTGGCGGCGATGTGATCGACCGCCAGGCCGGTACGACGACGGTGCCTGCCCGTCCGATCGCCTCCAGGCCGTGTGGCGCGGTGAGTTCGAGTCCGCCGGTGGTCCGCAGCGGTCCCTCCTCACCGGCGCACACGAGCAACCGGTACCGGGGCACTCCTGCGTCCTGCCGGTCAATGCCGAACACGGAGAGCGGTATGGAACTCTCGAAGATGGGACCGCCGCTGAAGAGCAGCACCGCTACGATCTCCCGGCGGCGCCGCCCCGAGAGTTTCCGAGCCGCGGCCTCCGGCGCGGCAATGGAGTCGTGGCTCATGGTGCTAAACCCCCCTCGGGCGTCGCGGCTCCCTGTTCTTGACGTGCTTGCTGGGCCTGTCGCTCCTGCACGTTTCCCCTCGGTCCTCCACCAGTCCCCCGCCGTAATACAGTCAAGATCGAATCTACTGCGTCCCGTGCTGCCGGGGTGACCAGTTCATCACTCGGCAGATTGTCGACATGGCAACTTGGCGTGAAGCATTCGATCACGAAGCGTTGCACTCGCGCGGCTTGCTGGGAAGTGCGCCTCGGCTCCATGGCCGGTCCCCGTAGGGTGCAGACGGCCTGAGAGCACCTTTCAGCCCTGGTCGGACGGGGGTTGAGGGGGCGTTCGGCCAGGGAATCGCCAGGCCCCGGAAGTTGGCTGAAAAGCTACGGGAGCGTGTGTGTGAATCAGTCAGTCCACCGGCGCACTGTCGGCACTGTGACGAGTGCCCCTGTGCGCCCCTGAGGCCGTCCTGCCGTGCCGCCCCCGGTACCCGTTGTTCTGTTCTGCAAGCAGTCGCGCGGCGCCCCGTTCGGACTGCCGCAGGAGCACCCGGCAGACCCCGGTGACGGCCACCAGGCCGAGCGCCGAACCGGCGGCGCCGAGCAGCGACGTCCCGTATCCCACAAGGACGACGGGGACCAGCACGCAACTGAACGCGGCCCAGCGGACCACGTCGCTCGCCGCATCCTGCGCGGGGGCGTCCTGTCGGTCTCCCTGTGCGTGCTGGGTCCGCTGGGGCCGCTGGGCCCGTTGCGTCTCGGGGCCTTGCTCGGGTGAATCCGGGAAGCGGGTGGAGGGTGGGGGCGCGGTCGAGAATCCAGGCACGGCGTGCTCCCTGTGGCGGTGAGGTACGGAGGTTCAACGTCCGGCCACCCGGTGGGTCACTGGGGAGGGCTCCGGGTGGCGCCGGACGGGTGGGCAAACCGCCTGTAGGAGGCAGCAACCATTGCCATACGGGCGAGGCTCGTGCATGCTCCGGTGAACGCCGGGCGGCCTGTGATGGCCCCGGCGGGGCTCCGTGCGGGGCTTTTCGCAGGCTCTGGGCAGGAGAGGAGTGTCGCCGTACCCTTGGGGGTATGGGGTTGGGAAGATGATTCCCGGACGACCTTCCAGGTCCTGAACTTCTGCGTCACCTGAAAAAGCCGACCCTCCCACAGAGGACTCCTTCGCCGAGACACCGATGGCCGGTCACGAATTCTCCGAACCCGCGGACCGCAAGAGGCAGGTCGCCGATCCGACAGCGACCCCCCAAGCGGCGGAAGAACCACGCCACTCCTGCGATCCCGCCTTCCAGCACGGCGTCGTCGTCGGCTTCGACGGCTCGACCTCCAGTGAGCGCGCCCTCGCGTACGCGATCGGAATGGCCCATCGCTCGGGATCAGGTCTGATCATCGTCCATGTCGCCAACCGGCTGCCCACCACCGTGTGGGCCGGCTGCGAGCCGCCGGTCTTCGTGGACGTGCCGGACCACCGCACCGAAGTGCTCGGCCTCGAACTGGCCTGTGCGGAGTACCTCTCCGAGGTGCCGTGGATCCTCGTCGAGCGCGGCGGCGACATCTGTCACGAGCTGGAGGAGGTCGGCCGCGAGTACAGCGCGGACGCGATCGTCGTCGGCTCCACGCACGGCATCGTCGGCCGCATCTTCGGCTCCGTCGCGGGACGCCTCGCCCGCCGCGCCCAGCGGCCCGTCGTGGTCATCCCGTAACGCCCTGTCGTTACCGGTGAGTTGGCCGGTAGCACGTTCAACTCCCGTGATGGGGCGCAATTGTGGACAGATAAATCTACTCGCGCGTAGAGGTGGCATGTGCCCTTGTGAAGGGTACATAAGGGTCACTGCACCGACGGACCCATGGCTCTGCCGGGGCGCCCCGCAGGCCGGGGGGTGACGGCCACCGGCCGAGGCGGGCGCGGGTCGGGGTAATGGGCGACCCCGGCCCTTCGAAGAACGACCCCCTGTGTGCTGGTGGCACGCACAGGGGGTCGTTCATGTCGCAGGTCTTACTCGACCGTCACGGACTTCGCGAGGTTGCGCGGCTTGTCGATGTCCCGGCCGAGCGCCAACGCCGTGTGATAGGCGAGGAGTTGCAGCGGGATGCCCATCAGGATCGGGTCCAGCTCGTTCTCGTTCTTCGGGACGAGGATCGTCTGGTCGGCCTTCTCCTGCTCCTGGTGCGCGACCGCGAGGATCTTGCCGCTGCGGGCCTTGATCTCTTCGAGGGCGGCGCGGTTCTTCTCCAGGAGGTCGTCGTCCGGGACGATCGCGACCGTGGGGAGTGCGGGCTCGATGAGGGCGAGCGGGCCGTGCTTCAGCTCGGACGCGGGGTACGCCTCGGCGTGGATGTACGAGACCTCCTTGAGCTTGAGGGAGGCCTCGCGGGCGACGGGGTAGCCCCGTACGCGCCCGATGAAGAGCATGGAGCGGGCGTCCGCGTACTGCTTGGCGATCTTCTTGATCTCGTCCTCCTGCTTGAGGACCTCCGAGATCTGTCCCGGCAGCTTGCGCAGGCCCTCGATGATCCGCTTGCCGTCGGAGACCGACAGGTCGCGGATGCGGCCCAGGTGCAGGGCGAGCAGGCCGAAGGCGACCGTGGTGTTGGTGAAGCACTTGGTCGAGACGACGCAGACCTCGGGGCCCGCGTGGACGTACACGCCCGCGTCGGCCTCACGGGCGATCGCCGAGCCGACCACGTTCACGACGCCGAGGACGCGGGCGCCCTTGCGCTTCAGCTCCTGGACGGCGGCCAGCACGTCGTACGTCTCGCCGGACTGGGAGACGGCGATGTAGAGGGTGTCGGGGTCCACGACCGGGTTGCGGTAGCGGAACTCGGACGCGGGCTCCGCGTCGGCGGGGATGCGGGCCAGCTCCTCGATCATCTGGGCGCCGATCATGCCCGCGTGGTACGAGGTGCCGCAGCCGAGGATCTTGACGCGGCGCACCTTGCGGGCGTCGTGCGCGTCGAGGTTCAGGCCGCCGAGGTGCACGGTGGAGAAGCGGTCGTCGATGCGGCCGCGCAGGACGCGGTCCACGGCCTCCGGCTGCTCGAAGATCTCCTTGTGCATGTACGTGTCGTGGCCGCCCATGTCGTACGACTCGGCCTCCCACTCCACGGTGGTCGGCGAGGCCGTCGTGCGGGAGCCCTCGGTCGTGTAGGTGCGGTAGTCGTCGGCCTTGATGGTGGCCATCTCGCCGTCGTCGAGGGTGACGACCTGGCGGGTGTGCGAGACGAGCGCGGCGACGTCCGAGGCGACGAACATCTCCTTCTCGCCGATGCCGAGGACCACGGGGGAGCCGTTGCGGGCGACGACGATGCGATCGTTGAAGTCGGCGTGCAGGACGGCGATGCCGTACGTGCCCTCGATGTGGCGCAGGGCCTCGCGGACCTTCTCCTCCAGGGTGTCCGCCTGGGAGCGGGCGACGAGGTGGACGAGGACCTCGGTGTCCGTCTCGGAGAGGAACTCGACGCCGTCGGCGGTGAGCTTGGCGCGCAGCTCGGAGGCGTTGTCGATGATGCCGTTGTGGACGACGGCGACCTTGTCGTCGCCCGACATGTGCGGGTGGGCGTTCTCGTCGGAGGGAGCGCCGTGGGTGGCCCAGCGGGTGTGGGCGATGCCGGTGGTGCCCTTGAAGCGGGCCGGGACCTTCGCCTCCAGGTCGCGGACGCGGCCCTTGGCCTTGACCATCTTCAGGCCCGAGGCCTTGGGGCTGGTGATGACGACGCCCGCGGAGTCGTAGCCGCGGTACTCCAGGCGCTGGAGCCCTTCGAGGAGAAGGGGGGCCACGTCACGCTTGCCGATATAACCGACGATTCCACACATGAAGAGGGTGTCCTAGCCGTAGATGATGCGGCGCAGCTGCCGGAGGGTGAGCTCGGGCGGCGCGACCGCGCGGTATGTGAGATCCGCCGAGATCTGTTCGAAGATCGCCGCGTTCAGCAGGCCCTGACCCTGCAGCTCGCGGTGGCGGCGACGGACGAACGCTTCGGTCGTCTCGTCGAAGTAGGCGAGCACGTCCTGGACGACCCGCAGAGCTTCGCCCCGCTGGAGCGGGGTGCTGCGGGTGAGGTGGTCCACCAGGTCGTCGTGCATTCGTTGATCCTGGGGTATCGCATGCCCATTCGCAAGAATCCTGCCCGAAATCGGGCAGGCTCGTGTCTTGCGTGCGTCGTTTCTTGCACGCGTCCTGTGTCTTACATCCGTCGCAGGACCGCCTGCTTGGCCGTCGCGAACTCCTCCGCGGTGAGGATCCCGGCCTGGTGGAGCTCGCCCAGCTCCCGCAGTCGGCGCAGCAGCGCGTCGTGGCCGTCGGCCGGGGGCTGCGGGGCCGGGGCCGCTGCCTCGGAGGGCGCGCCCGCGAGCGCCTTGGGCGCGGCGGGGGCAACGGGGGCTGCGGGGTGCGGCAGGCGGGCCTGGACGGCGGCCGCCACCAGCGCCATCAGCGGGTCCTTCTTGAAGCCCCACAGCTCGACGGAGTTCGGGTCGTACTTCGCCGGGGCCTTGGTCGGGGCGTTCCGCACGGTGAACCGGAGGTGGCCGTTCTCCAGGCCGACCGCGGGCTGCCACTCCACGGCCGCGATGTCGGCGAGCGCCAGCGACCGCGTGCCGGTCGCCGCCTTCGCCTCTTCCGTCTTCCAGTTCCACTCCAGGCGGACGGCCTCCCCGTCGAAGCTCGCCGTGGCGTCCCCCGCGGAGACGGACAGCGGTACGGAAGGGCCGGTGAGGAGATAGGCGTCGCAGGGCGTGGCCGGCACCTGTTCGAGCAGATGGGCGTTGCGTACCTCGTCGACCAGATACTCCGCGACGCCGTACCGGTCCGGCTCGACTTGCAGCTGGTACGGGTCCGCCGAGTCCGCCAGCTTCCCGCCCGCCGCCTGGAGCAGCGGATCGGCGCCGTCCCGCAGGCGCAGCCGCAACCGGCCCGACTTCTTGCCCTGTTCGAAGGCGACACCCGCCAACGCCTGGAGAGGCACGGCCAGTTCGCCGAGGGTTCTGCGCAGCAGGGAGACGTTCTTGTCGTGCCCCGGCACCAGGCGCAGCGTCTCCCCGTCGAAGGTCCATGTGCCGTCGCGCTGGATGATTTCCGCCATACGGGGATTCTCGCACCGCCCCCTCGACTAAATGGTCTACACCCCTCGACCCCCACCCCTTGACCCCCGGTGGGGCCCGAGCTTCCAATGAGGACCGTTCGAAGCGATGCACCACAGATGCGCCACGCGCCACCACAGACGCGCCGCACACGTGCCCCACCCCGCGGCGCCGGCCCGTCGGAGGGAACCGCTTGTGAGATCGCAGACAAGATCGACACGACTATTCGGCGCGCTGCTGCTCGTGGCGGCCGCCGGTATTTCCTCGTTCGCCGCCGCGCCCGCCCCGAAAGCGGCGGAGCAGCCCGTCACCCCGCTCGGCCAGGTCGTCCCCGCGCCCCTGAAGGCCGAGGCGGGCGGTTCCGGGTTCGAGATCACCGCCAAGACCCGGATCCTCGTCGGCAAGGGCAACGCGGAGGAACGGCGCGTCGGCGAGTACCTCGCCAAGGTCCTCCGCCCCTCCACCGGTTACCGGCTCCCGGTCACCACCGGCAAGGGCGGCGACGGCATTCGGCTGCGCATCAGCGCCGATCCCGCGAACGAGCCGCTCGGCGACGAGGGGTACCGCGTCGTCTCCGCGCGCGGCTCCCTCACGATCACCTCCGGGACGGGGGCCGGGCTCTTCCACGGCGTCCAGACGGTGCGCCAGCAACTGCCCGCCGCCGCGGAGCGGACGACCCGGCAGCGCGGTCCGTGGCGGATCGCGGGCGGCACCATCAAGGACACGCCGCGCTACGGCTACCGCTCGACCATGCTCGACGTATCCCGCCACTTCTTCACCGTCGACCAGGTCAAGCGCTACATC
The DNA here is from genome assembly GCF_040646035.1 of Streptomyces sp. NPDC046465. Taxonomy (NCBI): domain Bacteria; kingdom Bacillati; phylum Actinomycetota; class Actinomycetes; order Kitasatosporales; family Streptomycetaceae; genus Streptomyces; species Streptomyces sp. NPDC046465. The sequence continues at coordinate 311,956 of NZ_JBEYZK010000010.1, forward strand.
GACCAGGCCGCCCTCTACAAGATGAACAAGCTGCACCTGCACCTGAGCGACGACCAGGGCTGGCGCATCGCCATCGACTCCTGGCCGAGGCTCACGACGTACGGCGGGTCCACGCAGGTCGGCGGCGGCAAGGGCGGCTTCTATACGAAGGCGCAGTACAAGGAGATCGTCGACTACGCCGCCTCGCGGTATCTGGAGGTCGTCCCCGAGATAGACATGCCGGGGCACACCAACGCCGCACTCGCCTCGTACGCCGAGCTGAACTGCGACGGCGTCGCCCCGCCGCTCTACACCGGCACCGAGGTCGGCTTCAGCTCGCTGTGCGCGAAGAAGGACGTCACGTACGACTTCGTGGACGACGTCATCCGTGAGCTCGCCGCGATGACGCCCGGCAAGTACCTCCACATCGGCGGCGACGAGGCGCACTCCACCAGTCACGAGGACTTCGTGGCGTTCATGGAGAAGGTGCAGCCGATGGTCGCCAAGTACGGCAAGACGGTGGTGGGCTGGCACCAGCTGACCGGCGCCAAGCCCGTCGCGGGCGCCGTCGCGCAGTACTGGGGCTACGACAGGACGGGCGCCGCCGAGCGCGAGCAGGTCGTCAACGCCGCGAAGAACGGCACCAAGCTGGTCCTCTCACCGGCCGACCGCTCCTACCTCGACCACAAGTACACCAAGGACACCCCGCTCGGCCTCTCCTGGGCGGGCTACGTCGAGGTGCGGCGGTCCTACGACTGGGACCCGGGGACGTATCTGGCGGGCGCTCCCGCGGACTCGGTCATGGGCGTCGAGGCGCCGCTGTGGTCGGAGACCCTCTCCACCTCCGCGCACCTCGACTACATGGCGTTCCCGCGGCTGCCCGGCATCGCCGAGCTGGGCTGGTCGCCCGCAGCCACGCACGACTGGGACACGTACAAGGTGCGGCTTGCCGCGCAGGCCCCGCGCTGGGACGCCCTCGGCATCGGGTACTACAAGTCGCCGCAGGTGCCCTGGCCCGCGAAGTGACGCAGAGGCAGTGAAGCAGAGGCAGTGAAGGGGACGGGCGCCCCGGAGGACCGTCTCCGGGGCGCCCGTCGGCGCAGGTGACCGCGGACTACTGCCAGCGCTCACGGGAGCAGAAGCTCAGCAGGGCTTCCTTCTCGGGCTTCTGGACGATCGTCTCGGCGCGGAAGCCGACGGCCTCGATGAGGGCGAGCGTCGAGGTGTCGCGCAGGTCGGGCTCCACCACGATGCGCTCGGTCGCGGGGTCGGCGAACAGTTCCCGCAGAGCCGCGGTGAGCGCGCCGCGGCTGAAGCCGGGGACGCGGACGTCGTAGGGCGCGGTGAGGAAATGCATGCCCACGTCGCCGGGGAGCGGCTCGTAGAGGCCGACGAGTTCGACGTGCGCGGGGTCGTACCGCTCCATCAGGAACGAGGGCACGCCCTGGTGCAGGCCGAGGAACGCGTCGTGGTGCTCGGCGGCGGCGATCGCCATGTACGTGCGCTCGATGTCGGTCAGCGTGGCGTGCTGCATCAGCCAGAACGCGGCCCTGGGGTGGGTGAGCCAGCCGTGCACCAGCTCCGCCTCGGTCAGCGGGTCGAGAGGGCGCAGCGTGAAGCCGTCGTCGGCCGTGTGGGCGCGGGGCCGGAAGTCAGCAAGCGCGATCAAGGTTCTCTCCCAGGTACTGCTCGGCGTGGTCGGCGATCAGTTCGAGGACAGCCGTGATGTCGGCGACGGTCGTCTCGGGGTTGAGCAGGGTGAACTTCAGGAACTGGCGGTCGCCCACCTTGGCGCCCGCCACCACGGCGTCCCCGGCGGCGAACAGGGCCTTGCGGGCATACAGGTTGGCGCGGTCGATCGTGGCGGGGGCGCAGATCGCGGCGGGGATGTAGCGGAAGGCGAGCGTGGACAGCTGGGGCTCGACGACGACGTCGAACCGCGGGTCGGCGACGAGCCGTTTCCAGCCCTCGGTGGCCAGCTCGCAGACTTCGTCGAAGAGGTCGCCGACGCCGTCCGCGCCCATCACGCGCAGCGTCATCCACAGCTTCAGGGCGTCGAAGCGCCGGGTCGTGCGCAGGGACTTGTCCGCCTGGTCGGGGACGCGCTCGCGGTACGCCGTTCGGGACAGCGTCGCCCGGTCGCGCACCAGGAGCGCCGACGAACTCACCGGCTGGAAGAAGGACTTGTGGTAGTCCACGGTGACGGAGTCGGCGTGCTCGATGCCGTCGAGGAGGTGCCGGTACCTGCGCGAGGCGAGCAGCCCGCAGCCGTACGCGGCGTCGACGTGCAGCCACGTGCCGTACTGCGCGCACAGCTTGGCGATCTCGGGCAGCGGATCGATGGAGCCGAAGTCGGCGGTGCCCGCGGTGGCGACGACCGCCATGGGGGAGAGGTCGTCGCGTCGGCAGCGCTCGAGGGCGCGGGCGAGGGCCACGGTCTGCATGCGCTTGTTCCGGTCGGTGGGGACCGTCACGACGGCGTCCTCGCCGAGGCCGAGCACGTGGGCCGCCCTGCGGATGCCGGGGCGTGCTGCCTCCGAGGTGAGGACGCGCAGGGCGGCGGGGTCCCGGTCCCCGGCCGCCTCGCGGGCGAGCAACAGGGCGTGCAGGTCGGATTCGGCGCCGCCGCCGGTGAACACGCCGTCGGCGTCCCGGCCCAGGCCGATGCGCCCGGCCGTCCAGTCGACGACGCGGCGTTCGATGAGGGTGGCGCCCGCGGACCGGTCCCAGGTGTCGAGGGAGGAGTTGACGGCGCTGAGCACGGCTTCGCCCAGGACGGCGGGGATGACGGCGGGGGCGTGCAGGTGCGCGAGGTGGCGCGGGTGGTGGAGGTACACCGCGTCGCGCAGGTACAGCTCGTCGAGTTCGTCGAGCGCGGCGACGGTGTCGTGCAGGGGCTCGTCCAGGTCGACGGCCCCGATGCGGGGCGCGAGGTCGTCGGCGGTGATCCCGGTGAACGGGCGGGAGGTGGTGACGAGCCGGGCGGCCACCCGCTCGACCCCTTCGGTCACGGAGCTGCGGTACCGCTCCGCGGTGGTGTCATTGAGCAGGTGCGAGCGCATGAACTGCCTCCAGGTGAGGTAACTAAGGTAAGCCTAACCTAATCTCCTCTGTCTGTATCTCCTCTGTCCGGGGGCTCGGGGGCTCGGGTCGCAAAAACGGAACTGCCCCCTCCGTGGCGGAGGGGGCAGCCGGGTGAAGCCGGAGAAAGTTGGGTGAACCGCGGTCGCGGAAGCCTTACTTGAGCTTCTTCGCCTTCTCGATCGCGTCGGCCAGGTCCTCCAGGATCGGCGCGCACTTGTCGTACGAGAAAATGGGCTCGGCGACGCGCGGGATGACCTGACCCGCCTTGACCGCGGGGAGCTTGCGCCAGGTCGGCTTGGACTTGTCGAGGGCGGCCGGCTGGAGGGCGGAGGAGCGGTTGTCCATCATGATGACGTCCGCGTCGTACTGGTCGACGTTCTCCCAGCTGAGGTTCTCGAACCAGCCGCCGGACGCCTTCTTCGCCTTCTCCGGCGGCTCGACGAGGTTCACGCCGAGCGCCTTGAAGTACTCCAGGTCGACGGAGAGGTTCGAGCCGGAGACGTAGAACAGGTCCTGGCTCGCGGAGCCGACGAGGACCTTGATGTCCTTGTGCGCCTTGGCGACCTTGCGCAGCCGCTCGGACGCGTCCTCGAAGCGCTTCTTCGCCTTGACGACCTTGTCGGACTTCACGTCAGCGCCGAGCGACTCGGCGAGGGCCTGGATGCGCTGCAACGGGTGGGTCAACTGGCGGTCGTACACGCTGATGCCGACGCTGGGGGCGAACTTGAGGATCTTGTCCTTGCTCTCCTCGGGGACGTACCAGAGGGTGCCCTTGTCGTCGAACATCGTGGAGATCAGCACGTCCGGGGCGAGGGCCGCGTACTTCTCGATGTTGAACTGGCCCCACGCGTTGCCGATGACCGTCAGCTTGCTGACGTCCATGTCGCCGGCCTGGACGTCGGGCTTGCCGCCGCCGGTCGTCGTCGGGCCGAAGACGCCCTTGCACTCGATGCCGTAGTCGAACAGGGCGGCGGCGACGCCGGTGAACGCCACGATGTTCTTCGGCGTCGCGTCCCGCTTCGCGGTCGTGCCGCGGTCGTCCTTGAAGCTCCAGGGCCCGGTCTTGCCGCCGCCCTCGGTCTTGCCGGACCCGTCCTTCTTCTCGCTGCCGCAGGCCGCCAGGGCGGCGGTGAGGCCGAGGGCGCCACCGGCGGCGAGGATGCCGCGACGGGAGGGCTGGGGGAAGCGGGCCTGGGGCATGAGGGTCTCTGCTTTCGTGGACGTACGGCGACGGGCCGCTGGCCGGAACTAGAGCTTAGGCTAACCTAAGCTAACTCCGGATCCAGCGGCCCCTCGCGTCACGTCCGCGCCACGTCCGCCTCACGTCCGCCTCGCGTCCGCCTCACGTCCGCCGCGCGGCCTCAGCCCGCGAAGCCCAGCTCCCTCGCGATCAGCATGCGCTGCACCTCGCTCGTGCCCTCGCCGATCTCCAGGATCTTGGAGTCCCGCCACATGCGCGCCACCGGGTACTCGTTCATGAAGCCGTACCCGCCGTGGATCTGCGTGGCCTCGCGGGCGTTGTCGACGGCGACCGTCGACGAGTAGAGCTTGGCGATGGCCGCCTGCTTCTTGAAGGGCTCGCCCGCGACCAGGCGCGACGCCGCGTCGTGCCAGCCGACCCGGGCCATGTGCGCCCGCATCTCCATGTCGGCGAGCTTGAACTGGATGGCCTGGTTCGCGCCGATCGGCTTGCCGAAGGCGTGCCGCTCCTTGGCGTACTTCACGGACTCGTCCACACAGCCCTGGGCGAGCCCGGTGGCGAGCGCGGAGATCGCAACGCGGCCCTCGTCGAGGATGTGCAGGAACTGCGCGTACCCGCGGCCCTCCTGGCCCAGCAGGTTCGCGGCGGGCACCCGGACGTCGGCGAAGGACAGCTCACGGGTGTCCGAGGCGTTCCACCCCACCTTCGAGTAGGGCGCCGCCACCGTGAAGCCGGGCGTCCCGGACGGCACGATGATGGAGGAGATCAGCGGGCGCCCGTCCTCCTTGCGGCCGGTGACTGCGGTGACCGTGACCAGGCCCGTGATGTCCGTGCCGGAGTTGGTGATGAAGCACTTGGAGCCGTTGATCACCCAGTCGTCGCCGTCGCGCACCGCCGTCGTCCGCGTGCCGCCCGCGTCCGAACCGCCGTCCGGCTCGGTCAGGCCGAACGCGCCGAGGACCTCACCCGCGCACAGCCGCGGCAGCCACTCGCGCTTCTGCTCATCCGTACCGAAGAGGTGGATCGGCATGGCGCCCAGCGAGACGCCCGCCTCCAGGGTGATCGCCACGGACGAGTCGACGCGGGCGAGCTCCTCAAGGGCGATGCCGAGCGCGAAGTAGTCGCCGCCCATTCCGCCGTACTCCTCGGGGAAGGGCAGGCCGAACAGGCCCATGCGGCCCATCTCACGGACGATCTCGTAGGGGAACTCGTGCCGCTCGTAGAAGTCGCCGATCTTGGGGGCGACGACGTCGTGGGCGAACGCCTCGACCGTACGGCGCAGTTCCTCGTGCTCGGGGCTCAGACGGTGGTCCATCGTTCTTCACTGCTCCTGGTGGGAGGCGGTCTGCTCGGAGTCGGCCGGCTCGTCGTGGGAGCGGGCCGTGAGGGCACGGACGGTGCGGGACGGGCTGGGCCGGCCCAACTGGTCGGCCATCCAGGCGCTTGTGGCGCTGAGACGGACGAGGTCGACCCCGGTGTCGATGCCGAGGCCGTGCAGCATCCAGACGAGGTCTTCGGTGGCGAGGTTGCCGGTGGCGCTCCTCGCGTACGGGCAGCCGCCGAGGCCGCCCGCGGACGCGTCCACCGTCGTCACGCCGTGCTGCAGCGCGGCGAGGGTGTTGGTGAGCGCCTGGCCGTACGTGTCGTGGAAGTGGACGCCGATGCGCTCGGTCGGCACCTGTACCGCGTTGAGCGCGGCGAGCATCGCGGAGACGTGGCCCGGCGTGGCCACCCCGATGGTGTCGCCGAGGCTCAGCTCGTCGCAGCCCATGTCGAGCAGGGCGCGGCAGACGCGGACGACCCTGGAGATCGGCACGGCGCCCTCCCAGGGGTCGCCGAAGCACATCGAGAGATAGCCGCGGACGTGCACGCCCTGCTCGCGGGCGCGGGCGACCACCGGGGCGAACATCGCGAGGGCCTCGTCCACCGTGCGGTTGAGGTTGGCCTTGGCGAACGACTCGGTGGCGCTGGCGAAGACGCCGACGCGGTGCGCGCCGAGCGCGAGGGCGCGGTCCAGACCGCGTTCGTTCGGCACGAGGACCGGCAGGTGCACGCCCTGGAGGTCGCCGAGGAGCGGGAACAGCTGCTCGGCGTCGGCCAGTTGGGGCACCCACTTGGGGTGCACGAAACTGGTCGCCTCGACGGTGGTGAGGCCCGCGTCCGCGAGGCGGTGGATGAACTCCGCCTTGATCTCGGTGGGAACGACCGTCTTCTCGTTCTGCAGGCCGTCACGGGCGCCGACCTCGTGGATGCGGACGCGGGCGGGCAGGTCCCGGGTCGGCACGACCATGGGGAGCGGAGCCTCCGCCAGCTCCAGCGGCTCGTCCCGCGCGGCCGTCGGATCGGTGCCGGTCATTCCTGCTCCTCCTCGGGGGTGACGACGGCGAGGATCTGGTCCATGGCGACGGTGGTGCCGGGGGTGACGTCGAGTTCGGTGACGGTGCCGGTGTGGGGGGCGGAGATGACGTGCTCCATCTTCATGGCTTCGACGACGAGCAGGCTCTGGCCTGCGGTGACTGTGTCGCCGGGGGAGACCTTGACGACGGTGACGGTGCCGGGCATGGGCGCGGTGAGGGCGTCGGCCCCCGCGTGCGCCGCGCCGGTCAGGGAAGCGGCCACCGGGTCGTGGTCCTGGATGTGCCAGGCGTCGCCGTCGCGGCCGAGCCAGTCGCCCGCGCGGTGGAAGGTGTGCAGGGTGCCGTCGAGGGTGACGCGCACGTGGTCGGGGGTGACGGTGGGGGCGGGGTCGTGCAGGCGGTGGGGGACGGGGTCGAGTCCCGGCGCCTTGAGCCAGTGGGTGAGGGGGGTGGGGGTGCCGCCCAGCCGCCAGCCGCTGGGGGTGGAGAAGGGGTCCCGCCAGCCCTGGCCGGTGGGTTTGAGGGCGTCCTCGCGGACGGCGGCCGCCGCCTCGTACACCTCGTCGGGCACGCCGTCCGGGACGAGGCCGTCCGCCTCGCGCTCCACCAGGCCGGTGTCCAGGTCGCCCGCGACGACGGCCGGGTGGGCGAGGAGCCTGCGCAGGAAGCCCGCGTTGGTGGGCACGCCGAGGGTGACCGTGTCGGCGAGGGCGGCGCGCAGCTTGCGCAGGGCGGTGGCGCGGTCGGGGCCGTACGCGATGACCTTGGAGAGCATCGGGTCGTAGAGGCTGCCGACCTCCGTGCCCTCGCTCAGGCCGGAGTCGGTGCGCACGCCGTGGCCGTGCGGCTCGTGCAGGGCGAGGATGGTGCCGCCGGAGGGCAGAAAGCCCCGGGCGGGGTCTTCGGCGCAGATGCGGGCCTCGATGGCGTGCCCGGTGAGGGTGATGTCGTCCTGGGCGAACGGCAGTTCCTCGCCCGCCGCCACCCGCAGCTGCCACTCGACCAGGTCGAGGCCGGTGATGAGTTCGGTGACGGGGTGTTCGACCTGCAGGCGGGTGTTCATCTCCATGAAGTAGTAGGCGGAGGGGTCGGAGCCGGGGACGATGAACTCCACGGTGCCCGCGCCCGCGTAGCCGCAGCTGCGGGCGGCCTGGGCGGCGGCGGCGCCCATCGCCGCGCGCGTGGCCTCGTCGAGCAGGACGCTGGGCGCCTCCTCGATGATCTTTTGGTGGCGGCGCTGGAGGGAGCACTCGCGCTCGCCGAGGTGCACCACGTGCCCGTGGCCGTCGGCGAGGACCTGGATCTCGATGTGCCGGGGGCGGTCGATCCACCGCTCCAC